>NZ_JAMYUA010000001.1:0-375000 GCF_040322715.1 Mesorhizobium sp. M0106 | reverse complement strand
CCCTGAATAAAATAAGGGTAAAGTGGCGAACGCGGGGAACTGAAACATCTAAGTACCCGTAGGAAAGGACATCAACCGAGACTCCGGAAGTAGTGGCGAGCGAACCCGGACCAGGCCAGTGGCGATGATGAGACAAGCGGAACCTTCTGGAAAGTAGGGCCATAGTGGGTGACAGCCCCGTACGCGTAATGCAAATCATCGTCCTCGAGTAAGGCGGGACACGTGAAATCCTGTCTGAAATTGGGGGGACCACCCTCCAAGCCTAAGTACTCGTGCATGACCGATAGCGAACTAGTACCGTGAGGGAAAGGTGAAAAGCACCCCGACAAGGGGAGTGAAAGAGTACCTGAAACCGATTGCCTACAAACAGTGGGAGCCCGCAAGGGTCACCACGTACCTTTTGTATAATGGGTCAGCGACTTAGTGTGACGAGCAAGCTTAAACCGATAGGTGTAGGCGCAGCGAAAGCGAGTCTGAACAGGGCGTTCAGTTCGTCGCATTAGACCCGAAACCGAGTGATCTAGCCATGAGCAGGTTGAAGGTAAGGTAACACTTACTGGAGGACCGAACCCATAACTGTTGCAATAGTTCGGGATGACTTGTGGCTAGGGGTGAAAGGCCAATCAAACTCGGAAATAGCTGGTTCTCCGCGAAATCTATTTAGGTAGAGCGTCGACCGAATACCCCAGGGGGTAGAGCACTGGATGGGCTAGGGGTCCTCACCGGATTACCAAACCTAACCAAACTCCGAATACCTGGGAGTAATAGTCGGCAGACACACGGCGGGTGCTAACGTCCGTCGTGAAAAGGGAAACAACCCTGACCTACAGCTAAGGTCCCCAAGTTATGGCTAAGTGGGAAAGGATGTGAGGATCCCAAAACAACCAGGATGTTGGCTTAGAAGCAGCCATCATTTAAAGAAAGCGTAACAGCTCACTGGTCTAAATAAGGGTCTTTGCGCCGAAAATGTAACGGGGCTAAAGCCATACACCGAAGCTTAGGGTTTGCAGCAATGCAAGCGGTAGCGGAGCGTTCTGTAAGCTGATGAAGCCATACCCGTGAGGGGTGGTGGAGGTATCAGAAGTGCGAATGCTGACATGAGTAACGTAAGGGGAGTGAGAGACTCCCCCGCCGAAAGTCCAAGGGTTCCTGCTTAAAGCTAATCTGAGCAGGGTTAGCCGGCCCCTAAGTCGAGGCAGAAATGCGTAGACGATGGGAACCACGTTAATATTCGTGGGCCTGGAGGAAGTGACGGATCATTGAGGTAGTCCAATCTTATCGGATTGAAAGGGCTGCTGCGTGGTTCCAGGAAATAGCTCCTCCTTATAGACCGTACCCGAAACCGACACTGGTGGACTGGTAGAGTATACCAAGGCGCTTGAGAGAACTATGCTGAAGGAACTCGGCAAATTGCACGCGTAACTTCGGAAGAAGCGTGACCCTTTCATGCGCAAGCATGGGAGGGTGGCACAGACCAGGGGGTAGCGACTGTTTATCAAAAACACAGGGCTCTGCGAAGTCGCAAGACGACGTATAGGGTCTGACGCCTGCCCGGTGCTGGAAGGTTAAGAGGAGGGGTGCAAGCTCTGAATCGAAGCCCCAGTAAACGGCGGCCGTAACTATAACGGTCCTAAGGTAGCGAAATTCCTTGTCGGGTAAGTTCCGACCTGCACGAATGGCGTAACGACTTCCCCGCTGTCTCCAGCATAGACTCAGTGAAATTGAATTCCCCGTGAAGATGCGGGGTTCCTGCGGTTAGACGGAAAGACCCCGTGCACCTTTACTATAGCTTTACATTGGCATTCGTAGTGGCATGTGTAGGATAGGTGGTAGGCTTTGAAACCTGGGCGCCAGCTCAGGTGGAGCCATCCTTGAAATACCACCCTTATCACTATGGATGTCTAACCGCGGCCCGTTATCCGGGTCCGGGACAATGTATGGTGGGTAGTTTGACTGGGGCGGTCGCCTCCTAAAGAGTAACGGAGGCGCGCGATGGTGGGCTCAGAACGGTCGGAAATCGTTCGCTGAGTGCAATGGCATAAGCCTGCCTGACTGCGAGACTGACAAGTCGAGCAGAGACGAAAGTCGGTCATAGTGATCCGGTGGTCCCGCGTGGAAGGGCCATCGCTCAACGGATAAAAGGTACGCCGGGGATAACAGGCTGATGACCCCCAAGAGTCCATATCGACGGGGTTGTTTGGCACCTCGATGTCGACTCATCGCATCCTGGGGCTGGAGCAGGTCCCAAGGGTATGGCTGTTCGCCATTTAAAGCGGTACGTGAGTTGGGTTCAGAACGTCGTGAGACAGTTCGGTCCCTATCTGCCGTGGGTGTAGGAATATTGAAAGGATCTGTCCCTAGTACGAGAGGACCGGGATGGACGGATCTCTGGTGGACCTGTTGTGGCGCCAGCCGCATAGCAGGGTAGCTATATCCGGACGGGATAACCGCTGAAGGCATCTAAGCGGGAAACCCACCTTAAAACGAGTATTCCCTGAGAACCGTGGAAGACGACCACGTTGATAGGCCGGGTGTGGAAGAGCGGCAACGCTTGAAGCTTACCGGTACTAATAGTTCGATCGGCTTGATCGTTCTCATTCCTAATGCCCATTTCTAGTGACAATCCTTGGATTGCGCCGAAATGGATGGCACAGAAAACAGCTTCTCGAGCAACGTGCGTTTTGCCGACCTGGTGGTTATGGCGGAGCGGCTGCACCCGATCCCATTCCGAACTCGGCCGTGAAACGCTCCAGCGCTGATGGTACTTCGTCTCAAGACGCGGGAGAGTAGGTCGCTGCCAGGTCTGCCAAGCGCACGTTGTTTAATCTTCTCCTTACGAACAGGCCCGCCAACGGGGACTCCGGGCCGCGAAAGCAGCCCTTTCATTTGGCGGAAGCTTGAATCTGGTGAGCCAAGGCTTACCTTTAGGGTTGACGCGGGGTGGAGCAGCCCGGTAGCTCGTCAGGCTCATAACCTGAAGGTCACAGGTTCAAATCCTGTCCCCGCAACCAAATTCGAAAACGGCCCGCCTTGTGCGGGCCGTTTTCGTATGGGCTGAAGTACGGCGACAGGACACTTAGCATTCCGCGGCCAATTTTTCGCGTATGTGCTCCGATCCACCTCTCATACGTGGGGCGAATGGCCGATCGGGATTTACGACGCGCCAAAAAGGCGCGCTGCCGTCTTAACTGATATGCACCAGGTGCCGCCGCACAGTCACTGGGCAGCAGGCGTCTGCTCCGTATTTTGCCGCGAGCTTACGTCGTAACTCCGCAAGGTCCGACAAGTGGTCAGGTCGTGCAGCCCGGAGCTCGTCAGCGACCATTTTCTCGGTTGGGATCAGCATGCTCTGCGTAAGGGTCTTGCCTTTGCGTCGCGTTTTGACCAGCGGCAATTCGCTCATAATTCACCTCCAGGAACTCCCCTACAGAAGACGAACAAGGATGCCGCAATCCGACAGAATCTCGGATTGATTTGATTGCCGTGGCTCGAAGCCACAGCCATGAACCCACAAAGACGCGTCCGGCCGGACACGTAGCAACCCGGACACTTAGCAACGAAGCCGACACAGCGGGACACCGAGGCAGATACTGTCCGCACGAACTCCCTGCAATGCACACATCAAAATCCCCGCTTGCCTTATGGCGCCGGGGTTTTTGGCTCCGTGCTGCCCAACGGAACGGAACTCTACTTCTTCGCCGACATGGCTCGAGCTGCAGCTCTAACCGGCATCGCGGTTGGTCAAGGCGATGTGGCAGCAGCCGGAACCGTGGCCCGCCGTCCAGGTGACGTTGTCGAAGCGCACTCCGGTGGCCTCGAACAGGCCGCGATCGAAGGCGCCGGCGATGCGGCAGAGCGTGGCGAGCTTCTCGTCGTCGATGCCGGCTTCGACCCAGGCGTCCTTCAGCGGGCAGCGCCTGACCCTGAAGGCGATGCGGTCCGGGCCGCGTTCGACATCGGTCGGATACATGCGGCCGCCATCCGGGCTGACGGCCAGGAACGCCTCGCCGATCGCCGGTGCGTCGTTGGGGCCGAAATCGGCGAAGGCCGCCGCCGCAACCTCCCTGCCTCGCCGTTCGATGGTGCGGATCATGATCGCCTCAGCCTTTTCCGCGCCAACTTCCGCGGTCAGCTCGTCGAGCAACAGACGATAGAGATCGGCACGGTTGCGGAAGGCGGAATCGAGTTCGCGCGACAGTTTTTCGGCTCTGACTTCGGCGTCGGTCATGATGCGTCCTGTTCGATCCTCGAAAGTCTTGGCGCTGCCGCCACCAGCGCCTTGCCGATCGCGGATTGCGGCGCGTCGATGACGGTGCGGGCATCGCCGCGCTCGGCAATCCGCCCGCCGTCCAGAATGGCGATGCGGTGGGCGATGGCACGGACGACGCCGAGATCGTGCGAAATGAACAGATAGGCGATGCGCTCCTCGCGTTGAAGGTCGAGCAGCAGCCGCAGGATCTGCGCGCGAACCGAAACGTCGAGCGCCGACACGGCCTCGTCGAGCACGACCAGCGACGGTTTCGTGGCGATGGCGCGGGCGATTGCAACGCGCTGGCGTT
Source organism: Mesorhizobium sp. M0106 (assembly GCF_040322715.1). Classification (NCBI taxonomy): domain Bacteria; kingdom Pseudomonadati; phylum Pseudomonadota; class Alphaproteobacteria; order Hyphomicrobiales; family Phyllobacteriaceae; genus Mesorhizobium; species Mesorhizobium sp. M0106. The sequence goes on along the minus strand of NZ_JAMYUA010000001.1, from coordinate 370,441 downwards.
GGCCGCCGGAAATTTCGTGAATGGCGCGGCCGGCGAGACCGGGGCTGAGGCCGACGCGTTCCAGCAGAGCTGCAATACGGCGCGGGCGCTCGGGGCCAGAGGCAATGTGATGGATGCGCAAGGGGTCGTCGAGCACACGCGCGACTGTGGCGCGTGGGTTCAAGGCGGCGAGCGGATCCTGAAACACCATCTGAAGACGAGTGCGCCGGCCGCGCAAGGCAGCGCCGTTCAGCGACAGGAAATCGCTGCCTTCAAATTCGATACTGCCGGTATCGAATTCGATGAGCCGGAGCACTAGACGAGCTATCGTCGACTTGCCGCTGCCGGAAGGTCCGGCCAGCGCCAGCGTCTCGCCGGGGTCGATGTGGAAGGAGACGTCGTCGACCGCGGCGATGGTCTTGCCGCCGCGACTGTATCGTTTGGTCAGGCCGGAAACGGCGAGCAGTGGGTCGGTCATGTTCGCCGCAACAGCGGCTCGGCGTCGAGGCCGAGATGAGCGTCAAGCAGCACACGAGTGTATGCGTGCCGCGGGGCATTGACGATTTGGGCTGTCGAATCGAGCTCGAGCAGCTCGCCATGCCGGAACACCGCGATGCGCTCTGCAAGCTCAGCGGCCAGCGCAATGTCGTGGCTGATGAACAGCAGCGTCATACCGTCCTCGGCCACCAGTCGCCGGATCAGCCCGACAATCTCGGCCTGCACGATGGTGTCCAGCGCACTGGTCGCCTCGTCGGCGATCAGCAGTTTCGGCCCGGCCGCAATCGCTGCGGCGATCGCCACGCGCTGCTTCTGGCCGCCGGAGAGCTGATGTGGAAACGCGCGCAAAGCGGCATCGGGGTCGGGCAGACGGACGCGTTCGAGCAGGGTTTTTGCCTTGGCATAGGCGTCTCGCCAACTGAGGCCGAGATGGGTGTAGGCGACTTCCGCGATCTGCTTGCCGATTGGCATCACCGGATCGAGACTTGCGGATGGGTCCTGGAAAATAAAGCCCATGTCACGGCCACCGATTGGAGCATGGTCGCGAAGACCGGCAGGTGCCTTGGCACCAAACATTGGTGGCGGGCGCAAGAGCCAATCGATACGGCCTTCGATCTTGGCAGTGGCCGGCAGCAGCCCGGCAATGGCTAGCGCCAGCGTGCTCTTGCCGGAACCGCTCTCGCCGATGATGGCAAAGCGCTCGCCGGCGGGGATGTCGAGGCTGACATTCTTTAGCGCCGCCACCTCGGCGCCGTCGCGGCGATAGGTCACCGTCAGACTGCGAATCGAAGCAAGCGCCGTCACGACAGGCTCCTCCTCATCGCCGTGGTCTCGACGACGCCTTCGCCGGTGAGATAGACGCCGAGCACGGTCAGCACGAGCGCTACGCCCGGAATGATCGACAGGAAGGGCGCGGTGCGCAGCACGGCGCGGCCTTCGGCGATCATGCCGCCCCAGGTTACGCGGTTGGGGTCGCCAAGGCCGAGGAAGGACAATGCCGCTTCGGTGAGAATCGCCGCGGCGACGATCACCGACGACAAAGCCATTACCGGCGGCAGCGCATTGGGGAGCACCTCGCGAAAGGCGATCTCCAGCGGATGCATGCCGATGACGCGGGCGCCGGCAACAAAATCGCGCTCGCGGATCGACAGCACTTCGGCGCGCGCCACGCGTGCCGGTCCGGTCCAGGCGCCCAGCGCGATCGCAGCGACGATGACGCCGAGCGACGGCCCGACGATGCTGACGAAAGCCAAAGCCAGCAGAAAGGCTGGGACGGTCTGGAAAGCGTCGGTGATGCGCATCAGCATCTCGTCGACAAGACCGCCGGCAAAGCCGGCCAACGTGCCGATCACGGCACCGACGGCAAGGGCGGCGGCGGCTGCTGCCAGCCCGACCGCCAGCGAGGTGCGGGCGCCGTGGAAAAGCTCGGCAAGCACGTTGCGGCCGAGGCGGTCGGTGCCGAGTGGCAACGACCAGTCCTGGAACGGCGGCAGCAACGCCGGCCCGGCAATCGCCTGCGGATCGCCGGGAAAGAACAAAGGTGCGGCAAGCGCCACGGCAAACAGCGCCGCCAGGATGACCGCGCCGGCGATCGCTTCCGGGGTCCGGAGAAAGCGGCGAAGCGGGCTCACGCGCCGGCCTCACTGGCGCCGACGCGCGGATCGAGGAAGGCGTAGGCGATGTCGACGAGAAGGTTGATGATGACGACCAGGACAGCGCTGGTGAGAATAATGCCGAGCAGTAGTGGGGTATCCCGCGCGGCCACCGCTTCCTGCGCCAGCCGGCCGAGGCCGGGGACGGAAAAGACGCTCTCGATGACGACGCTGCCGCCCAGCATTTGCGCCGACTGCAGGCCGAACATGGTGACCAGCGGCAACAGCGCGTTACGGGCGACGTGAGCGAGCACGATGCGACGGCGGGAAAGTCCCCTGGCACGGGCGGCCAGCACAAAGTCCTGCCGCCACACCTCGGCCATGCCGGCGCGCATCATGCGCAGATAGAGCGCGAGATAAATGAAGCCGAGCGCCGAAACCGGCAGGACGAGATGGCGGGCGATGTCGGCGGCGCGATCGAGGCCGCTCCTGGCCGAGGCGATACTCTCGATGCCGCCGATCGGAAACCAGCGCAGGTCGACGGCGAAGACAATGATCAGCACAAGCCCGAGCCAGAAGCCCGGCACGGCATAGAGCGCCAGCGAACCGATGGACAGGAAGCGATCGCGGAAGCTGCCGGGTCTGGCGCCGGCATAGATGCCGAGAGCCGAGCCGAGGCCGAAGGAGAGCGCCGTGGCGCTCCCCATCAACAGCAGCGTGTTGGGCAGGCGCTCGAGGATGACATCGCGGATCGGCCGCGAAAAGCTGACCGATTGGCCGAGATCGAGATGCAGCAGCGCCCAAAGGTAATTGGCGAGCCGTGTCAGCTCCGACTGGTCGAGCCCCCAGCGGTGACGCAACAGCTCGATCATGCCGGCGTCGCCTCCGGTCGAGACGATGTAGGCATCGACCGCGTCGCCGGGAGCGGCTTCGAGCAACAGGAACGTGCCGATGACGACAATCAGCAGCACGAAGATGCTGCCGACGAGACGGCGGCGAAGGAGGATGACGGCGCGGGTCATGGCGCAACGCCGATAGGAGAGCCAAGTCTTCGGTGCCGCGCTTTACGGCGCCCCCCTCTGTCCTGCCGGACATCTCCCCCACAAGGAGGGAGATTGGCAGTTTCGGCGATGCCGGCCGTCTTGCAACGCTGGAGATTGGCGAAAGCGACAATGACAGCCGATCTCCCCGCTCGTGGGGGAGATGCCAAGTGGTGGCAAAGAGGGCAGGACAGAGGGGGGCGCGAAAAAGCTCTCATCGCTGAAGCTGAGCACCCACACAAGCGGCACGCAAGTCTGGAGAGACTTCCTTACCCCGCGAGCCAAGTGTCCGCCCAGTTCGATACTGCCCAGCGCGGGTTGTTAGCGATGTTGTTGACCATATCGCGGGCGACGCTGATGAAACTCCATTCGGCGACGTTGATCAGCGGCAGGTCGGCGGCAACTTTTCTCTGGAACTCCTTGTAGAGTTCGGTGCGGGCGGCGGTGTCGAGCGTCTCCGATGCCTTGGCGATCAGGGCGTCGAGATCGGCATTCTTGTAGCCACCCTGGTTGGAGAAGGGCACGCCGTCGGGAATACCGCTCTGCACCAGGATGGTGGTCGAGATCGCCGGATCGCCGCGGAACACCGGCGGCCCGACCGCAAGGTCGAAGGCGTGGTCGGTGTAAACCGCCTTGATGTGCGCGGCAGAGTCGTTGTTGACCAGCTGGGCGTCGATGCCAATGACGGCGAGCGCCTGGCGCAGATAGTCGCCGAACTGTTTGGTTTCGTTGAAGTAAGGCGCGGGCAGCAATCTCAGTGAAAAGCGTTTGCCGTCATCGCCCCGGCTGTAGCCGGCCTCGTCAAGCAAGGCGTTGGCCTTGGCGACGTCGAAAGCGTAGGTCGGCACGTCGGCGGTGTAGAATTGCGGGTCGTTTTTCGGCACCGGGCCAGTGGCGGTGGCGGCATAGCCAAGGAATACCGTCTTGACGACGAAATCCTTGTCGATGGCGTGAGCGATCGCCTGGCGTACTTTCAGGTCGGCCAGCTCCTTGCGGCGATGATTGATCTCGACGACGAGCTGGTAGGTCAGCCCTTCATAACCCTTGGTGATCACCTTGAGACCGGGCACTTTGGAGATGCGGTCGAGATCGGCCAGGGGCACGGCGGAGAAGGCGGCGAGCTGGATCTCTTCGGCTTCCAGGGCGCTGGCCGCCGACGTGCGGTCCGGCAGCACCTGATAGATGATCTCGTCGAGATAGGGCTCGTCCTTGCCCCAATAGTCGGTGTTCTTCTCCAGCCGGTAATATTCGCCGGGCTTGTATTCGGCAAATTTGAACGGTCCGGTGCCGACCGGGGCGTTGTTGGCCGGGTTGTCCTCGATCTTTCCGGTCTCGTAGATGTGCTTGGGCACCACGCTGCTCAGCGCCGGCAAGGCGTTGCGGATTAGCTGGAACGGTGTCGGCTTGGCGAATTTGAACACGGCTGTGGTTTCGTCCGGCGTGTCGACCGCCTCCAGATCCTTGAACACGGTGCGGCCGAGATTCTGCAGCGGCTTCCAGACCTGCAGCGCCGAGAAGGCGACATCGGCTGAGGTGAATGGCTTCCCATCATGCCATTTGACGCCCTCGCGCAGTTTGAACGTCACCGACAGGCCGTCGGCGGCACCTTCCCAGCTGAGCGCCAGGCGCGGATCGAGCCCGTCCTTGCCGCCGAAGGAGGCCTCGGCCAAGGTTTCCACGATCTTGCTCGAGATGAAGAAGACGCCGTTCGAGGCGACAATCGCCGGATTGAGGTTGCGCGGCTCGGAATCGGCGGCGACAACCAGTCGTCCGCCCTTTCTCGGCGTCTGCGCCGAGCCGATCGTCGGCATGGCGGTGGAGGCCAACAGCAATGCCGAACCGGCCAGCATTGTACGTCTGGAAATGGTGAACTCTGGCATGATCGAACTCCGTCCTCTCCGCGGACCCGGCCGGGTCCGCCGTACCCCTCGGACGCTCGTAAGCATCCTGCAAAGCTGATTATGGGCCTTGTGCGGGGTTTCGCCAAAGACGGAATTGGCGCATCTCTACGTGGCTTTGAAATTTCCGTCCGCTGGACCAGTTGTACAGAAAACGGTTCGACGCGCGGTTCTAGCAGGACCAGACTGGAGTAAAGTGCAGCAGGTGGAGCAGCTTTTGGGGCTGGTTCGCCCGTTCTGGCTGGACCAGATCGGGCAAAATGATGCACATTTAAGCATAGCCGAGGTTCAGAGCCGGAAAAGCCGGTGCCGGCGAGCGGCCGGCTAAGGGATTTCAGGGAGAGAGACATGAACATTGCCCCAGGCAAGAATGCCGTCGGCAGCGTGCCGTTCGACCAGGCCAGGGTGGACGGGCTGATGGAGGAGGCCGGCATCGACGTGCTGCTCGCCACCTCCAATCACAACACGCAATATCTGCTTGGCGGCTACAAGTTCATCTTCTTCGCCGCCATGGATGCAATCGGCCACAGCCGTTATCTGCCTGTCGTTGTCTATGAGAAAGGTGGGCCGGAGCATGCCGCCTATATCGGCAACCGCATGGAAGGCGGCGAGCACCAGAATCATCCGTTCTGGACGCCGACACTGCATGCCGCCTGCTGGGGTACGCTCGATGCCGCCAATCTGGCGGTCGAGCATTTGCGAAAGATCGGTAAGGGCAATGCCCGCATCGGCATCGAGCCCGCCTTCCTGCCGTCCGACGCCTATATGCTGATCCGCAACGCGCTGCCGGATGCCAAGCTGATCGATGCGACTGATATGCTGGAGCGCATGCGGGCAATCAAAACCGAGGCGGAGCTGGAAAAGCTGCGCATCGCTTCTGAGCTGATCACCGATTCCATGCTGGCGACCATCGGCTGGGCACGCGAAGGCACGACCAAGAGCGAGATCATCGAACAGCTCAGGCGCGAGGAGACCAATCGCGGCGCGCATTTCGAATATTGCCTGTTGACGCTAGGCTCCAGCCACAACCGCGCCGCCTCGCCGCAGGCGTGGAGGAAGGGCGAGGTGATGTCGATCGATTCCGGCGGCAACTACCACGGCTATGTCGGCGATCTTTGCCGCATGGGCGTGCTGGGCGACCCTGACGCCGAACTCGAGGATCTGCTGGCCGAGATCGAGGCAGTGCAGCAGGCGGCCTTCTCCAAGGTCAAGGCGGGCACGCTGGGCGGTGACATGATTTCTCGTGCCGAAGGCGTTCTGAAGAAATCCAAGGTTGCGGCCTATACTGATTTCTTCGCGCATGGCATGGGGCTGATCACGCATGAAGCGCCGTTCCTGATGACCAACCATCCGGTGACCTATGAAGGCACCTATGCCGCAAAGCCGCTGGAGAAGAACATGGTGCTTTCGGTCGAGACGACCATGCTCCACCCGACGCGCGGCTTCATCAAGCTGGAGGACACGGTGGCGGTGACCGATGCCGGTTACGTCATGTTCGGCGATCGGGGCAGGGGCTGGAACAGGGGTGGGGCTTAGGCGCCTTCTATCTCACTTCCCGCCCGGCGGCATCAACCTGAAATCCGGCAACTCCCGCAATGCCAGTTCCGGCCCTGCCGGCGAATAGACGACGAAAAGCTGCATCGGCCCGTCGCCGGTATTGAGCGTCGAGTGGAAGCGGCTTTCCGGCACATAGATGGTGCAGCCGGGGCCGACTTTCTCGACGACCGGGTTGCCTTTCTCGTCTTCGACCATCTGCTCGCCATTGCCTGAGATGACAAAGATGATCTCCTCCGCACCCGGATGGTTATGACGCGTATGGCCTTTGCCTGACGGTAGGTCGACGACACCACCGGAAAATCGCTTTGCGCCGTTCACTTCGGGAGCGACCGTCAGCGACAGCCTGCCCCAGTCGAAGCCGAAGGCGCTGACGTCTTTTGGATATACGAATACCTTGCTGTTGTCGGTCATCGTTCCACCCTTCTGTTTGCTGGTCTCTACGCAGCGCCGAACGTGACCGCCTTGAAATCCGCCGTCTGCCTGGCGATTGAGGCTTCCGCCGGCAGCCGCTCCATCGAACTGGCGCCATAGAACCCGTGCAGGCCCTTGCAGCGCTCGAGAATATATCTGGCGTCGTCCGGCATCGAGATCGGCCCGCCATGGCAAAGCAGGATCATATCCTCGCGCGCTGAGCGTGCCGCTTTGGCGATGGCGTCGATCTCGCTCACACAGTCGTCCAGCGATTTAGCCGATGTCGCGCCAATCGAGCCGCCGGTGGTCACCCCCATATGGGCGACGACGATGTCGGCGCCAGCTGTTGTCATGGCGCGCGCCTCGTCTGGGTTGAAGACATAGGGCGTGGTCAACAGGTCGAGTTTGTGAGCCTCGGCGATCATGTCGACCTCGAGCCCGAAGCCCATGCCGGTTTCTTCAAAACTCTGCCGCATCTGGCCGTCGAACAGTCCGATGGTCGGAAAGTTCTGCACACCGGAAAAGCCCATCGTCTTCAACTCGGCCAAAAGCAGCGGCATGATGACGAAGGGATCGGTGCCGTTGACGCCGGCCAGCACAGGCGTCTTCTTCACTACCGGCAGCACTTCGTAGGCCATTTCCTTGACGATCTCGTTGGCGTTGCCATAGGCGAGCAGGCCGGCGGCCGAGCCGCGCCCGGCCATGCGGTAGCGGCCGGAATTGTAGATGATGATCAGGTCGATGCCGCCGGCTTCCTCTGCCTTGGCCGACAGGCCGGTGCCGGCACCGCCGCCGACGATCGGCACGCCGTCCGCGATCATCTTGCGGAATTTCTCCAGGATTTTCTTGCGCGGTATGGCGGCCATGTCTTGGTGTCTCACTGTCTGGCGATGTCGAGGAAGGCCGTCGTGGCAGCCCAGGCGAATTCGGGGTCGTTGATATGAAGCGGCAGGCGCAGCACGCGCCGCGTTTTGGCCGGTTTGATGGTACGCTCGATCGCCCCGAACAAAGCGGCATCGGCTTCAGGGTCGAAGAAGGCGCCGCCTTCAATGTCGAGCGCCGACACGCCTTTCTCCGGAATGAGGAAACGAACCGGACCCTGGCAGAGGCTCAGCCTTGTACCGATCCATTCGCCGATCGTTCTGCTTTCGTCGGCAGTGGTGCGCATCAGTGTGACGTTTGGATTGTGCTCATAGAACAGCCGGCCGCGATAGCGTTCCGGAATTGTCGGCGGCGCCCAGAAATTGACCATGTCGAGCGCGCCGACCGAGCCCACATAAGGCAGCCCGGTGCGGGCGATGGCGCCAAAGCGATCTTCGGTCGCCGGCAGCACGCCGCCAAGCACCAAGTCGCAGACTTCGGTCGTTGTGATGTCGATGACGCCTGACAACAGGCCGCTGTCGGCCAATTTTTCCATGGTGCGGCCGCCGGTGCCGGTGGCATGAAAGACCATGCAGTCATAAGTCGAACGAAGCTCATCGGCGATCGCGGTCACGCATGGCGTGGTGACGCCGAACATGGTGAGGCCGAGCGACGGTTTGCCCTCGGGCGGCGGCGCCGGCTTTGTCGCCATGCCTGATATCGCCTGGGCGGCATTGTGCAGCACGACACGCGAAAGCCGGTTGAGGCCGGCCATGTCGGTCACCGACGGCATCATGACGATGTCGGAGATGTCGACGTAAGGCGCGGTGTCACCCGAGGCCAACGTCGAAACCATGATCTTGGGCAGACCGAGTGGCAGCGTGCGCATGCCTGCGGTGATGATCGAGGTGCCGCCACCGCCGCCAATGCCGATAATCCCGGCAATATCGCTGCGCGACTGGACAAACCGGGCAAAGGCGGCAGCCATCGCCGCCACCGCGGTGCCGCGATCGTCGACGCCGAGCACGGCATTGCGACCCTCGGAATGGTGGCTGGCGACCTCGTCTGCCGAAACATCGACCGGCACGGTCGCGCCGCGTGTTCCGATGTCGACACGGGCAATCGAAGCGCCGGTAGCCGCGACCGCATCGGCCAGAAATGCGAGTTCCTCGCCCTTGGTGTCGGCGGTGCCCACCACATAGATGCGCTTCATCGCGTTTCCCCGGTCTTGGGCGTGCTCGGCGCTGCCGCCCCTTTTTGCCCGGCCGTTCGACGGCGCGAAGGGCCATTGCAATTTTTTGAGACACGCGTATCGTATTGACATGAATGTCTCACGTCAACAAGCGGCAATGGACGACGATGCCAGCCAAGGGCCGAACCCCCAAGTAGAGCGCGGGGCCCGCGCGCGCACCAGGCGTCTCATGCTTGAGACGGCGACAAAGCTGATGCAGGCGGGCGCCACGCCCTCCGTCAGCGAGGTGGCGGAGGCAGCGGAGGTCTCGCGCGCCACCGCCTATCGGTATTTTCCGAGCCAAGCGGCGTTGGTGCAGGCGGTGGTCGATGAGGGGCTTGGGCCGATCCTTACGTGGAAATCGAGCTCTGCCGATCCCGAGCGCCGGGTCGCCGAGCTGTTCGAGACCGCCATGCCGCGCATCGAGGTCTTCGAAGCGACGTTCAAGGCGGCGCTGAAACTGTCGCTCGACCAGTGGGCGCAGCGACAGGCAGGCACGCTTGACGGCGAACCTGCCTTCACGCGCGGCCATCGCGTCGATCTTTTGAAAGATGCGATCGCGCCACTCAAAGGCCGGTTGCCGCCGCGCGAATTCAAGCGGCTCGCGCAGGCGCTGTCATTGATCTTCGGTGTTGAGGTGCTGATCGTTTTAAAGGATATATGGGGATTGGATAGCCGCAGTATGATGTCGGTTGCGCAATGGGCGGCCGGCGCTCTTGTGCGCGCGGCTATGACCGAATCGATGATTGAAGGAGATGGGATCGCGCCGACGACCGCCGTGAGATGACGCCAATCTGGTTCGACCAGATTTTCAACCTGGCTATTCATGCTACTAGCGATGCAGCGGCCCAAGTAAGGCATTCATGTATCAAGGAGTAGGAAAATTCAGGGAAAACAGGCAGATATCGCAGAAGCCAACTTGTCTGCGTGTCCGCCACCGCCCAAGAAAGGGCTTGACGTTCCTCTTAAATTGGTAATACCAGATCAGGACAAATAAAGCGGATCAAAGGTGAAGGCTGAGATCCGTTTCGGTCGAGCGAGGAGGCTCAAAAACCGGAACGGTGCCGTCACGGGAGGACTACCAGGGCCGGCCTCGCCGCCGGCTCGCATGACGCGGTAGAATGCGCACAAGGGAGGAAATCATTATGCGCAAGACAATGACCAGCTTGCTTGCTGGTATCGGCCTAGTGCTCGCCTGCGGAACGTCCGTCTACGCGCAGGAAAAGGAACTTACAATCTTCTGGGCGGAATGGGATCCGGCCAATTACCTGCAGGAACTCGGCAACGAGTACGAGAAGGAGACCGGCGTCAAGATCACGGTGGAAACCACACCGTGGCCCGACTTCCAGACCAAGGCCTTCACCGAGTTCAACGCCCATGGCGACGCCTACGATATGGTCGTCGGCGACTCGCAATGGCTTGGTGCTGGCTCGACCGGTGGCCACTATGTCGACCTGACCGACTTCTTCAACAAGCACAAGGTCGGTGAAGTGATGGCACCGGCCACGGTGAAATACTATGCCGAATATCCGGGCGGCAGCAGCAAGTACTGGGCCATTCCGCTCGAAGGCGACGCCGTCGGCTGGTCCTATCGCAAGGACTGGTTCGAAGACCCCAAGGAAAAGGAAGCCTTCAAGGCCAAGTATGGCTACGATCTCGACGTGCCGAAGGATTTCAAGGCGCTACGCGACATCGCCGAATTCTTCTACCGGCCGGACCAGAAAAAATACGGCATCGCCATCTACACCGACAATTCTTATGACGCGATGGCGATGGGCTTCGAAAACGCGCTGTTCTCCTTTGGCGGCGAGCTGGGTGACTATAAGACCTACAAGGTCGATGGCTTCATCAACTCCGACAAGGCGATCGCGGCGCTCGACGCCTACAAGGAACTCTACAAGTTCACGCCTCCGGGCTGGGCCAAGTCGTTCTTCGTCGAGGACAACCAGGCGATCACTGAAAACCTGGCCGCGATGAGCATGAACTACTTCGCGTTCTTCCCCTCGTTGATCAACGAGGCGTCGAACCCGAACGCCAAGAACACCGGCTTCTTCGCCAATCCAGCCGGACCTGGCGGCGACCAGTTCGCCGCACTCGGCGGTCAGGGCATCTCCATCGTTTCCTACTCGCAGAAGCAGGAAGAGGCGACGAAGTTCCTGGAATGGTTCATCAAGGACGAGACCCAGAAGAAATGGGCAGCGCTTGGCGGCTACACCTGCAGTGCCGCCGTGCTCAAGTCGCCCGAATTCCAGAACGCCACGCCCTACAACAAGGCGTTCTACGAGACCATGTTCAAGGTCAAGGACTTCTGGGCGGTTCCGGAATACGCTGAACTGCTGCAGCAGCTTAACCAGCGCATCTATCCTTACATGATCGGCGGCGAAGGCACCGCCAAGGAGACGCTGGACGCACTGGCAGCCGACTGGAACGCGACCTTCAAGAAATACGGCCGCGGCCAATAAGTATGAAGTTTCACGGAGGGGGCGTTCGTGCCTCCTCCGTTTCTTTTTCTGATTTTTGAAATCTTTCTGATTTCTGAACTGGGAGCAGGGTCTTGGCGACCACAATGATCACCACGCTGGACAGGTCCTCGCGGGCCGCCGCTCGCGGTCTAAGCGACATTTCGATCCGCAATCTCTTCATCATCCCGACGATCCTGTTTCTGATCGTCTTTAACATCTTCCCGCTGATCTATTCGCTGGGCTATTCGTTCACCGATTTCCGCGCCTCGACCAGCGCGGCGGCGAATTTCGTCGGGCTGCAAAACTATCGCGACCTGCTCAGCGATCCCTATGTCTGGTCCAACTTCGCCATCACCGCAAAATACGTCATCATCTCGGTCGCCGGCCAGCTGCTCGTCGGCTTCGGCGTGGCCATGCTGCTCAATCGCGACATTCCGCTCAAGGGCCTGCTGACGACGCTCCTGTTGTTGCCGATGATGCTGTCGATGGCCGTCGTCGGCCTGTTCTGGAAGCTGCTCTACGATCCGTCCTTCGGCATCATCAATTATGCGCTCGGCCTCGGCACCTTCGAATGGCTGTCGAATCCGAAAATGGCGCTCTATGCGGTTGCGCTGACCGACATCTGGATGTGGTCGCCCTTCGTCATGCTGTTGTCGCTGGCCGGCCTGTCGGCCGTGCCCAAGCATCTCTACGAGGCAGCCGCGATCGACAGGGCCGGGCCGTTCTACACCTTCTTCCGCATAACGCTGCCGCTGGTTGCGCCGATCCTGATGATCGCGGTCATCTTCCGCACCATGGAGGCGTTCAAGACCTTCGACCTCGCCTACATCCTGACCAGCCAGCCGACGGCCGAGCTGATCTCGATCCGGCTCTACAAGATGGCGTTCCAGGAATGGCAGACCGGGCGTTCCTGCGCGCTCGCCTACATCGTGCTGATCATGGTGCTGGCGATCACCAACATCTATGTCAAATACCTCAACAAGGTGAAGGAGCGCTGAGATGGCCGCAGTCCGCACTTCTTCCGAAATCACCTTCAACCGGGTCGCCATCGTCGCTGTCCTGCTGGTGACGATCATCTTCCTGGCGCCGATCTACTGGATCGCCTCGACGGCGTTCAAGCCGCGCAACCTCGCCACCACCATTCCGCCGACGGTGGTTTTCCAGCCGGAGATATCGCCCTTCGTCAAGTTGTTCACCAAGCGTTCGCAGCTGCGCAGCCCGCCGTCGCCGGAGGAGTACGCGGCTGCGCCGTGGTGGGAGCGCGTCGTCTTCAATGGGGGCGAAAAGATCGTGCGCGACGGCAAGGGCCAGGTGCAGTGGTCGGGCTATCCGAGCCGTTTCATGAACTCACTGATCGTTGCCATAACCTCGACCGTCCTGGCCGTCGGCATGGGCACCTTCACCGCCTATGGGTTCTCGCGCTTCAAGGTAAAAGGCGAGGCGGACCTACTGTTCTTCATCCTGTCGACACGCATGCTGCCGCCGGTGGTCGTCGCCATTCCGATGTTCCTGATGTACCGGGCGGTCGGCCTCAACGATTCCCATATCGGCCTGATCATCCTTTACACCGCCTTCAACCTGTCCTTCTCGGTGTGGCTGATGAAAGGCTTCATGGACGAGATCCCCAAGGAGTATGAGGAGGCGGCCCTCGTCGACGGCTATACGCGCATGGAGGCCTTCTTCAAGATCGTGCTGCCCGAGGCCGCCACCGGCATCGCCGCCACCGCCGTGTTCTGCTTTATCACGGCGTGGAACGAATATGCCTTCGCACTGATCATGACCAGCCGCCGTGCCCAGACAGCACCGCCCTTCATCCCCAGCCAGATCGGTTCCGGCCTGCCGGACTGGACGGTGATTGCCGCCGGAACCTTCCTGTTCCTGCTGCCGGTCGCGATCTTCACCTTCCTGCTCCGCAACCACCTGTTGCGCGGCATGTCGTTTGGAGCGATCCGCAAATGAGCTTTCGCGACATCAACCAGAAATATCTCGAACCGGGCAGCCAGGTGCTGATGGTGCTCGGTATCATCGCGCTCTGCCAGCCGTGGAACATGCTGCTGCACAGCTATGGCGTGACCATCATCCTGATCGGCCTGATCGGCTTCAACATCACCTCCAAGATCGCGCCGGAGGAGAAGGCCGGCACCGGGCAAGGGGCAAATCCGGGGGCACAGCATTGACCCAGATCGAGCTTCGAGGCGTCCAGAAATATTTCGGCGCCGTCCAGGTCATCAAAGACCTCAACCTGAAGATCGACGACAACGAGTTCATCGTGCTGCTCGGCCAGTCGGGCTGCGGGAAGACGACGACGCTCAGGGCGATTGCCGGGCTGGAGACGATCGACGGCGGCGACATCCTCATCGACGGCAAGCCGGTCCAGCACCTCAAGGCCGCCGATCGCGATATCGCCATGGTCTTCCAGTCGTTCTCGCTCTATCCGCATATGAGCGTCTATGAGAACATCGCCTTTCCGCTCAGGGCGACGCGCAAGAGCAAGGCCGAGATCGACAGCGAGGTTCGCTCGGTCGCCAAGAAGCTGCAGATCAGCGATCTCCTCGCCAAGAAACCGTCGGCGCTGTCGGGCGGCGACATGCAGCGCGTGGCGATCGGCCGAGCCTTGGTGCGGCGGCCGAAGGCGATGCTGATGGACGAGCCGATCGGGGCGCTCGATGCCAAGCTGCGCGAGGAGATGCGGGCCGAGATCAAGCGGCTGCACATCAAGCAGGGCTCGACCAGCATCTACGTCACCCACGACCAGATCGAGGCGATGAGCCTCGCCGACCGCATCGTCATCATGCATGAAGGTGTGCTGCAGCAGGTCGGCTCGCCGGACGAGGTCTATTCGCATCCGGCGAATCTTTTCGTCGCGCAATTTGTAGGCAGCCCGGTGATGAACGTCGCCGACGCTTCGGTGACCGAGAAAGCCTCATCGGCCTCGGTCACGGTCGGCGATGCGGCCGCCGGTTTCGAATTCCCGCGCGCCTTGCTGTCGAAGCTCAACGGCCATGCCGGCAGCCAACTCGCGCTCGGCATCCGGCCGGAAGGCGTCCTCGTCCGCCGCGAAGCCGCCGAGGGATTCTTGCCGGTGGAGACGCAGATCGTCGAGCCGCTCGGGTCCTTCGACATCGTCGACCTCAAGGTCGGCTCCAAGATGCTGCGTGCGCGCACCAAGAGCGGCTTCATCGGCGGCCCCGGCGAAAGAGTCTTCGTCAGAATCGATCCCAGCCAGGCGCATTTCTTCGACACGGCGAGCGGCAAATCGCTGGGAGTGAGACTCTGATGGCCCACATCCAGCTCAAGAACATCTCGAAGAAATTCGGCAATCACACCGCCTTGACCGGGCTCGATCTCGACATCGCCGATGGCGAGTTCTTCGTCCTGCTTGGCGAGACCGGCGCCGGCAAGACGACGACGCTGCGCATGATTGCCGGCCTGGAAAAACCGAGCGAAGGCCAGGTCTTCATCGACGGCGTCGATGTCGCCGACTGGGGCGCGGCCGAGCGTGACGTGGCGCTGGTGCTGCAGCAATATTCGCTGTACCCGCGCTATACGGTGCGCCAGAACCTCGAATTTCCGCTGAAGCCGAAGATCCGCCGGCTGCCCGATGCCGAGATCAAGGATCGTGTCGACCGCGCGGCCAGGACGCTGAGGATCGAGCATCTGCTCGACCGCAAGACCGACAGGCTTTCAGGCGGCGAGATGCAGCGCGTCTCGATCGGTCGCGCCATCGTGCGCAAGCCGCGGGTATTCCTGATGGACGAGCCGTTGTCGGCGCTCGACGCCAAATTGCGCGAGGCGCTGCGCACCGAATTGAAGAACCTGCAGATGCAGCTTGGCGCCACCTTCCTGTTCGTGACGCATGATCAGATCGAGGCGATGTCGATGGGTGACAAGGTCGGCGTGCTCAACCATGGCCGCATCGTACAGACCGGCACGCCGTACGAGATCTATAACAATCCGCGCGACACCTACGTGGCAAGCTTCGTCGGCTCGCCGCCGATGAACCTCATCGACGGCAAGCTCGTCAACGGACGTGCGGTGATGGCGCCGCTCAATTTCGAATTGCCGTTTGCGGGGGGTGCCAAGACTTCGGGGGGTGCCAAGACTTCGTGGGGGCTAAAGACGGGCGCGGCGACCGACGGGCGCCCGCTCGTCTTCGGTATTCGTCCCGAGGACGTCTATCTCGAGACCGGCGCGCCGGTCGAGGCGCGGGTCCATGACGTCGAGAACCATGGCGTCGAGAAGATCCTGACGCTGCGGGTCGGCGACGCCATGCTGCGCGCCACCGTGCCTGCGAGGACCGACGTCCAGATAGAGCAGCCGGTGCGCTTTGCCTGGAACCCGGACAAGGTGGTGCTGTTCGACAAGGGCAGCGGAATAAGCCTGCGTCACGCCGGCTAAGTACAAGCGTCTTTACTGCGCTAGAGCGGGATACGTTCAAAGTGAACCGTGCATGCCGCTCTATCCATGTGTTTTAGCCGCATTTGTGCGACGCCACGTGATTCCGCTTGGCTGCGAAATGCTCGAGTCTTCCCGTCATCCCCCGTACGGGGGATGCGGATGCTCCGATTTGTCGAATAGGCTGATCCTTTGGTCCCAAACGGGCTTTGCAAGCCCAATTTGGAGGCCCAAAATGGAGGGTTGGCTATGGGAAATCTGTTCCGCAGTTTTGCGACGATCCTGCTCGTCGCCGGTATGGGATTGTCGGCGGCGCATCTGGGCGAGGCGCAGGCAGCCAAGAAAGTTGTCGCCGGCGCGAAGGTCGACGCCAAGAAGATCAAGGACCTCAACGGCACGGTCAATCTGTCCACCAGCGACTGCAAGCTGTTGTTGAGCGGCACCGTCGTGGAAGTCTCGGATGGCAGGTGCGGGGCCTCCGGCAAATATTGCAAGAGCAGCGCCGGCTCGGCCTGCATCACCGAGCAATAAGCCGGCCAACGTTTAGCCGGCCTGGCGGATCTCCGCCTGTTCCTCGGCCCGGAAATGGCTGGGCGGCGATCCGATGACCCGTTTGAAGGCGCGGCTGAAGGAGGCGTCGGATTCGTAGCCGAGGCGCGCCGCGACGACGGAAATCTTGAGCCGGTCGCGGACCAGCCATTGCCTCGCCTGGTGCATCCGCACCTGCGTGACGTACTTTGCCGGTGTTTCGCCGACAATGGTTGCGAAGCGCTCGGCGAAACCTGATCGCGAGGCACCCATCATCTTCGCCAGAGCCTCCACCGTCCAGTCGCGGTTCGGTTCCAGATGGATCGCGGCCAGCACCCGGCCGATCTCGCGGTCCCTGACCGCCGCAATCCAACCGGAAGAGTCGCCGCAGCCGCGCTCGACCCATGAGCGGATGACGGTCGCGGCGAGCACATCGGCCAGCCGCGCCAGGATGCCGCCAGAGCCGACGCGCTCCATCGTCACCTCGCGGGCCATCGCTTCCAGCAAATGCGGGATACCTGGCTCATAGGCCTCCAACTCATGTGCGCGCATCACGTCCGGCATCATGCCGAGCAAGGGGTGCAAGCCATCGAGATTGAAATACATGCTGCCGAAAAACAGCAAGGTCCCCGGACGGCAGCCGGGCATGCCGTCATTCGACATGCAATAGACACCCTTGCAGATTTCCTCGACATCATAGCCGTGGATCGGCGCCGCCTCGATACCCGGCTCGCTCGCCAGCGTGTGGGCTGAGCCGCGCGGCAACAAGGCAGCGTCGCCCGCCTTGAGCTCGACCCATTCACCGGACGGCTGCAGCAACCAGCAGCCTTGGCGGCCGATGAAATGAAACCGTGCCGCCGCCTGAGCCGGAAAATGGATGCCCCAGGGTTCCTTCATCTCGCAACGGCCGTAATCGACGCCTTCGAGGCGCAATCCGCGCAATATGTCTGTCAGCGGATCACCGGTGATTGGAATTTTGGACGAACGGTCAAGCATAATGGTGTTTCTAGCATGGAAACTCCAGACAGTCACTCCCTATGTTGCATTGCAGCCAAATGCTGCGCTGCAACCAGATCGGAGATCCCTCATGACCGAACCCGCGACAGGCGTCATGGACGCCGTTCTCGACCCATCGGAAACCGGCGAACGATCCGAGCCCGCATGGGGGGCGGTGGTCTCCCTGGCGCTCGGAGTCTTTGGCCTGGTGACCGCGGAATTTCTGCCTGCCAGCCTGCTGACGCCGCTTGCACAGGATCTCGGCATCACCGAAGGCGCCGCCGGGCAGGCGGTAACGGCCACCGCCGTCATTGGCGCGATTGCGGCGCCGACCATGGCTATTGTCACCAAGCGGCTGGACCGCAGGCTGGTCATGTGGGCGCTGACGGTGCTGCTTGTGCTGTCAAACCTGGTGGCCGCGTTTGCGTCCTCGCTTCCCGTTCTTCTGATTGCCCGCATCATGCTCGGGATCAGTCTTGGCGGCTTCTGGTCGATGTCGGCAGCCATGGCGATGCGGCTCGTTCCGATGCGGCTGATGCCGCGTGCCATGTCGATCATTCTCACCGGCGTTTCGGTGGCGACGGTCTGCGCGGCTCCGGTCGGCGCCTATGTCGGCGACATCTGGGGCTGGCGGACGGCGTTCATGATCGCCGCCGTGGTTGGTGCGCTGGCGCTGCTGGTGCAGGTGGCTACCATCCCGAAGCTGCCGCCTGCAGGTACGGCAGGTTTTCGTACGCTGCTGGAGGTGATGAAGCGGCCGATGATCAGGGTGGCGCTGCTGGTGGTGCTGCTGGTCGCCTCGGGACATTTTGCCGGCTTCACCTATGTCCGCCCGTTTCTCGAGAAGGTGCCCGCGCTGGACATCGAGACGATCTCGCTTGTGCTGCTCGCCTACGGCATTGGTGGCTTCTTCGGCAATTTTGCCGGCGGCTTCATTGCCGAACGCAGCCTCAAGGCAGCCGTCAGCCTGGCGCCCCTGCTGATCGCGTTTTCGGCGCTCCTGCTGCTGGTGGTCGGAGGTTCACCCGTCGTGGCTGCAATAGCAGTGGCCAGCTGGGGCTTTGCCTTCGGCGCCGTCCCAGTCGGGCTGCAGACCTGGCTGGTGCGGGCCGCCCCCGATCAGGCGGAAAGCGCCGGTGGGCTCATGGTTATGACGTTCCAGGTCGCCATCGCGTTGGGCGCCGTCTTCGGCGGCCTGCTGGTCGACAATACCGGCGTTGCCACCGCCTTCGCCTATTGCGCGGCGGCGACGTTGCTTGCGGCACTGGCGGCGTTCTTCCTTGGCCCCAAGCCGATCGACGACCCCAAGGCCTAAACGGAACGGCCGTCGAAGTCGAAGACCGGCACG
Organism: Mesorhizobium sp. M0106; assembly: GCF_040322715.1. NCBI lineage: Bacteria > Pseudomonadati > Pseudomonadota > Alphaproteobacteria > Hyphomicrobiales > Phyllobacteriaceae > Mesorhizobium > Mesorhizobium sp. M0106. The sequence goes on along the minus strand of NZ_JAMYUA010000001.1, from coordinate 351,645 downwards.
GCGGCGACGTCCAACGCCTCGATGCAATTGATATTGATATAGGCACTTCGCCCGCTCCCTTCGCCGACATCCTCGGCGAAGGGGTGAATGCCGCAGCTGCGGCAGAAGCGGTGGGCGATGACATGGTTGCCGAAGCTGTAGCGGCCGAGATCATCGCCCCAGGCAAGCACCCGCATGCTCTCATGCGGAACTGCCCATAGCAGTGCACCCTTGCGCGAGCAGATCGAGCAATTGCACCGAACGGCTCCGGTCAGCTCGCCTTCGACCTCGAACGCGACCTTGCCGCAGTGGCAGCTGCCTTGGTAGAGCATCGGGCCTTCCTCCTTCGGTTCGACAGGTGCAAATCCGACCGTGCCGGGCTATGTCTCCTGCGGCCAGTTTCTGGCTACTACCTTAAGACGTTGCAAGCGCGCGGAGTCCGACACCGAAAAATGCAATCAGCCCGCGATCACCTCGAAGCAATTCTTTCGCCTCTTGCCGCTCGCGTCGACGATGAGAGGGTTTTCGTAAAGCTCTACCCGGAAGCCGCACGGGCGGCGGCGGACGCCACCGATGCGCGGCGAAAAGCCGGCGTCACGCTCGGGCCGCTCGATGGGGCGATCGTCTCGATCAAGGATCTGTTCGATGTCGCCGGCGAGCCGACCACGGCGGGCTCTCTGCTGCTCGCCAACGCAGCGCCGGCGCTGCGGGATGCCATTGTCGTGCAACAGTTGCGCCAGGCCGGCGCAATCATCCTCGGCAAGACCAACATGACCGAGTTCGCCTTTACTGCGATCGGCGTCAATCCACATTATGGCACGCCCGGCAATGCTAGCGATGCCAGCCGTATTCCGGGCGGCTCCTCCTCAGGCGCCGGCGTTTCGGTGGGCGAAGGCACCAGCGAAATCTCCATCGGTTCCGATACCGGTGGTTCGGTGCGCATTCCGGCATCGCTGAATGGCGTCGTCGGTTTCAAGCCGACTGCGCGGCGCGTGCCGCTTGCGGGTGCGTTTCCGCTGTCAGCCACGCTGGACTCGATCGGTCCGCTGGCCCGCACCGTCGCCGAATGTGCGGCGGCCGATGCAGTGATGTCGGGCGAAAACCTGGCGGCACTGTTGCCGCTGCCGCTGGACGGCCTGCGCATCGGTATTGCGCGCGGCGTGCTGTTCGATGATACGCAGGAAGAGGTCGCGACGACGTTCGACCGGTGTCTGCGCAAGATAGAGCTTAGCGGCGCACGGCTTGTGGAGCTGTCGATCGACGACCTGCTTGCCGATCTGCGCGTGGCAACCCAACGCGCGTCGATCGCGGCGATGGAAGGGGCGGAGATCCATGCCGACTGGCTGGCGACGGGAGCGACGAGGCCGGTCGACCCGCGGGTAAGCGGGCCATTGTCGCGCGCCGCCGCCATTCCGGCCACGGTCTATATCAGGGCAATGCGCCGCCGCACGGCGCTGGCCGCCGCGATGGATGACCGGCTGGCGTCGGTCGACGTGCTGGCCCTGCCGACCACACCGGTGACGGCGCCGACGATCGTGTCGATGACCAGCGACGAGGCTCTGTGCAACAGGACGGAAGGCCTTCTGCTGCGCAACACGCAGGTCGCCAACCAGTTCGATCTATCAGCCATCTCGCTGCCGATGCCGGGAATGACGCGTCCGGCCGGGCTGATGCTGGTGGCGCGCAATGGCCATGACCACCACCTACTGCGCATCGCAGCCGGCGTGGAGGGGCTGCTTGCAAATTGATCGGATAGCGCGTGTCAGCGCGACGAGCAGTGGCCGCGTTCGCTGTCCTTGGCGGCGCGTTCGATGCTGGTGGCGACCAGCCAAGGCAGGATGTACCGCTTGCCGTTGAAGGTCCGGGTGCGGTTCTCGATCGAGCCGACAACAACGACCTTGCCGGCATAGAGCTTGTCTGAAAGATCGAGCGCCTTGTCTTGCTGCGGCAGGCGATCGATGTCGATTGAAACGCCTTTGATGAGCTTCCCAGCAGCGAGGTCGAGTGCGCTGTTCGATGGACAGGGTGCCGCCACGCAGCGTATGCCGTTGTCGCAGAACACGTAGCTACCCTGTCCGTTGGCGAAGGCTTGCGCCGTCGCCACGCAGAAGCCGGCGGTCAGTAGGAATTTTGTGACGCTTGCCATGCTGGCACCATCGCCGGCGAATTCGGGAAAATTGGGGCGCTTTCAGAAATCGGCAGGGAACCGCCGCCGGTAGTGCTCGACCACTTCGGGGTTGCGCAGATTGACCGGCAATCTGTTGGCCAGCACCAGCAAGGCTTCGCCAGCCGCGCCGACGCCCATGCGCATCATCGACTGCTCGGTAATCCCAGCCATGTGCGGGGTGACGATGACGTTGTCGAAGCCGAAATAAGGATGGTTGGGCGGTAGCGGTTGTGTAGCAAAAACATCGAGCGCAGCGCCGCCGATGCGGCCCTTCTGCAGGGCCTCGATCAGCGCGTCGTCATCGATCACCGGCCCGCGCGAAACATTGATCAGCAGCGCATCCGGCTTCATCCGCTCAATGCGCTCGCGGCTGATCAGCCCCCGTGTTTCGGGCGTCAGCGGGCAGCACAGAACGATGATGTCGCTCTGCTCGATGAGTGCATCGATCGACAGGAAGCCGACCCTGTCCGGCGCCGGCCGCATGCTGCGCGTCGTCGCCACCACATTCAGATCGAACCCATGGGCGGCGATGTGGCCAACCGCCTGACCGATCGCGCCGAGGCCGACAATGCCGATCGTCTTGCCCGCTAGCTCGCTGGCCACCACCGTGTGTTCGCGGCCCGCCAGCCAGCCCTTCGCACGCAAGTCGCGGTCCAACACACGGAAGCGCCTAAGCAGCGCCAGCGCCGCGAACATCACATATTCGGCGACAGATCGCGCGTTCACCCCCGGCACATTCGCCACCAGCACGCCGGCCGCATTGGCCGCTTCCATCGGTACCATGTCCAGCCCGGCGCCGTGGCGGATCGCGGCCCTGAGCTTCTTCGCGCCTTCGAAAAGCGCCGCAGGCAAGGGAGCGCGAACGATGATGACATCGGCGTTCCTCGCCTCGGCGGCCAGCGTGGCCGCATCGAGGGCGGAAGCAACGACGAGTTCGCCGGCCCCGGTCAGCATGGAAGCGGCACGAGGGTGCAGTCTGTGTGTTGACAGGATCTTGGGCATTTCAGGCCTTTTCGAGCGCAGGGCTTTCCGGTTCCGCCCCACGCCCCTCGATCAGCCCCTTCCAGTAGCTTTCCGCGCCTTGCAGGTGGGCGCTCATCAGCGCCTGGGCGAGATTGCCATCGCGGCGCAGCAGCGCCTCGTAGATCTGGATATGCTCGGCATGGGAGCGCACGCTGCGTTCGGGATCGTTGAAATAGATCGGCAGGCGCAGTTCACCCATCATGTAGTAGACGCTGCAGATATTGTGGAAGACGCTGTTCTTGGTCGCCCGCACGATCTCGAGGTGGAACTCGCGGTCTTCCCGGGCAAGCCCTTCACCGGCGGCGATGCGATCCTCGGAGGCCTTCAGGATCTCGCGCAGCCGCTCGAAATTCTCCTCGGTGGCGCGTGAACAGGCAAGTTCGGCGGCCTTGATCTCGTGGATCTTGCGCAACTCGACCGTCTCGTAGATCTGGACGGGATCGAGCGGCAGGCCGGCGCGGGCGAACAGCGCCATCGCCTCGACGCTCGCCTGCTTCGTATCGATGTAGATGCCGGATTTCGCCCGTCGCTCGACGATGCGCATGGCCTCGAGAATGGCCAGCGCCTCGCGGATCTGGCCGCGGCTGACGCCGAAATGCTCTGCCAGTTCGCGCTCCGACGGCGTGCGGCCCGTCTCCTTGTCCGAATGGGAGAACAGATAGGCGGCGAGTTCCGCGAGAAGGTTCTTTTCTTTCATGTCAGCCGTGTTGCGCGTGCGCCTCCAGGAACCGCTCCGAAATGGTGAATCCCAGCCCGGGTCTATCAGGGATCGCTACCATACCGTCCTTTGCTTCGACAGTCTCTTCGATCAGATCGTGGATCATCGGGTTGGCGCCGAGCGAATATTCGACGGTGAAGCTCGCCGGCGAAGCAGCGCAGACATGCAGCCCGGCAAAGAAGCAGGGCGCGCCGGCCCAAAGATGCGGCGCAAAGCGCAGATTGAAGGCGCTGGCGATGGTGCCGATCTTCATCGCCTCGCTGATGCCACCGCAAAAGGCCGGATCCGGCTGGAATATATCGGCGGATTTGAGCACGGCGAGGTCGCGGAAGGCATAGCGCGTCGCCTCGCTTTCGCCGGTGGCGATCGGGATCGAACCGCAGGCGCGCACCTCGGCCATGCCGGGCTTGTCGTCGGCGATCACCGGCTCCTCGAACCAGGCGAGATCGAGGTCGCCGGCGAGATGGATAAAGCGCTTGGCTTCGGCCACCGTGTAGGTGCCGTGCGCGTCGACCATCAGGTCGATATCGGGACCGAGCGCCTGTCTGGCGGCACGGACGCGAGCGGCCGAGATATGTGGGGCGCCGTCCATGGCGCCGACGCGCATCTTCAGCGCCTTGAAACCGCCCTTGGTGATGTAGGACTGCAGCTGGTCGCCGATGGCTTCCGCAGTGGCCCAGCCGCCGGAAGCATAGGCCGGCATGCGGTCCAGCTTGCGGCCGCCGAGCAGCCGCCAGACCGGAACGCCGAGCGATTTGCCAAGAATGTCCCACAATGCGATGTCGACGGCGCTGATAGCGGCGATGCTCATGCCGCGTCGCGCCAATTGCGGCATGGCGTGGCCAGCGCGAGCGGCGCTGTCGTGGCGCGTGCCATTATAGAGCATCTCCCATATGACGCCGATGTCAGCCGGGTCGCGGCCGACCAGCTGCGGGCCGACCTCGTAGTTCAGCAAATGGACAAGGGCGCCATAGCTGCCGGCGCTGCCGGCGGCATTCTTGCCCTCGCCCCAGCCGACCAGCCCGTCGTCGGTCACGATGCGCAGGATGGCGGCGTCGAACGTCGCCACCTGACCGAAGTCGCTGCGGTGCTGCTTCGCGGCTTCGATCGGTATGCGGACCCACCAGGCTTGGACCGTCTTGATGCGCATGTTCATCCTCGGCCCGGCCGCGGTGAGGCGGAAGGGCTTTTCCAAACGGCTCGGCTACTTGATCAGCGGCAGCAGCGTTTCCGCGTTGATGCGCATCTGGTCGGTGTAGAATTTCTCCGTGAGCACGCTGGAGCCGTGGTCCTGAATGAATTTCAGCTGCTCCGGCGAGATGTCGACGGGGTTGCGTTCGACCATGTCGGGATAGGGGGCAGCCGGCGTGCGGTCGACGGGGGCGACGAATTCATTGGTCAGCGCGCCGTCATAGCCGATCTCCTTCAGCGTGCCGACGATCTTCGGCCAGTCGATCTGCCCGAGGCCGGCGGCGAAGCGGTTGTTGTCGGCGACATGGAAGTCGTACAGGCGCTTGCCGACCTGCCGGATGGCGTCGTAGACGTTAAATTCTTCCATGTGGATGTGGTAGGCGTCGAGGCAGACGCCGCATTCGGGACTGACCGCATCGGCCAGCGCCAGTGCCTGGGCGCCGCGGTTGAACAGATAGGTCTCGAAGCGGTTGAGCGGCTCGACCGCGATCTTGACGCCGACCTTCTTGGCGTGGGTGAAGCATTCCCGGGTGGCGTCGACCACCCATTTCCATTCCTCTTCCTCGGTGCCGTCCGGCACCACTTTGCCGACGGTGGCCGGAACCAGCGTGATGATCTCGCCGTCGAGCTCGCTGACCATGGTCAGCACGTCCTTGACATACTGCACCGAGCGCTCGCGCTGGCCCTGGTCCTTGGCGGCGAGATTGCGCTCGCCCAGCATCAGCGTCACCGCTCCCCAGCAGCGAATGCCGTACTCGTTCAACAGTGCGCGCGTCTCCTTGGGCTTGTACTGATCGGGTTCGCCGGAAATCTCGATCGACTCATAGCCGAATTTCTTGATACGCTTGAGCGTCGTTTCCAGCGGCTCCGCCCGCATCCAATTGTGCGTCGAAAGATGCATGGTCTATCCTTCCCAGAATCGCCTGTACCAGTTTGCCTGCGGCGCACTCTGCCGAAGCCGCCGCATGATTCCTCCCCAAGGCGTCCCAGCATTTTTTCGCAAACTGGTTCGACCAATTGGGCTTGATGGGAGGTCTACAGCAATTTCATCTGGACGGCAAGAAGTGCTGCCATCAAGCGTTGGCTCCTGTCTATGCTATTGATTATACTTAAACATGTGGCTTAACTCGGCATGGTTGCAGGACCGCGGCAGCGTGTCAAATGGCTTGACCAGATTTCGGCATTTGGTAATACCAGAATAGCAGCGCTGAGCGCGCTGTGCAAAGAGACCAAAGACGCTGGCCCTGTTTTCAATCGGCGCTATGCTTGGTCGTGAAACATAGGGAGATGCCGATGCCGACGACGATGAAGGGGCCTGGTCTGTTCCTGGCGCAGTTTGCGGGCGATGCCGCGCCGTTCAATTCGCTGGCCTCGATCACCAAATGGGCGGCTGGTCTGGGCTACAAGGGCGTGCAGATCCCAACATGGGACGCCCGATTGTTCGATCTCGAGAAGGCAGCCTCCTCCAAGGCCTATTGCGACGAGGTGAAGGGCATCTGCGCCGATGCCGGCGTCGAAATCACCGAACTGTCGACGCATCTGCAGGGGCAACTGGTGGCGGTGCATCCCGCCTATGACGCGCAGTTCGACGGCTTCGCGCCGGCTGCGGTGCACAACAATCCAAAAGCCAGGCAGCAATGGGCGGTCGAACAGATGAAGTTCGCCGCCAAGGCGTCGAAGAATCTCGGGCTCAAGGCGTCGGTGTCGTTTTGCGGAGCGTTGGCCTTCCCATACCTCTACCCCTGGCCGCAGCGGCCGGCGGGATTGATCGAGGAAGCGTTTGCCGAACTCGGCAAGCGCTGGAAGCCGATCCTCGACGTTTATGACGAGAACGGCGTCGATGTCGGCTACGAAATCCATCCGGGCGAGGACGTGTTCGACGGCGCGACATTCGAGATGTTCCTCGATGCGGTCGGCGGCCATAAGCGCTGCAACATCAACTACGACCCGTCGCACTTCCTGCTGCAGCAGCTCGATTATCTCGAATTCATCGACATCTACCACGAGCGGATCAAGGCGTTCCACGTCAAGGATGCCGAGTTCAATCCGACCGGGCGGCAAGGTGTCTATTCCGGTTACCAGAGCTGGACCAACCGTGCCGGGCGTTTCCGCTCGCTCGGTGACGGGCAGGTGGATTTCGGCGGCATCTTCTCCAAGCTCACCCAATACAATTACGATTCATGGGCGGTGCTGGAATGGGAATGCTGCCTCAAGCACCCGGAGGATGGTGCTGCCGAAGGCGCTCCCTTCATCCAGCACCACATCATCAGGGTGACGGAAAAAGCATTCGACGACTTCGCCGGCGGCACGACCGATAAAAAGGTGCTGCGCGGCATGATGGGGATCTAGCACAGATATCCCTCCCCCTCGAGGGGAGGGTCGATCCACGCAGCGGATCGGGGTGGGGTCGCTAGGCGTAGAGCTCGGCATGAACCAACCCCACCCGGCCCTGCGGGCCACCTTCCCCTCAAGCGGAGGGGTATTTCAGTGACGAGGGAGAAAATCATGGTTGGCGCATCGAAGACGGAAACGGGAGGCGGTCCGATCCGTTACGGCATGGTTGGCGGCGGACAAGGCGCCTTTATCGGCGCGGTGCATCGCATCGCGGCGCGCATTGATAACGAGTTCGTGCTGGTTGCCGGCGCCTTGTCGTCGAATCCGGAGCGCGCCAAGGCCTCGGCGGCCGAGCTTGGGCTCGATCCGGCGCGCAGCTACGGCTCCTATGCCGAGATGGCCAAGGCCGAGGCCGAGCGGCCGGACGGCATCGAGGCGGTGGCCATCGTCACGCCGAACAATGTGCACGTGCCGGCAGCCAAGGCTTTTCTCGAGGCCGGCATCCATGTCATCTGCGACAAGCCGCTGGCGACGTCGCTGGCCGAGGCGAAGAGGTTGGCCGCGCTGGTCGAGAAGACCGGCAAAGTTTTTGTGCTGACGCACAACTACACCGCCTATCCGATGGTGCGGCAGGCACGCGAGATGGTGGCCAAAGGACAGCTCGGCGATGTCCGCATCGTGCAGTCGGAATATCCGCAGGACTGGCTGACCGAAGATCTGGCCGCCACCGGCCAGAAGCAGGCTGCGTGGCGCTCAGACCCCAAGCAGGCCGGTGCCGGCGGTGCGCTGGGCGATATCGGCACGCACGCCTACAACCTCGCCCGTTTCGTCTCCGGGCTGGAGCTCGATTCGTTGTCGGCCGATCTCGATGCGTTCGTACCGGGGCGGCTGCTCGACGACAACATCAATGTGCTGCTGCGCTTCAAGCCGGTCGGCGGGTCGCACCCCGCCAAGGGCATGATCTGGGCAAGCCAGGTGGCGCCCGGCCACGAGAACGGCCTGAAATTGCGCATCTACGGCTCGAAGGGCGGGCTCGAATGGGTGCAGGCCGATCCGAACTATCTCTGGTACACGCCGTTCGGCCAGCCGAAGCAGTTGATCACCCGAAACGGCGCGGGAGCGTTGCCCGTTGCCGGGCGCGTCAGCCGCGTTCCACCAGGCCATCCGGAAGGCTATCTCGAAGGTTTCGCCAACATCTACCAGGAAGCCGCGCGGGCCATTCGTGCGGCGCGCCGGAAGGGCGGCAAGCCGGCTAAGGATGTCGTTTTCCCAACTGTGCAAGACGGCGTCGAAGGCATGGCCTTCATCGAGGCCTGCGTGAAATCGGCGAAGAAGAATGGAGTATGGACGAAACTTTAATCACTGCGTCCGGTTAACGGGAAGTCCCCCTCACCCGGATTGCCAGCCGAATTGCAAGGGCAATTCGGGGCATTCCGATCTCTCCCCGAGGGGAGAGGAGATCGCCTGCGTTGGCGTCTGCATCTTGTCCCCAGCGGGGAGAAGGTGGCCGCGAAGTGGCCGGATGAGGGGGCTTGTGGCGAAGTCGCCGGAGGAGCAAGCCCGGCCGTCAAAGGGGAGGGGCGTCGATGAAAATCGGCATGTGCATGTTGTTGTGGACGACCAGTGTCACGAAAAAACACGAGCCGTTGTTGAGGGATATCAAGGCGACCGGCTTCGACGGCGTCGAGATACCGGTCTTCTCCGGCACGCCGGACGACTACAAGAAGCTCGGTGAGTTGCTCGACCGCATCGGGCTGCAACGTACCGCCGTCTCGGCGATGGGCGATCCGGCGATGAACCTGATCTCGGCCGACGCCTCGACGCGCAAGGCCGGGATCGACTACATGAAATCGGCGATCGACTGCGCTCAGGCGCTTGGCGCGAACACGTTGAGCGGCCCGCTGCATTCGACACTCGGAGCCTTCTCCGGCAGCGGGCCGACGGCGGCCGAGAAAAAACGTTCGATCGCTTCGCAACGCGCCATTGGCGACTATGCCGGCAACAAGAGCATCACCATCGGGCTGGAGGCGCTCAACCGCTTCGAATGCTATCTGCTCAACACGATGGACGATTTGTCGGCGCATATCGACGCGATCGACCGGCCGCACATCAAGGCGATGTACGACACCTTCCACGCCAACATCGAAGAGGCCGACCCGATCGGCGCCTATATGCGCAACCGCAAGAACATCGTCCATATCCATATTTCGGAGAACGATCGCGGCGTGCCGGGCCGCGGCCACGTCCCCTGGAAGGAGACTTTCTCCGCCATTCGCAAGAGCGGCTACGACGATTGGCTGACGATCGAGGCGTTCGGGCGTTCGCTGAAGGATCTGGCCGCGGCCACCAAGGTGTGGCGCGACTTTTCCGAAGGCCCGGAAGCTGTTTACCGCGACGGCTACAGGCATATCAGGAATGGATGGAGGAAGGCGCCCTAACCGCACGCCTGCGCAACGCCCCCCGTCAGCCCTGGCCGGCCTGGATCCGGTTGTAGTCGTGGATCGTCCTGCTCAAGCGGCGGCGCAGGAAATTGGAAATGTTGTCGAAGATGAAAACGACGAGCAGGACCAAGAGCACCATGTAGAAGACATTGGCCCAGTTGGAATTGGTGCGCATGGCCTCCCAGAGCTTCAGGCCGATGCCACCGGCACCGACGGCGCCGATGATCGTCGCGCCCCTGGTGTTGGATTCCCACTGATAGAGTGTCTGGCTGATGAAGACCGGGATCACTTCCGGCAGCACGCCATAGCGCTGCACCAGCAAGCCGTTGGCGCCGGTCGACTGGATGCCCTCGCGTGGCTTGTCGTCGATGTTCTCGAGGCCTTCCGAATAGACTTTGCCGAGCGTGCCGATCTCGGTGAAGAAAATCGCGGCGCTGCCGGCAAGCGGCCCCGGGCCGAAGGCGCGGGTGAAGAACAGCGCCCAGATCAGCATGTCGACCGAACGCATGAAATCGAAGAACCGCTTTAGCACCTGGCTAAGCAGGCCGCTCGGGGTGATGTTGCGGGCGGCGAAGAAGGCGAGCGGGAAGGCAACGATGCCGCCGAGCAAGGTGCCGAGAAACGCCATGACGATGGTCTGGAACAGCTTCGTCCAGACGTCGCCATGCTGCCATTGGGCGTTGTTCCAGATATTGTCGGCGGCCAGCGCAATGTTTGATGTGCCCGGCTTGAGCTGGGGTCCGGACATCAGCAACGAGACCACCTCGCCGGGCGACTTGCCGAAGAAGGGCGAGCGTGTGTCGAAGACGAAATTCGCCCAGCCGAGGAAGCGCTTGCGGACCTTGACGCGATCGACGGTTATACGGACCTCGCCGGCAAAGCCCATCCTGGCGACGATCTCATCGTCATGCGCGGTGATCCACTCCGGCACCGGGCCGGATATTACCGGTTTGCCGCTGGCCAAGGACACCGGCACCGTCTGGCCATTGGCGACCAGCGTCGCCTCGGTCTTGTCGAAGGTGACCGATTTGGCCCGGCCGTCGATCAGGATGGTGTAGGAGCCGTTGGCGTTGGTGATGACCCAATCGGGATGCGGGTCTTCGCCGAGCGCCGAAAAACGCGGGTATCTGGGTGTGATCTGAGGCTGGTCGAGACGGAATTCCGGCTGCAGATCGTAGCTGATCCATTGCGTCAGGAAGAGCGGCAGGCGCTCCCAGTGCGATTCCCTCAACACTTGCGGCAGGCTGAAGAACCACAAGGCGTAGAGGAGATAGAGCAGGATGCCGGTGAACAGGACCAGCGGGCCGAAGCGTTTGTACAAGGGCCGCCGGAACACTTGGGGAAAGCGCTCCTCGATCGACCGCATCTCATCGGCGGTCATTGCGGCCATGGGCAGTCTTCTTGTTGATTTGCCATGATCTTTTCCAAAAACCGGAATCCACTTCAGGCACCCATCATGAATGCCTGCTCGCCGACGAGCTTGCGGCGTAGCCAGGCGGAAAACTGGTCGACGAGGAAGATCGTCGTGAACAGCAGCAGCACCAATGCCAGCGTCTTGGTGCCGAAGCCGCGCGAGATGGAGAGCTTCAGTTCCTCGCCGATGCCGCCACCGCCAACCGCGCCGATAATGGTCGAGATACGCACATTGATCTCGATCCTGAGCAGCGTGTAGGACATGAAATTGGGCAGCACTTGCGGCAGGCCGGCAAAGCGCACGCGCTCGAACCAGTTGGCGCCGACCGCCCGCAGGCCTTCTTCGGCGCGCATGTCGATGTTTTCGTTGATCTCGTAGAAGAGCTTGCCGAGGGCGCCGATGGAATGCAGGCCGATGGCGATAATGGCTGCGACCGGGCCGGTCGAGAGGATGGCTGCGAACAGGCCGGCAATGACGATCTCGGGGAAGGCGCGAAGCAGTTCCATGAAGCGCTTGACGACGAGCCTGAGCACCGGACTCGGCGTCAAGTTGCGCGCGGCGATGAAGGAAAAGGGCACCGCAAAGACAAAGCCGATGAAAGTGGAAACCAGCGCCACGTTAAGCGTGGTGAGCATCAGCTCGAAATATTCGGGTAGATAAAAGCCGCCCCAGAGATAGACGCGGCCAAGCGGGAAGTTGAACTCTTGGCTGCCCTTGTCGTGCGGCGATGTGATGTCGAACAGCGCCCGCCAGACGTCGTTCCAGTCCTTGGGAACAAGCCAACTAAGGAAATCCAGTATGTGCGGCAGCCGATCGAAGAAATGTCCGGCATTGGCCTCGTCGGCGAACCACATGGCTGTGCACATGGCGACAAGCAGTGAGCCGATGCCGAGCGCCGTGTAGAACCGGCGCAAGAACGTCTGGCGTCGCCAGGCGTCTGCTGCCTGCCGGACCGCGTCTGAACGAATTGTAGCGGCGAAGGTCATACGGGATCACGAGCGGACAAAAAAAGGTGGCGACCGCATCGGCCCGAAAGTCGACTTTCGGAAAGCACGATGCGGCATCTAAGTGTTAGAGCGTACTTTGTGCGTCCAAGTGGACGCACGTCGCTCTACTGGACGCCGCCCTTTCCGCAATTGTCGTCAGCCGCCGATCGCGGCTTTGCGGGCTTCGACGATGACGCTGTAGAAGTCCGGCTTCACCGGAACGTAGCCGGTGAAATCGCCGCCTTCGATGGCCTCGAAGCAAGGCTTGTCCTTGGCCGGCAGGCTGGTGAAGAAGTTGGCGAGCTTGGCGCTCATATCGCCGCCGAGTGCGGTGCGCACGACCAGCGGGCCGTTCGGGATCGAGCCGGAGCGCCAGACTTCGACGAAATCGTTGGGGTCCACGGCGCCCTTGGCGACTTCCTTGTGGAAGGTGCCGGAGGTGTAGCCGTTCTTGAAGTCGCCGATGCCCGAGGAATCGTCAACCGCCACGTCGACCTTGCCGTCGCGAACCGCGAGAAGGTTGTTCTCGTGGCCGCCATTGAACTGAGTCGAGGCGAAGAAGGTTTCGTTCGAAGCGCCGGTGTCCTTCGGGATCTGGGTCAGCGGGATCAGGTAGCCGGAGGTCGAATCCGGGTCGGCATAGCCGAGCTTCTTGCCCTTGGCCGACTTGATGTCGGTGATGCCGGACGACTTCAGCGCAAGGCCGATCGAATAATAGCCGGTCGCGCCGTCGGTCTGCTGGGTGGTGAGGATCGGGGTCACGGCGTTCGGATCCTTGAGGTAGACGCTGGCATAGCCCGACGCGCCAAGCTCTGCGAAATCGAGCGTGCCGCCGAGCAGGCCCTGGATAACGCCGTCATAGTCGGCGGCCGGGAACAGCGAGACCTTCTCGAAGCCGAATTCGGACTTCAGGTGATCGGCGAGGCACTGAAAGTTGCGCAGCCGGTCCGCTTCGTTTTCACCGCCAAGGATGCCGATGCGGAATTCCTTGATATCCTGGGCGTGAGCGGCGCTTGCCGCGATGGCGAGCAATGAAACGGCGCCAAAAACCATCTTCCTGAACATTATCTCTCTCCTGTTGGTCCCGGCCTCGCGCCGGTAGCGTTCGAATTTTTTGACAGGTGCCTTTGACGCGGGCGGGCGATCAGGCCGTTCTCAATATCCCGGGAATGCGGGCTCGAGCGGTCCGGCGGATGCAGCGATTTTCTGTTTGATGGCGACACTGGTGGAGGTGATGGCCTCGGAGATTTCGCCGCCATTGCCGTCGGCGCCGTAGACCATGCGCACGGCCTCGCGGTTGAGGGCTTCAGGCGGGCCGTCGAAGACGACCTTGCCGGCGGCCATGCCGATGATGCGGTTGCAGTAGGTGCGGGCCGTATCCAGCGTATGCAGATTTGTGATGACGGTGATGCCCTCGCGCAAATTGATGTCCTGCAGCGAATCCATCACCACCTTGGCGTTGAGCGGATCGAGCGAGGCAATCGGCTCATCCGCCAGCAACACCTTCGGCTGCTGCATCATGGCGCGCGCAATCGCAACGCGCTGCTGCTGGCCGCCGGAAAGCGTGCCGGCCGGCTGCAGGGCGGTGCGGGCGATGTCGAGGCGCTCGAGGGCTGCAACCGCCTCGGCGCATTCACCGCGGGAGAACATGCCAAATAGGTTGGACACGGTCGAACGGTGATTGAGCCGGCCGAGCAGCACATTGGTCAGCACATCGAGGCGCGGCACCAGGTTGAACTGCTGGAAGATCATGGCGCAGTCGCGCTGCCATCGCCGGAGCGGTGAGCCGCGCAACCCGGAGACCTCGACGCCGTTGAACAGGATGGAGCCCTGGCTGGGATCGATGAGGCGGTTAATCATGCGCAGCAGCGTCGATTTGCCGGCGCCGGAGCGGCCAATGATGCCGACCATCTGGCCTTGCGGAATCGCGATGTGAACATTGCTGACGGCGGTGTTCTTGCCGAACCGGCGGGTGACGCCGCGGATTTCGAGCGTAGCTGACATGGTGCAGGCTCCAGTCCAATCGCAATTGAAGGTCTGTTTACCCTGGCTAGCGCAGCCGCATGAACCTGCGGTGTCGGAACGATGTCAGTTTTGTTACTGCCCACAGCCTGGAGCGGGGCGGGATCAACTCGGCGCGAGAAGCTCGAATGGTGAATGGTGATAAGAACGGCTTCCCTGAGCCTCGAAACCTGTCCGCTGCCCCCATTCACATTCACCATTCACCATTCACGACCCTCAGCCGCCATATTTCTCCAGAAACGCCTCCGCCGACAATTCCCGAAAATCGTCGAGCGCGGCGCGCAGCCTTGCATGGTCCCAGTCCCACCAGGCGAGCGCCTGGTAGCGCTCCGCGGTGCGGCGGTCGAAGCGTTCGCGGATCGGCTTGGCCGGTACGCCGGCGACGATGGTGTAGGGCGCGACGTCCTTCGACACCACCGCGCCGGCACCGACCGCCGCGCCATCGCCGACGGTGACGCCCGGCAGGATGGTCGAGCCGTGGCCGAGCCAGGTGTCGTGGCCGATGGTGACGCGTTTGGCGCGGCGCCTGGCGAAGAATTCGCTCTCGTGCTTGGCGTCGTCCCAATAATCCGAGGCGCGATAGGTGAAATGGTGCAGCGTCGGCCGCCAGGTCGGATGGTTGGTGGCGTTGATGCGCACGCTTGCGGCGATGTTGGCGAATTTGCCGATCGTTGCGCACCAGACGCCGCAGTCCTGCATCATGTAGGAATAGTCGCCGAGCGTGCTTTCCGAAACCCGGCAGCGCTCGGCGATCTCGGTCCAGCGGCCAAGCGTCGAGTTCTCGACTTCCGCCGTCTCGTGGATCAGCGGCGCCTCCGACAGTTTCCTGGTCATGCGGCGATTTTCCCGGCGGCAAAAGCCGTCACGTCGATGACGTGGTCGGCGACCGCCTCACGCACGTCGTGATCGTGGAAGATGCCGAGCAAAGCGACGCCCGCTGCCTTCTTGGCGGCGATCAGGGAAATCACCACATCGCGGTTCCTGGCGTCGAGCGAAGCGGTCGGCTCGTCGAGCAGCAGGATCGGATGCTCGGTGATGAAGCCGCGCGCGATGTTGACGCGCTGCTGTTCACCGCCGGAGAACGTCGCCGGCGGCAGCGCCCAGAGCTTCTCCGGCAGGTTGAGCTGCGCCAGCAAGGCGCGTGCCTTGCCGTGCGCGACCTCGCGCTCCTCGCCGCGCTCGACCAGCGGTTCGGCCACGACGTCGAGCGCAGAGACACGCGGCACGGTGCGCAGGAACTGGCTGACATAGCCGATGGTAAGCCGGCGCACGGCAAGCACGGTGCGCGGGCTGGCCGAGGCGAGATCGATGAGCCCGCCCTCGTGCTGGACGATGATCTGGCCTTCATCGGCGGCATAATTTCCGTAGAGCATTTTCAGGATCGAGCTCTTGCCGGCGCCGGACGGGCCGCCGAGCACGGCGCATTCGCCGGCCCTGATCGCGAACGAGACACGGGCGACCACCGGCAGTTTGATGCCGTCGCGCAGATGCATGGTGAAGCTCTTCGCGACATCGGAGACAACGAGCGGGGTTGCCATCAGAGGGTTCTCCAATCGTCATTCGTCTGCGGGCCAACACCCCCCTCTGGCCTGCCGGCCATCTCTCCCTCAAGGGGGGAGATTGGCTGTCGCATTCGGTTTCGCCATTCTCCTGTGTCGCAGAACGGGCGGGACATAAAAGCTGCTGATCTCCCCCCTTGAGGGGGTGATGGCCGGAAGGCCAGAGGGGGGTACGCCGGAGCAATCATCGTCACACCTGCAGAATCGAGGAGACAAGCAACTGGGTATAAGGCGCGCGCGGATCGTCGAGGACGCGGTCGGTGAGGCCGCTTTCGACGACGCGGCCGTCCTTCATCACCATCATGCGCTGCGACAACAGCCGCGCCACGGCGAGATCGTGGGTGACGACGATGGCGGCCAGGCCGAGATCGGTGACCAGGCCGCGCAACAGATCGAGCAGGCGCGCCTGCACCGAGACGTCGAGGCCGCCGGTTGGCTCGTCCATGAACACCAGCCGCGGCCCGGTGACGAGGTTGCGGGCGATCTGCAGGCGCTGGCGCATGCCTCCGGAAAAGGCGCGCGGCTCGTCGTCGATGCGGTCTTCGTCGATCTCGACACGAGACAACCAGTCGACCGCCGTTGCGCGGATCCTGCCATAGTGACGGTCGCCGACCGCCATCAGCCGCTCGCCGACATTGGCGCCGGCCGACACCGTCATGCGCAGCCCGTCGGCCGGGTTCTGATGGACAAAACCCCAATCGGTGCGCATCAGGAAGCGGCGCTCGGCCTCGCTCATGCGGTAGAGTTCGCGAAACTGGCCGTCGCGCATCCGGTAGCTGGCGGTGCCGGAGCTGGGCAGCAGTCGAGTTGACAGGCAGTTGAGCAAAGTCGTCTTGCCGGAACCGGATTCGCCGACCACCGCCAGCACTTCGCCCGGCCAGAGGTCAAAAGTGACGTTCTCGCAGCCGACGCGCGAGCCGTAGAATTTGGACAGTGCCGAAACGCGCAGCAGCGGTTCGTCGATCATTGCGCCGGCTCCGTTTTTCCTGGGGCAAGATGGGTCTCGGGCGCGAGATGGCCGCGGTGGCCTTCCGCGCGCCGCTTCTCGCAATGATCGGTATCGGAGCAGACGAACATGTGGCCGCCATGGTCGTCGAGGATGACCTCGTCGAGATAGACGTTCTCGGCCGCGCACAGCGCGCAGGGCTGGTCGAAGGTCTGCACCTCGAACGGATGGTCCTCGAAATCGAGGCTGACCACATCGGTGAAGGGCGGCAGCGCGTAGATGCGCTTTTCGCGGCCGGCGCCGAACAATTGCAAAGCCGGCGAACGGTGCATCTTCGGATTGTCGAATTTCGGCGTCGGCGAGGGATCCATCACATAGCGGCCCTCAACCTTGACCGGGTAGGCGTAGGTGGTGGCGATGCGGCCGTGCCTGGCGATGTCCTCGTAGAGCTTCACATGCATAAGGCCGTATTCCTCCAGCGCATGCATTTTGCGCGTCTCCGTTTCCCGCGGCTCGAGGAAGCGCAGCGGCTCGGGGATGGGCACCTGGTAGACCAGCACCTGACCGGCACTCAGCGGATATTCAGGGATGCGGTGGCGGGTCTGGATGATGGTCGCCTTCGCCGTCTCGGTGGTGACCGCGACATTGGCGACCTTCTTGAAGAAGGCGCGGATCGAGACGGCATTGGTGGTGTCGTCGGCGCCCTGGTCAATGACCTTGAGCACATCGTCCGGGCCAATGATCGAAGCGGTGACCTGGACGCCGCCGGTGCCCCAACCATAGGGCATCGGCATTTCGCGCGAGGCGAACGGCACCTGATAGCCAGGAATGGCGATGCCCTTGAGGATCGCCCGACGGATCATCCGCTTGGTCTGTTCGTCAAGATAGGCGAAGTTGTAGATGGCGATGTCGGTCATGGCGATCGCTTCCGCTCTGTGCTACCGAATTGAGTTCCAAGACACGGAAAAGGGGCTGGGCTCCGATGACCCCGACCGGATGGATGCGCCTCGGAATCCTGTTGCTGGTGTTCGTCGGGGTGGTTGCCTTTGTGCTTCGAAGAATGGTTCTTCCCGAGCCGAGGGAAGGCGCGCAAGGCGAGACCATTGGCGGCAGTAGCGGTTACGGCGGATCCGGAGGCCATTCCCCAGACGGGGAGGTCACGGTGGTGGAGCTAACTGAAGTCATTCCGCTGCCTGCCTCTTCTCTTCGCCCTTGCCGGCATTTTCGCGGGCGTCGTGCTCGGTGCGCATGCGGCGCACGAGGTCGAGCTCGGCCTGGAAGTCGACATAATGCGGCAGCTTCAGATGCTCGACGAAGCCGGTCGCCTGGACATTGTCGGAATGCGAGATGACGAACTCCTCGTCCTGCGCGGCGGCGATGACATCCTCACCCAACTCCGAGGCGCGCAGCGCGCGGTCGCATAGTGCCATGGCCATCGCCTTGCGCTCGCTCTGGCCGAAGACGAGGCCGTAGCCGCGGGTGAATTGCGGCGGCGCCTTGGCCGAGCCCTTGAACTGGTTGACCATCTGGCATTCGGTGACGCGGATGCTGCCGAGCGGCACGGCAAAGGGCAGTTCCGGCACGTCCAGTTCCAGTTCGACCTCGCCGATGCGAACCTCGCCGACGAAGGGATGGTTGCGCGCGTAGCCGCGCTGGGTGGAATAGCCGAGCGCCAGCAGAAATCCCTCGTCGCCGCGCGACAGCGCCTGCAGTCGGATGTCGCGCGCCATCGGGAATTCGAGCGGCTCGCGGGTGATGTCGCCGGGGGTATGATCCCCAAGCATGTCGCCGTCGGGCTCGATCAGGCCTTCGCGGGCGAGGATGGCCGAGACGCGCGGCATCGCCTCCGCTTCGCCTGCACGCTGTTCCGGCTCGGCGACATCGCCGCCGGTAGCAAGTTCGGGATCGAGCAGCCGGTGGGTGTAGTCGAAAGTCGGGCCGAGCAACTGGCCGCCGGGCAGATCCTTGTAGGTCGCCGACACCCGCCGCTCGACCAGCATCGTGCCGGTGTCGATCGCCCTGGTGTAGCCGAAACGCGGCAGCGTGGTGCGATAGGCGCGAACCAGGAAGATCGCCTCGATCATGTCGCCGCGCGCCTGGACCATGGCGAGTGCCGCCAATTCCCTGTCGTAGAGCGAACCTTCGCTCATCACCCGGTCGACGCCGAGCGCCAGTTGCTCGACGATCTGGTCGAGACGAAGTGCGGGCACCGAACGGTCGCCGCGCCGGCGGTCGGCGAGCAGTTTGTGAGCATTGCGAATGGCCGTCTCGCCACCCTTTACCGCAACATACATGCTACGCCTCCATGGATCTTGATGCGCGTCGTGCGCGGCAGGCAGGCAACGCCGTCAGGGGTGGCGAGGACGATGTCGACACCGCGGGGAAAGCGCTGGTTGTTCTGCTTCCATTGTTCGACGAAATGGCGTGGCATTTGCGCCGGCGCGATCGTCGCAGTCTTCTCGATGCCCGGGCCTTCGAGCAGCAGCGGAGCGCCGGAGATGAGATCGCCGACCTCGAGGATCAGCGTCGTCGAACGATCGGGATAATCCTGGGTGCCTTGCGAAAACCCGTCGAGCGCCATCATCTCGGCCGGCGTGGCGATCAGCGCGAAATGCGCGTCGGCCGGGGTGTTGGCCAGCGGCGCGCCGGTATGGAAGCCAAGCCAGGATTTCACCGCCGACGCCTGCAAAGCCGGGTCGAGCCAGAGCGGCGTGTCGTTGTCGCACAGCGTCAGCGCAACGGCGCCGGCGGTGGCCGACAGCGGCGCCGGGGGGTGGGCGAGGGCCGGCAGCGGCTGCACGCTGCCCGGCCGCGCCATCGCATCCATGACGGCGCGGAATACAGTCTGCGCGTTGAATACCGGATCGGCGAAGCCGCCTTCAATAGATTGAGTGGCGATATCCATCAGTCTTCTCCGCGCACCATGGTGAAGAAATCGACCTTGGTCGCCGCCGTCTCGGCGCGGAGCTGTTCACGCGCCTTGGCCAGTGCCGCTTGCAAGGGCGCAACGATCCTGATCTCGACCTCATTGCGGTGGGCCGGGTCTTGCCACAGCGCATCGGCGATTGCCGCCAGCCTTGTCTTCTGCTTGTCGCGGCCGAGCGCGTAGCAGTGGCCGACATGGCCGGACGCAAGCCGCACCGTGGCACGGGTGACCGTCGCCTCGCCGACATTGAAAGGGGCACCACCGCCGCCGATGCGGCCGCGTACCGTAACCAGGCCGGTTTCGGGGCCACGCAGAAGTTCCGCTTCGCAAGGCAGGCCGGCTTCGTCCCAGAGGCGGACGATGTCGTCGCCGGCCGATTGCGCCAGCGTCGCCATCACGGCCTTGCGCTCCGCCTGCTCTCGCGCTTCCCGTCCTCGCATGGCCGGTGCTCCTCGTCTGCGTTCATTTGTCTATTGATATAGACAACTATACAAATTATATCCACTATCTAGCGTGTGTCCATGACGGGCACGTGACACGGGCCAAAAGATCGGCGCGAGGAATTGGGGCGGGAGATGATCGGACAAGCCAACAGCATCGAGCGGCGCAGCGGTGTCGCGCTGTGGCGGCAGATCGCCGACCAGATACTGCATTCGATCGCCGCCGGCGATTTTCCCGAGAATGCCGCGCTGCCGCCGGAGATCGCGTTGGCCGGACGCTATGGCGTCAACCGCCACACGGTGCGTAGCGCTATCGCAGCGCTGGTGCAGGAGGGTGTGCTCAGGGCGGAGCAGGGGCGCGGCACCTTCGTGCTGTCGCGCAAGCGGCTGTCTTATCCGATCGGCGCCCGCACCCGCTTTTCCGAGGGATTGCAAGGACAGGCGTCCGAGCGGCATATCACCTTGCTCGCGTCATCGATCGAGCCGGCCAACCGTCGTGTCGCAGAGGGCTTAGGCCTTGCGACGGGGGCCGATGTGATACGCCTGGAAACGCGCGGCGAAGCCGATGGAATGCCGGTGTCCCGCGCGGCCGGCTGGTTCGATGCCAGGCGCTTTGCCGGCATCGATGCCGCCATGGCGGAAACCGGTTCGATCACCGCATCGCTGGCACGTTTCGGCATCGACGACTATCTCAGGCAATCGACCGTGCTGTCGGCGCGCCATGCCGATGCCGCCGACCTTGCGGACCTCGAGCTGCAGCCCGGCGCCATCGTGCTGGTGACGGTCGCCGTCAACGTCACGCCCGACGGTCAGCCGATACAGTTTTCGGAGTCGCGCTTCCCGGCCGAGCGGATCGAGCTCAAATTGTCGGCGCTCTGAGATGCGGCAGCCCTGGCATCATCCGACTTGAATGACGGCCTTGATCAGGCCGGACTTCTCATGCGCCCAGCGGGCGAGGTCGTGCGGCGTCTCGCCAAGCGTGGTGCGGTGGGTGACCAGCTTTGCCAGCGGCAGCGCGCCGTTGCGGATCGAGGCGGCGACATGATCGAAATCGGCACGCAGGGCGTTGCGGCTGCCGATCAGCATCATCTCGCGCTTGTGGAATTCGGGATCGGAAAAGGCGATGTCGTCCTTGACGACGCTGACCAGGACCAGCGCCCCGCCGTGCGCGACATGAGCGAAGGCCGACTGCACAGACCGGGTGTTGCCGGTGGCATCGAAAACCACGTCGAAGCCGTCGCCGCCGGTTGCTTCCCGCACCAGGTCGGCAGCAGCGCCCCGCGAGCCGTCGAGCGTCGCGAAGCCGAGTTCGCTTTCGGCAAAGCCAAGCCGTTCAGCGCTCATGTCGAGCAGCGTCACATCGAGCCCGGCGATGCGGGCGAACAGCGCCGTGCCGAGCCCGATCGGGCCGGCGCCGATGACCAGCGTGCGCGCACCTGGATCAGCCAGCGAGCGCCGCACGGCATGGGCGCCGATCGCCAGGAATTCGACGGCGGCAGCATCGGCCAGCGACAAGCCGTTTGCCGGATAAAGATTTTGCGCCGGCACCAGGATCTGCTCGCACATCGCGCCGTCGCGGTGGACGCCGAGCACCTCGATCATGACACAGCAATTCGGCTTGCCTTGCCGGCAGGCGATGCATTTGCCGCAGGCGAGATAGGGATTGACGACCACCGCTTCGCCGACGGCGAGATCGACGCCCTCGCCAACCTCGATCACGGTGCCGGAAACCTCGTGGCCCATGATGCGGGGATAGGCGAGGAACGGGTGCTTGCCTTCGAAGATGTGATAGTCGGTGCCGCAGATGCCGACATGGCTGACGGCGACCAGCGCCCAGCCGGCGGGGGGCGCGCCAGGCGCCGGACGATCTTCGAGGACAAGTTCGCCGGGCGAGCGGCAGACGACGGCTTTCATGCTTCAATCCAGTCGGTTCATGGCACCGCCGGCCCTGCTGTCGCGAGGCCGGCGGTTGTTGGGAGGCAGTCTATTTGCCGCGGCGGCGCAGCCCGTCGAAATAGACGATGACGATGATCAGCACGCCGGTGATGATGCGCTGCCAGAAGGCGTTGACGTTGAGCAGATTGGCGCCGTTGTTGATGGTGGCAAGGATGAAGGCGCCGAGCAGCGGTCCGTGCACGGAGCCGACAGCGCCGAACAGGGAGGTGCCGCCGATCACCGAGGAGGCGATCGCCTGCAATTCCCAGCCCTCGGCCTGCGTCGGATTGCCGATGCCGATGCGCGAGGCAAGCAGCACGCCGACGAAGGCCGCACACAGGCCCGACAGCGTGTAGGCCATGTAGATGGTGCGCTGGACGTTGACGCCTGACAGGCGCGACGCCTCGGCGTTGGAGCCGACCGAGAACAGATAGCGGCCCCAGCGGCTGTGGTGCAGGAAGATGTAGGCTGGGATGCCGACCAGGATCACCATCCAGAACAGATTGGGGACGCCGGCGAAGGAGCTGCGCGAGAACGTCTGGAAGGCGTCGTTGTTGATCGAGATCGAGTTGCCATTGGTCATCAACAGACCGATGCCGCGCAGCGAGGTCAGCGTTGCCAGGGTGATGATGAAGGGCGGCAGGCCCATCTTGACGATGCCGAACCCATGGAACATGCCGATGGCGACGCCGACCAGCAAGGTGATCAGGATGGCGAGGAAAACCGGTGTGCCGGCGTTGATCAGCATCGCGACGATGACGGTGGCGAAGCCGACCACGGCGCCGACGGAAAGGTCGATGCCGCCGGTGATGATGACGAAGGTCTGGCCGACCGCCAGGATGGCGATCATCGACCCTTGCCGCAACAGGTTGGAGATGTTGTTGGCGGAGGCGAAGCTTGGCGTCGCCACCGACAGGATGATCCATAAAAGAACCAGCAGCGCCAGCAGCGTCAGCCCGAACAGGGCGTTGTAGTTGCGTTTCGGCCTTTCGGCAGCGATCGCCTCGGTGCTCATATCCGTCCTCCCGGTTTTTCTTGTTTCTCGGCCAGCGCCTGGGTGAGGATCGCCTCGTGGTCAGCGGTACGAAAGCCGTGCGTGGCCACCAGCTTGCCGCGCCGGAACACGTGCAGCGTGTCCGCGAGTTCATAGACCTCGGGCAGGTAGGACGAGATCAGGATGATGCCGGCTCCCTTGGACAACAGCGCGCCGAACAGGCGGTAGATCTCGGCCTTGGTGCCGACGTCGACGCCGACAGTCGGCTCGTCGAAGATGAATAGCTTGGCGCCATGGGCGAGCCATTTGCCGATGACGATCTTCTGCTGGTTACCGCCGGACAGGCTGGAGGCCAGCGCGCCGCGCGTCGGCGTCTTGATGCGCAGGTCGGCGATCTGGCGATCGGCTTGCGCCTTTTCCTGCGCGCGGGAGATCAGCAGATTGCTCGAGATGCGCTTGTAGATCGGCAGATTGAGGTTGAGTCCGACCGGCAGGTTGAGGCAGAGGCCCTGGTCGCGGCGGCTTTCCGGGGCCAGCGCCATGCCGAGCCTGATCGCGTCATGTTCGGAATTGACCTTGACCTCCTTGCCCCCCCAGAGGATCTGGCCGGCCGATTTGCGGTGGCGGCCATAGAGCGTGGTGACGAACTCGCTGCGCCCGGCGCCGATCAGGCCGTAGAGGCCGACGATCTCGCCGGCGCGGACGGACATCGAGACATTTTCGAAACCCTTGCCGGACAGGTTCCTGGTTTCGACGACGGTCGCGCCGGGGGTGAAATGCTCCTTGTGGTAGACCTGCTCGATCGAGCGGTTGATCATCATCTTGACCAGCTCGGCGTCATTGGTCTCGGCAATGTTCCTGGTGCCGACCAGCGTGCCGTCGCGCAGCACCGAGACGCGGTCGGCGAGCTCGAACACTTCTTCCATGCGATGGCTGATGTAGATGATGGTGACGCCTTCGCCCTTCAGCCGGCGGATCAGCGTGAACAGCTGGTCGGCCTCCTTACGGGTAAGATAGGCGGTCGGCTCGTCGAAGATCAGGAATTTGGTGCCGCGCACCGTGGCGCGGGCGGCGGCGATCAACTGCTGCTGGCCGATGGTCAGGTCACCCAGCATGACATGCGCCGGCAGGTCGAAGCCGAGATCGTCGATGATCTTCTGCGCCTGCCTGACCATCGCCCGCTGCTGCAGGATGCCGAAGCGGGAATCCTCCTCGCCGAGGAACATGTTGGCGGCGACGGTGAGATGGCGGCATAGGACGACTTCCTGATGCACGGCATTGATGCCGAGCGCCATCGCCTCATGCGGCGTTGCCAATGCGGCAGGCTTGCCCTCCCAGATGACATCGCCGGAGGTGCGCGGCATGACGCCGGTAAGAAGCTTGATCAGGGTGGATTTGCCGGCGCCGTTCTCGCCGACGATGGCGTGGATCTCGCCGGCCTTAAAGGCGAGATCGACCGGCTTCAGCGCATGGGTGCCGGGATAGCGCTTTTCCAGCCCGCGGAGTTCGAGGATGGTCCTGCCCGGTTCCAGCGTTGGGGCCGGATGGAGTTCCTGCGCCGTCGACATCATGACAATCCTCCCAGATTGGCCACCAAAGATTGGCCTCGCGATTGGCACGAGTGGGATGTTTCCGGGGCGAAAAGGCCCCGGAAACAGTTCACTTGCGGCTATGCTCAGTCGAGCTTCGGGTTGAGCAGCGCGTCGATCTTCGGATCCTTCATGTTGGCCTTGGTAACCAAATTGGCGCCGGTATCGACATTGGCCTCGACCTTCTCGCCCTTCGAGGCGGCGAGCGCCGTCTTGATGCCGTCATAGCCCATCCGGTACGGATCCTGAACGACGAGAGCCGAAATGACGCCGTCGTTGAGGAACTTGATCAGCTTCTCGTCGCTGTCGAAACCGACCAGCCCGACCTTGCCGGCAAGACTGTTCTCGGCGATCGCCTGACCGACGCCCTGCGCCATGATCAGGTTGGAGGCGAAGATGCCCTTGAGGTTGGGGTTGGCGGTGATCAGGTCGGTGGCGATGTTGAGGCCGGTGGTGGCCTGGCCGTCGGCGTATTTGTCGGCGACCAGCTTGAGGCCCGGATATTTGGCAGCGAGCTGTTCCTTAAAACCCTGGGCGCGCTGTTCGAGCGAGCCGGCGCCCGGAAGAGCGGTGATAAGGGCGACGTCGCCCTCGACCTTGCCGCCATTGGCTTCGCCGATGGCTGCGGCAAGGCCGTCAGCGGCAACGCGGCCGCCCTGGATGTTGTCGGTGGTCAGGAACGAGGTGAAGGCCTTGGAGTCGGCGCCGGAGTCGATACCGATGATCTTGACCTTGGTGGCGGCCTCGTCGATCGGCTTGCCGAGCGCCTTGGCTTCGGTCGGCGCAATGACGACGGCCGCCGGGTTGCCGGCAACGGCATTTTCAAGGATCGAGATCTGGCCGTTGACGTCGGTCTCGGCCTGGGCGCCGAGCTCCGGCACGTTGACGCCGAGATCCTTGCCGGCCTTGCGGGCGCCGGCCAGAACGATCTGCCAGTAGAAGGACGTGGTGTCCTTGACGATGATCGGAATGGTCGCGTCGGCCGCGGATGCCGGGGCCGAGTGCATCACGCCGGCAAGCATCGAGGCGGCTGCGAGTGCCACGAAGGCGCGGCGATTGAGAATGCTGGTCACGAATTTCATTAGGAGTCCTCCCTAAGTCGCCCGGTGAATGTTACGGAAGCTCCATTCGGATGGCGCGGCCCAAACGGAACTTTATCAATAAAAAACATTTACCGCATTTTGATAGTGCATCACCTCGGTCGGCGCAAGCGATGTTTGATGGCCGCTCGAATGGCTGGGCGGGAAAGCTTGCTCCCTCGGAACTCCGCTGCCAATCTCCTCCAATATGTCACATGGAATATTAATTCCATCATACAGTCAATATGGAATGTTCATTCTTTTTCGGGGTGTACGAACTGTGACACCTGGCAATCACGTCAGGTGTTTGCGACCGGCTTAGAGCGTCGCTCCGAGGTGCCACGGCACGAACTCGTTGTCGCCGTAGCCGAACTCTTCGCTCTTGGTCTTGCGGCCCGAAGCCGTCTCGACGATCAGTTCGAAGATCTCGCGGCCCATGCCGGCGATGGTCTTTTCGCCCGAGGCGATGACGCCGCAATTCACGTCCATGTCCTCCTCCATCGTGTGATACATGGTCGAGTTGCTGGCGACCTTGATCGACGGCGTCGGCCGGCAGCCGAAGCAGGAGCCGCGGCCTGTGGTGAAGACGATGACGTTGGCGCCGCCCGCCACCTGGCCGGTGGCCGAGACCGGGTCGTAGCCGGGCGTGTCCATGAACACCAGCCCGTGCCCGGTGACCTTTTCGGCATAGCCGAAGACGCCGTTGAGCGGCGTCTGGCCGCCCTTGGCGACCGCGCCGAGCGACTTTTCCAGGATGGTGGTCAGGCCGCCGCGCTTGTTACCCGGTGAGGGATTGTTGTCGATCGATGCGCCATGCTTGGCGACGTGGTCTTCCCACCATTTCACATAACCGTCGAGCTTGGCGGCGATCTCGGGGGTTGCGGCGCGATAAGCGAGCAGGTGCTCGGCGCCGTAGATCTCCGTCGTCTCGGAGAGGATGCCGACACCGCCGACGCCGGCCAAAATGTCGACCGCGGCACCCAGCGCCGGATTGGCGGTGATGCCGGACATGCCGTCGGAGCCGCCGCATTGCAGGCCGACGACGATCTCGCTGACCGGGATCGGCTCACGCTGAAGCTTGCCGACCTCCTCGGCGATCTCGGCCAGCACGACCAGCGCCTTCTCGACCGATTTGCGCGAGCCGCCGGCTTCCTGGATGTTGAAATGACGTTTTCCCGCGGCAACGCCCTTCTGGCCGTAGAGGGTGAGCTGGTTGACCTCGCAGCCGAGCCCGACCATCAGCACACCACCAAAATTCGGATGACGGGCGTAGCCGGCCAGCGTGCGGTGTAGCACCATCATGCCGTCGCCGGTGGCGCTCATGCCGCAGCCCTGGCCGTGGACGATCGGGACGAAGCCGTCAATGCCGGGATATTGCGGCAGAAGGGTGCGGTTCGCGGCGTCGGCGATGGCATGGCAGACGGTGGCCGAGCAATTGACGCTGGCGAGAATGCCGACGAAGTTGCGCGTGCCGGCGCGGCCGTCGGCGCGGCGGTAGCCCATGAAGGTGCGGGCGCGGTCGGCCTCGGTCGCATGCACTGCCTCGCTCGGCGGCACCACCGGCAAACGCCCGCTTTCGAAGACCAGATTGTGCGAATGGACATGCTCGCCGGGCGCGATGTTTTGCGTGGCGCGGCCGATCGCCTGGGCGTATTTGACCACGGCCTCGCCGGCCGCAATCGGCTTGATCGCCACTTTGTGGCCCGGCTCGATCACTGCGGCGGCGACGGCGCCGCCCGGCAGCACGGTGCCGATCTCGATGCGGCCATTGGCGACCGCGACATTGTCGGCGGGAGACAGAAGAATGCTGTTTGCGGCGTTCACGGGAGCTTCCTGGGTGTGTTCCTGGGTGCGCGAGCGGATTGACACGCGGCTCTTAACATATAATGTCTTTTATCGTGAAAAAACATTTTTGCGTCAATTGTTTTTTCGCCAGAGCGCGACGCGTCTTTTGGATGCGAGAAGTAGGCTCTACAACCAAAACTAGCGTTGCGCATGATGTTTTCCGAAAAGGTACCGGTTTCATGCGCGAGAAACGCTTCACACTGGCCGCAAACGCCGATGCGCCACGGGGCAGGGGATGTCGAAGAGCAACAACGTTTACAAGGACGCCTATAATCGCGGTCTGAGGCTGCTCGACGAAACCAGGAGCCTGCCTTCGGAGCCGGAGCTGGGTACGCTGCTCGGCGTCAGCCGCACGACGGTCCGCACTATCCTTGCGCGCATGGAAGAAACCGGGCTGATCGATTGGAACAAGCGCAGCAAGACGGTCCTGCGCGAACCGCGACCGGACGATTTCTTCCCCGAGGAAGAAACCGACACGCTGGCCGAGATCATCGAGCGCTCCTTCATGCGGCGGCTGCTTGCCAGCGGTGCCGAAGCCGGCATGCAGATCAACGAGCTCGAACTGGCGCGTGAGATCGGCGTCGGCACCACCAGCGTGCGCGAATTCCTGATCCGCTTCTCGCGCTTTGGGCTGATCGAGAAGCGCCGCAACAGCCACTGGGTGCTGAAAGGCTTTACCCGCGCCTTCGCGCTGGAGTTGACCGAAATCCGCGAGATGTTCGAACTGCGCTCGGCCGCAGCCTTTGCCGCTCTGCCCGAGGACAGCCCGGTGTGGGCCGACCTCGACCGCCTGGAAGACGAGCATCACCGGCTGGAGCGCGAGATCGCCGTGCGCTTCAACGAATTCTCCGAGCTTGACGAGCGCTTTCACCGGCTGATCCATCGGGCGTCGCACAACCGCTTCATCGTCGATTTCTACGACGTCATCGCCATGATCTTCCACTACCACTACCAGTGGAACAAGGCGCAGGAGCGCGAGCGCAACGAAGTCGCGGTCCAGGAGCATCTCGCCTATATCGCCGCGCTCAAATCGCGCGATCTCGCCAAGGTCGACGCCGCCTGCCGCAAGCACCTGAAATCGGCCCGCCACACGCTGCTGACGTCCATTCCCGAGGGCAGGCAGCCGCAACGCGCGTGATTGTGTTGCGTTGCCGCAGCAGCGTTTTGGCGATTTTCCGGCCGCCGGCTCCGTGCTAGAGAGCTGACGTTGCTGCGTGAAGAGGCTGGTTCTTGACCATACGCCGGAGACGATGGAGCATGCCGGTCGCGTTCGCCGCGGCGTGGCTTTTCATGCTCCAGTCGATATTCGGCGCGTTTGCTTCCGGCGTCGCACCCAACGCCTCGCAATTCGATGCTTTCGGCAACACGATCTGCACCCATGACGGTGCGGCGCAACTCCCCGCCGGCGATCCGCATCAGCAGCACATGCCGGCTTGCTGCATGCTTGGCTGCAATCTCGTTTCGGCGGTCTACGCGTCGCTGGATGCAGCCGGGAGCCTGGCTCGCAGCCTTTCCATCGAAACCATCGCCTTTTTCCTGCCGGCCTTCCGGCATCGCGATTTCGCCCGCGCCCGCACTCCGTCCAATCCGCGTGCACCACCGGCGACGGCCTGATCCGTTCTGGTTCGCGCCGCGCAACGCTTTGCCGGCGCGTTTATCGACATCGTTCGCGGCCGGCCATCGGCGCGATCCCCCTTAAAGTCCACGGAGCAATCATGTCTCACTCTTTTCGCGCTGCCGCATCCAGCCGCAGGCGCTTCGCACTGGGTCGTTTCGAGCAGCGTCTCGGCGTCGCCCTTTGCGTTCTTGCCCTCCTGTTCGCCAGCGCCCAGACGGTGTTGGCACACGAGTTCAAGCTTGGCGATCTCGAGATCGGGCACCCGTGGTCGCGGGCCACGCCAGCCGGCGCCAAGGTGGCCGGCGGCTACTTCACCATCACCAACACAGGCAGTGCGGCGGATCGCCTGCTGTCGATCACCTCCGACATTTCGGCCAAGGCCGAACTGCACGAGATGGGCGTCAGCAATGGCGTCATGACGATGCGGCCGGTCACCGGCGGCCTCGAAATCCCGGCTGGCGGCAAGGTCGCGCTGGCGCCTAACGGCTATCATTTGATGTTCATGGATTTGAAGCGGCAGCCCAAGGAGGGCGAAACGTTCTCCGCCACGCTGACCTTCGAAAAAGCCGGGCCCGTGCAGATTGAATTCGCCGTGCAAGGCATCGGCAGCGCGGCGCCCCAGGACGACGACTGACTTGGCCGCTTCGAGAGGTACCATCATGAAGAAATCTCTTTTGCCCGGCTGCGTGCTTCTTGTCCTCGGGACCAGCGCGGCCTTTGCCCACATCACGCTCGAAACGCCGGAGGCGGCGGTGGGCTCGACCTACAAGGCGGTTCTTCGGGTGCCGCATGGCTGCGAGGGCAAGGCGACGACCGCGCTGCGCGTGCAGATCCCGGAAGGGGTGCTCTCGGTCAAACCGATGCCGAAGCCAGGTTGGACACTACAGGTCAAGAACGGCAAATACGAAAAGTCCTACCAGCTCTACGGCCAGGCAGTGACCAGCGGCGTCAAGGAGATCGACTGGAGCGCCGGCAGCCTGCCGGACGAATTCTACGACGAATTCGTCTTTCGCGCGACGCTGGCGTCCGACCTGCCGGCAGGCCAGACGCTGCATTTCCCGGTGGTGCAGGAATGTGACGGCGTTGCCGATCGCTGGATCGAGATTCCGGCGTTCGGGCAGGCTGAGGACGCGCTGGAATTTCCGGCGCCCGGCCTCAAGCTGCTGCCGAAGTGAGCTCCAGCGGCGCGCTCTGGCGGATGAGCGCGCCGCTGCTCTTGGCGGTGAGATGAGCGCGGCATCCTTCCTGCGGCAAGCTTGCATGGCCGGCAATTATTCTGGCCGGCTTGTGGCTGGCCTGCTGGCCGCCATCGTGCTGCTTGCCACCATTGCCATGCCTGGTCCGGCCTTCGCCCATGCGGCGCTGATCAAGGCCGAGCCGGCTGACGGTGCGGTGCTGGCGCAGAGCCCGTCGCAGATGTCGCTGACCTTCAGCGAGCCGGTTTCGCCGCTGGTGCTGACGCTGGTGCGGCCCGACGGCACGGCGGTTCCGCTGACGTCCTTTCGGCTCAGCGGCCAGACCGTCGAGATCGACAATCCGCAGGCGCTCACGTCGGGCACACATGTGCTGAGCTGGCGGGCAATCTCCGCCGACGGGCATCCGGTCGGCGGCTCGGTGCTGTTCTCGGTCGGTGCATCGAGTGCTGCGCCGACCGTTGCCGAAGCCGTCGACCGGGGGCTTCGAACGGCGATTTGGATCGGCAAGGTTTTTCTATACATCGGCCTGTTTTTCGGGGTCGGCGGTGCCTTTGCGCAGGCCTGGTTGGCGCAAGGCGGGCGATCCGGCCGGAACATGATCGTCGCTGCGATCCTGTGCGGGTTGGCGGCGGCACCGCTGTCGCTCGGTTTCCAGGGGCTGGATGCACTCGGTGCGCCGCTCGCCCGGCTGGCGCAGCCGGTCATCTGGCAGACCGCGCTCGGTACCAGCTTTGGCTGGACGGTGCTGATCGCGCTGATGGCGCTCGGCCTTGGCCTGTTGTCGCTGGTCGTGCCGCCCGCCGACGCAAGGCCGCTGGCCTTGGCCGGACTGGTCGGCGTCGGCGCTGCACTTGCCGCCAGCGGGCATGCCAGTGCCGCCGAGCCGCAATGGCTGACAAGGCCGATGGTGTTTCTGCACGGCGTCGGCATTGCTGTCTGGGCCGGCGCGCTGATGCCGCTCGGTCTAACCTTGAAACGGCAGCCGGCCGAAGCCGGGCCGTTGCTGCGCCGGTTTTCGCGAGCGATCCTGCCCGTCGTGGTCGTGCTTGCGGCAGCCGGCATCGTGCTCGCCGTCATCCAGGTGCAAACGCCGTCGGCGCTGGTCCATACCGCTTATGGCCGGCTGCTGCTGATCAAACTCGTGCTGCTCGTCTTTCTGTTCACGCTCGCTGCCGTCAACCGCTTCAAGCTTACGGTCCCCGCCGAGGCGGGAAAGACGGAAGTCCAGAGGCGACTGGCCCGCTCGATCGGCATCGAGGTGCTGATCGTGCTGGCGATCTTCGGCATCGCCGCCGGTTGGCGCTTCACGCCGCCGCCGCGCGCGCTGGCGATCGCCGCGGCACAGCCGGCATCGGTGCATATCCACACGCTGCAAGCGATGGCCGACCTCAGCATTGCGCCCGGCCATGCCGGGCCTGTTGCCGCTTCGATCTTCATCATGACCGGCGATTTCGGCCCGCTCGACGCCAAGCAGGTAACGCTGGTGCTGTCAAAGCCCGATTCCGGCATCGAACCCATCAAGCGCCCGGCGACGAGGCTTGGCGACGGCACCTGGCGCGTCGACGATCTCGTCATTCCGGTCGCTGGCCGGTGGACGGCGCGGCTCGATATCCTGGTCTCGGATTTCGAGATGGTGAAGATAGAGGCGCCGATCGACATCAGGCCGGAGTGACGTGCTGATATTCAGGTGATGCCGGCCTGCAAATGGCGGTATCCTGCGCTTCCGGTGATCACGTACTTTGAGTACGCTCCGCTCCGGTTCTCGGAAATCACCTGTTTGGTCGCTTACGCGCCCGTCTTCGACCCCGGCTCGGCCTGACCTGCATCTCAACACGCCCCGGCTGCAAGACAATTCGGCGAGGCGGTTGACGCGGCCGCGAACCCCCGTCAATCATCGCCATCAAGAATGGGCGTCCAACCCAATCGCGGGCTCAAACCAACAAGATCCGAAAGCAGGGAAGAAACGATGGAAAAAGCCGAAATAGGCCTGATCGGCCTTGGCACGATGGGCTCCAACCTGGCGCTCAATATCGCCGAGAAGGGGCACCGCATCGCCGTCTTCAATCGCACCGCGGCGCGCACCGATGCCTTTGTCGAAAATGCCGGCGCGCTTCGGGATAGGGTGGTGCCCTGCTACAGCCTCGAAGAACTGGCCGCCGCGATCCGGCCGCCGCGGCCGATCATCATCATGGTGCTGGCCGGCAAGCCGGTCGACGAGCAGATCGCGGCATTGCGCGGCGTGCTGTCGGCCAACGACATCGTCATCGACGCCGGCAATGCCAATTTCCGCGATACGATGCGGCGCTTCTCCGAGCTTACCGATTCGGGCCTGACCTTCATCGGCATGGGCGTGTCCGGCGGCGAGGAGGGCGCACGCCACGGTCCCTCTATCATGGTCGGCGGCACCGAAGAGTCCTGGAAGCGCGTCGAAAAGGTGCTGACCGCGATCTCGGCCAAGTTCAAGGGCGAGCCTTGCGCGGCGTGGCTTGGCACCGACGGCGCCGGCCATTTCGTCAAGACCATCCACAACGGCATCGAATATGCCGACATGCAGATGATCGCCGAGATCTACGGCATATTGCGCGACGGGCTCGGCATGGGGCCGAAAGAGATCGCTGAGGTGTTTTCCCAGTGGAACACGGGCAGGCTCAATTCGTATCTGATCGAGATCACCGCCAAGGTGCTGGCCGCCGACGATCCCAAGACCGGCAAACCGGTGGTCGACATCATCCTCGACCGCGCCGGCCAGAAAGGCACCGGCAAATGGTCGGTGATCGAGGCGCAGCAGCTCGGCATCCCGGCCACCGCGATCGAGGCGGCTGTGGCGGCACGCGTGCTGTCATCGATCAAGGACGAGCGGCTTGCCGCCGAAAAGGTCTATGGCGGCGGCGTGAGCAAGATTTCCGGAGACAGGGACGCCCTGCTCGGCGATCTCGAGCTGGCTCTGTTTGCCGGCAAGATCGCCGCCTACGCGCAAGGCTTCGCGGTGATGAGCGGCGCGTCGAAGGAATTCAACTGGAACCTGCCGCTGCCGGTCATCGCCAAGATCTGGCGGGCCGGCTGCATCATCCGCTCGCAATTGCTGGATACGATGGCGGAGGCCTTCGGCGGCGGCGGCGCAGCCACCAACCTGTTGATGGCGCCGGCTTTCGTTTCATTGATGCAGGAGGCACATCCGTCGCTTCGCCGTGTCGTGGCAAGAGCAGCCGAAGCCGGCTCGCCGGTGCCGGCCCTGTCATCCGCACTTGCCTATTTCGACAGTTACCGGCAGGGCCGCGGCACTTCGAACCTGATCCAGGCGCAGCGCGATTTCTTCGGCGCGCACGGCTTCGAGCGCATTGACGGGCAGGGCGCTTTCCACGGCCCGTGGGGGAGTGGGGCGGCGGGGTAGCGCCTCACCTTCGCCATTCATCGCACTGCGCGACAATCCTGAAAGCGGCCGTTCGTTAATTCCCGCAGACCTGGATTCTGCGCTGCTGTTGACGGATTTCGTCTCTTTCGTTTCAGGCTACCACCTACCAAGCTCAGCCGAGTAGCAACATGCTGACGTCGTTTGAAACGTCAGTAGCTTTATCGTCCGCGCTTGGGCTATATTGAACGCAAAGGGGATGTATCGGGGGAAGTCTCACGATACATAGAGGCATGGCATCAGCGCAACAGCTTATCGGTCTCGTCAAGAGCCACGCGGAAGGCGATGCCGATCGCTTCTTTGACCTCGCCATGCAGCTTTCCGCAGCGGAGGAGCAGAAGGGACACACCCGTCTTGCGGAACAGCTCCGGCAGTGGGCGCATACCGGGCAGCGGACGTCGAATCCCACGCCGAAGCTGACACCCATCGCCGCACCGCGCGGTGACCTGGCCCTGTTTTTGGCAGCCTCGTATCCCACCGAGCGGCTCGGCGACGTCATCCTGTCCGAGCCGATCGGCGATGAACTTGCGCAAATCGTCGTTGAGACAAAGTTGCGCGAGAAGCTTGAGGAAAAGGGGCTCAAGCCGCGCCGCCGTCTGCTGCTATCGGGGCCTCCCGGAACGGGCAAGACGCTCAGTGCGCACGGGCTCGCCGGCCAGCTGCAATTTCCGCTGTTCACGGTCATGCTTCATGGGCTGATCACAAAGTTTATGGGTGAGACGGCGCAGAAACTGAAACTTGTGTTTGACGCGGTGAAGTCGACGCGCGGTGTCTACCTGTTCGACGAGATCGACGCTCTTGCTGCGACACGCGGCGATGGCAATGATGTGGGTGAAGCGCGCCGCGTCTTGAACTCGTTCCTGCAATTTCTCGACGAGGATACCGGCCCATCGATTGTCATCGCGACCACCAATCTTGCCGAGATTCTGGATCGGGCAGTCCTGCGGCGGTTCGATCTCGTGCTCTCCTACGACCTACCTGACCCAGCCTCGATCCGCCAGGCGCTCGAACGCCGCCTGATCGGGTTTTCGACAGCGCACCTCTCGTGGAAGAAAGTAATCGATTGCGCGATCGGTTTGTCGACAGCGGACGTCGTGGCGGCTGCGGAAGACGCGGCGCGGCGCGCTGTTCTGGGGGATCGCGAATGCATTACCACGAAGGAATTATTGGAGTCACTGGAGCGCCGTCGCTCGTTACAGGGGTTGGGAAGAGGCGGCAATGCCACGAAATCTAGCGCACTTTCTGTTAAAGGATCTAGGAAAGCCGTATCCGTTCCAGTCAAAGGGCGGCGGCGGGGGCAAATCGCCGAGTGACGTCCTTGACCGCGCGGGACATGCGCAAGCGCTGCTTCTCGCAATCGACGTGCTCCCCAGCATCACCACCGAAGGCCTGCCCGGGCTCTATCTCGAGGTTACGGGCCGACCAAACGAGCGGCTTAAGAAAGACAGTCTGGATTCGAGCGGCGTCGAGCTCCTCCGCTATGACTTGGGGGGCGAGAACGGCGTCGCCACCGAGATCGCGACCGTGTTCGCGACCGCCAAGGGCATAGAGAAACTTCGCA
This sequence comes from Mesorhizobium sp. M0106, assembly GCF_040322715.1. NCBI lineage: Bacteria > Pseudomonadati > Pseudomonadota > Alphaproteobacteria > Hyphomicrobiales > Phyllobacteriaceae > Mesorhizobium > Mesorhizobium sp. M0106. The sequence goes on along the minus strand of NZ_JAMYUA010000001.1, from coordinate 316,273 downwards.
AAAAGATTGAGCAATTTCGCACGGAGAACACGCCGGATCGCGAGAAGGATGGCGAGCTCATTCCTGGACGTCCGAAGAACGCAGATCTGGTGCAAAGCTTTGCAGCAATCATCGAGGCAGGGTTGCGCGCGCTCTGGCGTAGCCCCCCGCACAAGTTTCCCGGCGATGCCGATCCCGTCTACTGGGAGATATGGCTCGAGCCGGAAAGTGCCGAGGCCTTCATCCAGCAGGCAGCTGGCTTCGGGGTGCTGGTCGGCACCGATCGGCTCCAATTCCCTGAGGACGTGGTCGTCATAGGCCAGGCCACGCGGGACCAGCTGGCTTTGGCCGTGCGACAATTGGGCGGAGTGCGCGCACTAGCGGCCCCGACCGTCACGGCGGACTATTTCGATGGGCTCGACGTGGCCGAGCAAGCCGCCTGGGTCAACGAACTCGCGCAGCGCACGACCTTTCCAGCGGGGCCGGACGCCGGCTATGTGACCTTGCTTGACAGTGGCGTCAGCCGTGCGCACCCGCTCATTCGGCCCGTACTAGCCGTCGGCGATCGGCACGCCGCCAATTCGGCTTGGGGTCTTGAGGATACGAAGGGCCATGGCACCCAGCTTGCAGGTCTTGCCTTGTTCGGAGACCTCACGCCTCGACTTCAGGATATGCTTCCAATCTCAGTTAACCATCGGCTTGAGTCGGTCAAATTGCTGCCTGATGCGGGCTTTAACCCCCACCATTTGCTGGGTGCGGTAACCCGCGATGCCGTTGACGCAGTCGAGGTGACCGCTAGGCGACGTACGTTCACCATGGCGTCGACGACCCACGACGATACGCCCCACGACGGAGCGCCAACCTCATGGTCGAGCGAGATTGACCAGCTGGCAGCGGGCGTTTCCGGTGACAACGACGATCCTCGCCTGATCCTTATCTCAGCCGGCAACATCGACGCTATGACCTTCGGTGCTGGCCATTATCTTCAGACCTGCGATCATCCCGACAGCGAACTGGAATCGCCTGCTCAAGCTTGGAACGCCATCTCCGTCGGAGCCTATACGGAAAAGACCATGCTACCTGCGGGTGAGCCCTACACTGCGCTCGCGCCCTCAGGCGATCTTTCGCCCGCGTCGCGTACCGCATCATGGTCGTCGCAATGGCCGCTTAAGCCCGATGTGGTATTGGAAGGCGGCAACTGGGCGGCGAGCGCCGCTCCACCACCGCTGACACATGGTTGGCTCTCGCTTCTTACGACGCATCACAACTATCCGCTTCGTTCATTTTGCTTCAGCCATGATACTAGCGCGGCGACCGCGCTTGCCGCCAAACAGACTACCGAATTGTGGTCCGACTATCCCACTTTATGGCCCGAAACGATTCGTGGACTCTATGTTGCCTCGGCGCGCTGGACCGCGCAGATGAGATCGCACCTGCCCCTCAATCCGCCCAAAGGCGCTTATGCTTCATTGTTCCGGCGCTACGGCTTCGGCGTGCCGAACCTCGAGCGCGCACGGCGTAGCGCTTCGAATGCGCTCACACTGATCGTCCAGGATGAGATCGTTCCCTACGGGCTCTCCAAAAAAACCGGGGGTGATGTCCACAAGGAAATGCGACTGTTCGAGCTGCCCTGGCCGATCGAGGAGCTGCGCAAGCTCGGCAATTCGCAGGTCACGTTGCGTGTCGCATTAAGCTCTTTCGTCGCGCCCAATCCTTCAGAGGCGTCTCGCGGTTCCCGGTACCGCTACGCCTCCCACAATCTTCGCTTTAAGCTCAATCGCGCGGGCGAGAACGCGGAACGATTCATGGCCCGCATCAGTAAGCTGGCTGATCCGGTCGATGGACCGCCAAGCGAAGAAGACGATTCCTGGGAGTTCGGCAGCGCTCGGCGCGATGTCGGCTCGCTTCATATCGATCAACTGACCTGCAAAGCATCCGATCTCGCGCGGCGCAATCTGCTGGCCGTGCATCCCGTGGCGGGCTGGTGGAAGGCCAAAGCGTTGCTACGCAATGCGCTACCCACGGTGCGATTCGCGCTGATCGTCGAGATCGACGCTGAGAGCGTCGAAGCCGAGCTTTATGCGGAGGTGCACACTAGCATCGCGGCAATGGCTCAAGCACAGATCATCATCACCTGATCGTCGCAGTCGCCGCGCCGACTTGCAATTTGCGGCAGACCATCGGTGAGCGACAGCCTAGATCGCTTGGAGGAATTCGCCCTCCGAGAGCTTCTCAAACCGCGACCGAAAAGCTGGCGGTCTACTTGGCGATGGCAGCTTTGGAGCTACTTGTCTCGGAACCGGACAGTCCGCCATCGGCTCCAAAGCTGCCAGTCAGCAGCGCGCATTTTCCAGCCAAGTGGAATCACTTTGGCGTCGCAGAAATGCGGTTAAGACAAATAGATGGAGCGGGAGTTCACTTTGAACATGTCCCGCTCACGCCGGGCGGCGATAGGCCTGCACTTCGCCCGGCTCGCTCAGGCTTTGCAGGGTGCCGGGGGCGGCGCCGCCGATCCAGCCCAGCACCGAGCGGGCGAGTTCGGCGCCGGCCAGTCGGAAGTTCTCGTTGACGACCAGCAATTCGCTGCGAAACAGGTGCAGAAGCTCCGACGATTGTTTGGACACCACATCGACATCGCGGCCAAGCTTGAGGCCGGCGTCTTCGATGCCGGCGACGATGGCGAGCGTCGCGGCGGCGGCGCTGCTGATGAAACCGTCCGGGCGGCTTTCGCGGCGCATCAGCTGCGCGGTCCGCATTCTGATCTGCTCGATCGAATGATCGATCGAAACGGTGTTGAACGGAATCTCGCTGGCGCCGACCTCGCTCAGCGCATCGGCAAAGCCTGCGAGCGTGTGGCCGTGATAGGTCAGTTCGACCGGCGGCGCCAACAGAGCCAGGCGGCGGCGGCCGAGGCCGGCCAGATGGCGCACTGCCTCGGCTGCGAAAGCATAATTGTCGAAATCATGGTAGGGATGGATCAGCCCCATATCGGTGCGGCCATGCGTGGCAAAGGGGATGCCGCGCTCCAGCATATAACGGGCCCTCGGATCGTTCGGCTGCGTGCGCGAAATGATGACGCCGTCGGCTGAACCGGTTTCCACGAGGTAGCGGATCGGGTCGAGCGGATCTTGCGAGCGCGAGTAGGGTGTCACGATCAAATGGTAGGGCGTGTCGGCGATGACTTCGGAAACGCCGTAGATGATATCCGAGACAAAGCTCATGATCTCGTGCTCGGTGTTGAGCACCAGGCTGATGACATTGGTCTTGCCGGTGCGCAGGCGGACGCCGGCACGGTTGGGCCGATAACCGATCTGCTTGGCGACAAGCTGGACGCGCCGCCTGGTCTCGGCGCCGATCTCGGGCGCATCCTTCAGCGCGCGCGACACGGTGGTGACGCCCAGCCCGGTCATGAAGGCGAGCGTCTTTAGTGTCGGCCGGCCCGGGCCCGACGCTTCGTCGGCCTTCTCTTTTTGATGCGTGTTCATTCATCCCGCCCCGTCAGGCGCATAGCAGTTGCCGGGCAGGCCGGCAATCGGCGGGCCGCGGGTACGCTGCGGGCCTTCACCGAATGAGACCGCTATATACTGAAACGTTACAGATTGTCACTGCCGTGGCGATATCACTGGTGACAGGCGCAAAACGAGCGGCACTCCGGTCGGCGCAAAAAAGAGCGACAGAAGGAGCTTTTCCGGTTTTCTGGCGTCGCAGCATTGCATTTTGCAGTGCAACCCCTCTTGTTGCGATGCGGTAGGCCGGCGAGTCGCGCGATTTTATTCGCGCTTCGAAAAAACTTGATGCCACCTTCGCCTGAGGGGTTGCGCGCCTCAAGCAATTGCCGTATCGAAAATCTGTAACGTTTCAGATTCTGGGAGGAACGAAATGCGATACCAACTCATGACTGCTGCGCTGGCTGCGACGGTCGCGCTGCAATTTGCCGGCCCGGCGGCCGCGACGGATCTGGAAGTCACCCATTGGTGGACCTCCGGCGGCGAGGCGGCAGCGGTCGCCGAACTCGCCAAGGCTTTCGACGCAACCGGCAATCACTGGGTTGACGGCGCCATCGCCGGCTCCGGCGGCACGGCGCGGCCGATCATGATCAGCCGCATCACCGGCGGTGACCCGATGGGCGCGACCCAGTTCAATCACGGCCGGCAGGCGGAAGAATTGGTGCAGGCCGGGCTGATGCGCGACCTTACCGATCTCGCCACCAAGGAAAAGTGGACGGAAATCGTGCAGCCGAAGAGCCTGCTCGACGGCTGTACCCTCGACGGCAAGATCTATTGCGTGCCCGTCAATATCCACTCCTGGCAGTGGCTGTGGCTGTCGAACGCGGCCTTCAAAAAGGCCGGCGTGCCGGTGCCGAAGAACTGGAATGAATATGTCGCTGCGGCGCCCGCGCTTGAAAAAGCAGGCATCCAGCCGCTCGCGGTCGGCGGCCAGCCCTGGCAGGCCTCCGGCGCTTTCGACGTGCTGCTTGCGGCGGTCGGCGGCACCGACGCCTTCCTCAAGGTCTACAAGGACAAGGACGCGGAATTCGCCGCCGGGCCCGAGGTCGCCAAGGTCTTCAAGGCCGCGGACGATGCCCGCAAGATGGCCAAGAACACCAATGTGCAGGACTGGAACCAGGCCACCAATCTGGTCATCACCGGCAAGGCGGGCGGCCAGATCATGGGTGACTGGGCGCAGGGCGAGTTCCAGGTTGCCGGTCAGGTCGCCGGCAAGGACTATACTTGCCTTCCGGGCCTCGGTCTCAACGAGATGATCGCCACCGGCGGCGACGCTTTCTACTTCCCGCTGCTGAAGGATCCCGAAAAATCGAAGGCACAGGAAGTGCTGGCCCACACGCTGCTCGATCCCAAGACGCAGGTCGCCTTCAATCTCAAGAAAGGCTCGCTGCCGGTGCGCGGCGACGTCGACCTCAAGGCGGCGAACGACTGCATGAAGAAGGGGCTCGAAATTCTCGCCAAGGGCAATGTCATGCCGTGGACCGACCAGCTGCTTTCGCAGGATACGCAGAAGCAGAAGGAGGATCTTTTCTCCGAGTTCTTCGCCAAGCAGGACATGACCGTGGAAGATGCGCAGAAGCGCTTCGCCGCCATTGTCGGTTCGGCCGATTGAGCGATCGACCGACCGCCTCACTCCCGCCCCTGCAAACGCAGGGTCGGGAGCTCGGGTCAAGGCCTCTTGACCCTCCGGCCCTTACCCGATCCAGCGCGGCTGTGCAGATGAGCAAGAGCGAACGCCCTAGCCAACTCTTTCGCAACCTCAATGCGAAGATCGCCTCGATCCCAATGATCCTCACCGCGCTGGTGATCTTTGTCGGCGGCAGCGCGTGGACGGTGCTTTATTCCTTCACCAGTTCGAAGCTCCTGCCACGGCTGAATTTCGTCGGGCTCGACCAGTACTACCGGCTGTGGTCGGTGCCGCGCTGGCTGGTCTCGATCGAGAACCTGCTGATCTACGGCGTGCTGTCGCTGCTGTTCTCGCTGGTGATCGGCTTCCTGCTTGCCGCCCTGCTCGACCAGAAGATCCGGTTCGAGGACACGTTCCGGACCATTTTCCTCTATCCCTTCGCCCTCTCCTTCATCGTCACCGGCCTCGTCTGGCAGTGGTTGCTCAACCCCGAGTTCGGGATCCAGGGAGTGGTGCGCAGCCTCGGCTGGACGAGCTTCAGCTTCAATCCGCTCTATGATTCCAGCATCGTCATCTACGGCATATTGATCGCCGCTCTCTGGCAGGGCACCGGGCTCATCATGTGCCTGATGCTGGCCGGCCTGCGCGGGATCGACGAGGATATCTGGAAGGCAGCGCGGGTCGACGGGATACCGACCTGGAAGACCTATCTGTTCATCATCATACCGATGATGCGGCCGGTCTTCATCACCACGCTCGTCATCATCGCTGCCGGTATCGTCAAGATCTATGACCTGGTTGTCGCCCAGACCAGCGGCGGGCCCGGCATCGCCTCCGAAGTCCCGGCCAAATATGTCTATGACTACATGTTCTTCGCCCAGAACCTCGGTCAGGGGTTCGCCGCCTCGACGATGATGCTGCTGTCGGTGATCATCGTCATCGTGCCGTGGGCCTATCTCGAGTTTGGAGGCAAGAAGCGTGTCTGACCATACCGTTTCCTTGCCGGCCGGCCCCGGCACGCTCGAAGCCTACGGGCCGAGCGGGCCGAAGCCGCGGCATATGTTCTCGCGCCGCAACATCTTCCTCTACGGCACGCTCATCGTGGTGGCGCTCTACTATCTTTTGCCGCTCTATGTGATGGTGGTGACGTCGCTCAAAGGCATGCCCGAGATACGCCTCGGCAACATCTTCTCGCCGCCGATGGAGATCACCTTCGAGCCATGGGTCAAGGCCTGGTCGAGCGCCTGCACCGGGCTCAACTGCGACGGGCTGTCGCGTGGCTTCTGGAATTCGGTGCGCATCACGATCCCGTCGGTGATCCTGTCGATCGCGCTCGCCTCGGTGAACGGCTATGCGCTTGCCAACTGGCGCTTCAAAGGTGCCGACACCTTCTTCATCATCCTGATCGTCGGCGCCTTCATCCCCTATCAGGTGATGATCTATCCGATCGTCATCATCCTGCGCGAAGTCGGCCTCTACGGCAGCCTCAGCGGCCTGGTGATCGTCCATTCCATCTTCGGCATGCCGATCCTCACACTGTTGTTCCGCAACTACTTTACCTCCATGCCGGAGGAGCTGTTCCGGGCAGCGCGTGTCGACGGCGCCGGCTTCTGGGGCATTTATTTCCGCATCATGCTGCCGATGTCGCTGCCGATCTTCGTCGTCGCCATCATCCTGCAGGTGACCGGCATCTGGAACGACTTCCTGTTCGGCGTCGTCTACACCCGCCCCGACACCTATCCGATGACGGTGCAGCTCAACAACATCGTCAACTCGGTGCAAGGCGTGAAGGAATACAACGTCAACATGGCAGCCACCATCCTGACCGGCCTGGTGCCGCTGATCGTCTATTTCCTGTCCGGAAAATTGTTTGTGCGCGGCATCGCCGCCGGCGCGGTGAAAGGATGATGGCGATGAACGCAAACGGCAGCATTGCGGCAAACGGCACCAGCGTCTCGATCCAGAACCTGTCGCTGAATTTCGGTGCGATATCGGTGCTGCAGACGCTCAACCTCGATGTTGCCGAAGGCGAATTCATCGTGCTGCTCGGTCCGTCCGGCTGCGGCAAGTCGACCTTGCTCAACTGCATTGCCGGGCTGCTCGACGTTTCCGAAGGCCGCATCTTCATCAAGGGCAAGAACGTCACCTGGGAAGAGCCCAAGGATCGCGGCATCGGCATGGTGTTCCAGTCCTACGCGCTCTATCCGCAGATGACGGTGGAGAAGAACCTGTCGTTCGGGCTGCGCGTTGCCGGCCTCGCCAAGGACGAGATCGCCAAGCGCATCGCCCGGGCCGCCGAGATCCTGCAGATCGAACCGCTTTTGCATCGCAAGCCGGCGGCGCTGTCCGGCGGCCAGCGCCAGCGCGTGGCGATCGGGCGCGCACTTGTGCGTGACGTCGATGTCTTTCTGTTCGACGAACCGCTCTCCAACCTCGACGCCAAGCTGCGCGCGGAATTGCGCGTCGAGATCAAGCTGCTGCATCGCAAGCTCGAGAACACCATGATCTACGTCACCCACGACCAGATCGAGGCGATGACGCTGGCCGACCGTATCGCGGTGATGAAGGGCGGCGTCATCCAGCAGCTCGATGCGCCGCAGACCATCTATAACCGGCCGGTCAACCGGTTTGTCGCCGGCTTCCTCGGCTCGCCGGCAATGAACTTCCTCGACGGCAGACTGGAGCAAGCGGCAGGCGACTGGCACTTCGTCGCCGAGGATGTGCGGATACCGCTTGCCACCTATGCTTTCGAGAAGGACCCGGTGCCAGGGCCGGCCGTGTTCGGCATCCGCCCCGAGCACGTGGCGTTCAACAGCGGCACGGGATGGCCGTTCGCAGCCACGGCAAATGTCGAGGTCGTCGAGCCCATGGGTTCCGACACGCTGGTCTGGCTGAAGCTCGCCGGCCAGAATTTCACGGTGCGGGTGACAGCCGAGCGCACGCCAAACAACGCCGAGGCGGTCGGCATCGGTTTTGACCCGATGCGCGCCTCGCTTTTCGACGCCGCCACAGGTAACCGCCTCTAGAGCATGATTTAGCCTCCCAAGACTCTTCCATTCCCCCAAGACTCATCCCCCCAAAACTAACCATCCACAAGAAAACGGAGAGAGACGATGAACTGGTCATTCCAACTTTACAGCGCCCGCAATTTCCAGCCCTGGGAGGGCGTGCTCAAGATGCTGGGGGAGCTTGGTTACAGCCAAGTCGAAGGGTTCGGCGGCGTCTATGACGATCCCAAGGCGTTCCGTGCCGAGCTCGACAAGAACGGGCTCGCCATGCCGACCGGGCATTTCTCGATCGACGCGCTCGAGAAGGATTTCGACGGCGTGCGCAGGACGGCCGACGCGCTCGGCATCACGCTGCTCATCTGCCCGTTCCTGAATGCCGAGTTCAGGCCGGCCGACACAGCCGGCTGGCGCGGCTTCGGCGAACGCCTGGCCAAGGTCGGCGAGACGGCCAGGAAAGCCGGCTATGGCTTTGCCTGGCACAACCATGATTTCGAGTTCAAGGCGCTCGCCGACGGCTCGGTGCCGCAAGACCACATCCTGTCCTCCGCGCCCGACATCGGCTGGGAGATGGACGTCGCCTGGGTGGTGCGCGGCGGCGTCGATCCGCTGCCCTGGATCGAGAAGCACGGCAAGCGCATCGTCGCCGTCCATGTCAAGGACTTGGCCAAGCCGGGCGAGGGCCTCGACGAGGACGGCTGGTCCGACGTCGGCCACGGCACCATCGACTGGCCCGGCCTGATCAAGGCGCTACGCGCCAAAAGCGCCGCAAAATACTACGTCATGGAACAGGACAATCCCAACGATATCGAGCGCTTCGCCCGCCGCTCGATCGCAGCCGCCAAGACCTATTAGGAGCACATCAGCATGGCAACAAAACTTGGCATCGGCGTCATCGGCTGCGGCAACATCTCGAAGGCGTATTTCTCGCTGGCGCCGCTGTTTCGCGGCATCGAGATGCGCGCCTGCGCCGACATCAACATGGAAGCGGCGAAAGCGCGGGCAAAAGAGTTCAAGCTGCGCGCCGAGACCGTCGAGGGGCTGCTCAAGGCCGACGATATCGACATCATCGTCAACCTGACCATTCCGGCGGTGCATTACGAGGTGTCGAAGCAGATCCTCGACGCCGGCAAGCACGTCTATTCGGAGAAGCCCTTCGTGCTGTCGGTCAAGGAAGGGCTCGACCTGAAGAAACGGGCGGAAAGCAAGGGGCTGCGCATCGGTTCGGCGCCCGACACCTTCCTCGGCGGCGCGCACCAGCTTGTCCGCGACCTGATCGACACCGGCAGGCTCGGCAGGATCACCAGCGGCACCTGTCATGTGATGAGCCATGGCATGGAGCATTGGCACCCCAATCCGGACTTCTTCTTCCAGCCGGGCGCCGGGCCGGTGCTCGATATCGGACCGTATTACATCACCAACCTGATCCAGCTGATCGGGCCGGTGAAGCAGGTCGCCGCCTTTGCTTCGATCCCGATGACGGAACGCATCATCAGCTCGAAGCCGCGCGCCGGCGAAAAGATCCCGGTCTCCACGCCGACGACGATCCACGGCGTGCTGGAATTCGAGAACGGCGCCATGGTGACGCTCAACACCAGCTGGGATGTCTGGAGCCATGGCCACGCGCCGATGGAACTCTATGGCGAGGCGGGCACGGTGTTCGTGCCGGATCCGAACTTCTTCGGCGGCGAAGTGCGCTACACCGAAGCCGCCAAACCGGTGAAGAAGCTGCCGAAATGGCCGCATCCGCTCGGCGTGCCCAACGAGATGCATTCGCAAGGCATGATGGCCAACTACCGCACCGCCGGTTTGGCCGACATGGCGATCGCGATCAGGGAAGGCCGGCCGCACCGCTGCTCGATGGAACTGGCGCTGCATGCCGTCGACGTCATGACCGGCCTGTTGCGTTCGGGCGAGACCGGAAAGTTCGTCGCCATGCAGACCAGCTGCGAGCGGCCCGCGGCACTCGGCGTCAAGGCGGCGAAGGAGCTGCTGGCGAAGAAGAAAACCAAGTAGGCGGCGCACCTCCCAAGCACCGCAAAAAGCCTCTCCCCGTTTGCGCGGGGAGAGGCTAAGGGTGGGCCGGAGTCGACTTGCCCCACTGTCGCGGCGGCAGCTGTCGGCTCGTTTCGATATGAGGATTTCCCATGCCGTATGTTCCCGCCGAAAACCGCTACGACAAGATGGTCTACAATCGCTGCGGGCGGTCCGGCCTGAAGCTGCCGGCGATCTCGCTTGGGCTGTGGCACAATTTCGGCAACGACACGCCGCATAGAACCAAGCAGGCGATCGCGCGCAAGGCGTTCGATCTCGGCATCACGCATTTCGATCTCGCCAACAATTACGGCCCGCCGCCCGGCTCGGCGGAGCGGGCGTTCGGCGAGATCCTGCGGACGGACTTTGCCGGTTATCGCGACGAGCTGATCATCTCGACCAAGGCTGGCTACGAAATGTGGGCAGGGCCTTATGGGGAATGGGGCGGCCGCAAATATGTGCTGGCCAGCCTCGACCAGAGCCTGAAGCGGATGGGGCTCGACTATGTCGACATCTTCTATTCGCACCGCTTCGACCCCGACACCCCGCTGGAGGAAACGATGGGCGCGCTCGATCACGCGGTGCGCTCGGGCAAGGCGCTCTATGCCGGCATTTCCTCCTATAATTCGCAGCGCACCCGCGAGGCCGCCGACATATTGAAGCAGCTCGGCACGCCTTGCGTGATCCATCAGCCGAGCTATTCGATGCTCAACCGTTGGGTCGAGGATGATGGCCTGCTCGATACGCTGGAGGGGCTTGGTGTCGGCTCGATCGTGTTCTCGCCGCTGGCGCAAGGCATGCTGACCGACAAATATCTCGGCGGCATCCCCGATGGCAGCCGCGCCAGCCAGGGCAAGTCGCTGCGCCCGGCATTCATCAACGACAAATCGATCGCCAATATCGAGGCGCTGAACGTCATCGCCCGTCGCCGCGGCCAGACGCTGGCGCAGATGGCGCTGGCCTGGGTGCTGCGCCGGGGCAGGGTCACATCGGCGCTGATCGGCGCCAGCCGGCCGGAACAGGTCGAGGATTGCGTCGGCGCGCTGAAGGCGCTCGACTTCAGCGATGCCGAACTCGCCGAGATCGACACCTTTGCACGCGAGTCGGATATCAATCTCTGGGCGGCGTCGGCCGAGCGCAAGGGGCCGCCGAGGAAGTAGGCGATGACGGCATCCGGTGGCCGAAGGGCGACGGCTTCCGGGACGCTGAGCATAGAATGGCCGGGCAGCTGGATGGGTATTGCAAGAAGGTCGTTTCGTCCGATTCGGGGTTAGGCGATGAATCAGGAAATCCGGCTTTTTGGCGCTATTGCGGTCCGCCCCGCCATTCTAGCTCTCATACCCCGGTTCGAAACGGGCACGGGATTCACAGTTGCGGTCAGGTGGGAACTCAATCCGACAGTAAAGAAGCAGATTGAAGCTGGGGAAGCTTTTGACCTCGTCATCACCAATCCGGACCTGGTTCAGGATCTGACTGCCTCGGGAAAGGTCAAGGCGGGGAGCCAGGTGGCGTTTGGCCGGATAGCAATGGGGGTGGCAGCCAAGGCAGGCAGTCGACCGCTCGATATCGGGTCCGTGGAAGCATTCGAACAGGCGTTGAAGAGCGCCAGATCGATCGCCTTCGCCAGTGAAGGAACCAGCGGTGGCTACTTCTCCGGTTTGCTGGAACGTTTGGGGATAGCGGATGAGGTGAAGCCCAAGCTGGTGGCCATACCAGGAGGGCAGACAGCGCCGGCCGTGGGCCGTGGGGAAGCCGAGTTGGGGGTGGTTCCCGTGACTTCGATTCTCGCGGCCGCTCCCGATGTCGTGCTTGTCGGTCGGTTTCCGGAAGAACTCCAAAGTTACGTCGACTTCGCCATCGGCATCAGCGCCGATTCGACGGACGCAGAAGCTGCCAAGCAGCTGTCGGCATTTCTGATGTCGGCAGCCGTTGATGACATGCTGGCGGCAAGGGGTGTCGAGCGCCGCTAAGAGCGTGCTTGATAAGCAGCGCTGGGAATCCCCTTCTCAAACACGCTCTAACTTTCGGCTGCCTTGAGGTTCCGCGCGGCTTCCTCCAGCGTCGCCCTGTCGTTGCCAAGCCTGTCGATCAGCTCTTGCGCCTGATCACCGGTTATCCCGGTGCGCATCGCCAGTGCCTCGACCGTCAGAACGTCGGAGCTGGCGATCGTTCCCGCCGGAACGTCCGCGTCGTCGAGGCCAAGCTCTTGCTTCGCCTGCTGCCAATGACGTTCATGCGCGCCATCCGGGCGGCCCTCGCGCACCCAGATTTCATAGGCTCGCTGCCGAATTTTTTCATGCCGATCGTCGTCCATGGCGGTTCCTCCCTTGTGGCGTTTTCACCAACGCGGGGAGCGCCGGAACGATCCGATGTTGATGCCGAATTCGCAGACATGCCGGACAAAAGCCGGTTTCTCACCGAACAAACACCGGACATACGCGTTTTGCGGAGGAACCTGCACAGTGGGCCGGCCGTTGAGCCGAGCCTGAGCAAAGGAGATTACAATGGCCGACGAACCGAACGAATCCGCAGCACCGAAGATGACTCAACGTGAAGCTCAGGAAGCCCTGGAGAAGCAGGTCGCGCAGCTGAGGCGCGAGATCAACAAGATCAACCGAACCTTGGCGGAACGCGCGGAAGAGGCGATCGAGGACGCCGGCGATTGGTATGGCAACGCTGCTGAGCGCGCCTCGCGGACGGCACAAGCCCTGCGCAACAGGGCGCAGACGGTGTCCGGGGTTGTCCAGGAGAATCCTGGGACAGTATCGTCCGCCTTCATACTCGGAGCGGCCGTAGGGGCGTTACTGGGCCTCGCCTTGGCCGCCACAGACCAGCGCCGCGATCGCTGGTTTTAGTCCCAACCTAAGGTTCCGGGCAGAAACGGCGGGATTGCTCCCGCCGTCATTCAGCAAATGACACCGGTCAGGGCGTGGCGGGCTTCTGCGCCGTGCCGAGGGCTTTGGGCGCTGCGGGCGCTGCCGTCCTCATCTTCTCCTCGATCCAGCCGGTGTAATTGGCCAGCCGCGTGTAGATGCCGTAGGCGTTCTTGTGGCCGCAGGCGGTGCTGCCGTCGGCCGGACCTTCGCCCCAGCTGACGACGCCGACCTGCATCGGACCATCGGCGCCGGTCATGAACAGCGGTCCGCCGCTGTCGCCATTGCAGGCGTCGCGCTCGCCGCTTGCGGTGCCGGCGCAGATCATGTTGCCGGTCAGCGGATCGGCCATATCGGCTGCAATCGCGTTGGCGGCGGCCTCGATGCCCCTTTCCGAATAACGCATGCGGCGGGCGAGCTCGCCGAGCGCTGCCTTCAAATCATGCGCATAAATCGCCTTGATGCCGCTGTTGCAGGTTGCGTTCGGCTGGAGGTCCAGGTCGGCGACCATCAGCGCGGTGGGAAACGTTCCGTCCTGCATCTTGCCCCAACCGGTGACCGTCGTCTTACCGGTGTCCGGTGTCGGCTCACGGGCAATTTTGATGGTCGGGGCATCGGCCGGCGCGGCCAGCCGGATCAAGCCGACATCGTTGTCCAGCGTCTGCTCGCTATAGCCCTCGTTGACGACGATCTCCGCCGCCTTGTAGCGCTTGCCCTCGCTGAGATCGGTGGCGCCGGTGAGCACGGTAACCATATCAGGCGAAATCGGCTCGCCGTCGTCATTGAGGCAGTGCGCCGCCGTCAGCACCCATTGCGGCGCGATCAGGCTGCCGCCGCAGAACTGCGCATTCGCCTGGGAGGCCGGGCTTTTGTCCAGTTTGCCGGTGGTCAGCAATGCCACCTGGAACGGGTAAGCGCCCTTCTCGGCCTCTTTGCCGCCGTAGACACGATCGGCGCCGTCGGGGTTCTCCGCCCTGGCCTTGGCCCTGGCCTCCGCCACGCGTTTCATCGGCGAGATCGCCGCCTCCGGCCGGGCGACCGCGTCCGTGGCATGAACGGAATTGACGGCCGGCAAGGCCGCCGCGATGCCGAGCAGCGCAGCGGCGGCAATCGGTCTGAACCTATGGATGATCTTCACCTCGAACCCCCTGAGACGATGTTCCCGACAGGTCAGTCGCCGACGCATGATCCACTGAAATGGAACCGGCCGGTGAGATCATGCTCCACGGCGAAGCACGATCCGTCACAAAGCCGAGCACCATTTCTGCTAGTCGTGCTGTCGAGCCAAACCCGCCCAAAATCCTATAGCCCCCCACGGGCTATGTGGAAGCAATTTGTCGTTGCCAATGTTGGATTATTTTAGGCAGTATACCGTTGCAGGCATTTTTGGCGGGGACCTAAACTGGCTGCACTGAATAATGGCCCGGTAAAGGCACCTGTAACCAATTTCATTTTTCTGCGCCACCACGATCTCGACAATATTTCTGTATCTTGATCCAGTTCTTGCTGACTTTTGGGAGAGTCTCACCATGACAAAACTGACACAGTGCATTATTGCGTCCGCGTTGCTTTCCACCGCAATGTGGGCGGTTCCTGCCTTGGCTGCCGATCCAGGTTCCGCCAATGCCGGCAACGGCGAAAGCATGCGGGATGTAACATCGGGCGATTACAAGCCCGGCCGGGCGAAACCGATCGCCCCGCCGAAATTGACCGACGACGAGGCCAACCGCGCCGCGCCGCTCACCGACGAAGCAACGGCGGTCAAATCCTATGGCATCGTCGGCCGCTCCGCCGATGGCAAGAACATCAAGATCGACCCGAACGAGACGCTGAAGGACCTTGTCATCAAGGAAATGAACGCGCCCGCCGAGGGACAGAAGTCCGAGAATTCCGGGCTGAGCGGAGGCGAAGAGGCCGGCCGCCAGGTGTTCGGGACGGACGACCGCGAGCAGATCAAGAATACCAAAACCTACCCGTTCACCGCGATCGGCTATCTCGAAGGCAAATCGAAGAGCGGCAGCTATGGCAGCTGCTCGGCGACGCTGATCGGCCCGCGCACGGTGCTCACCGCGGCGCACTGCCTCTACAGCCACGAAGACAAGGCCTGGCTGGACGATATCCTGTTCGTGCCGGCTCTCAACGGCAAGACTGCCGACGACGCACCGTTCGGCGCCTTCACGTATGAAAGCGCCTATATCGTCCAGGGCTTCATCGACAATTACCAGGGCTTTTACGGCTCGGTCGTGCCGTGGGATCTCGGCATCGTGACCCTGAAACAGGATGTCGGCACCAATCTCGGCTGGCTGGGCTATGCCAATTACGTGGATCTTGGCGACTTCACCGCCAACATCGTCGGCTATCCCGGCGACAAGCCGATGGGCACGATGTGGAAGGCGACCTGCGAAGTGCTCGCCGAACACATCGCCACGGAGTATTTCCAGTACGACTGCGACACGTATCCAGGATCGAGCGGCAGCTCGGTCTACGCCTATGACAATGGCTCCAAGCAGCGCGTCATCACCGGCGTGAACGTGGCCGAGAGCCCGGATGCCAATACCGCCGTGCGCCTGAACGCCATCAACGTCCAGTGGATCAACAGCCTGTACAAATAGGCTTGCAGAATTTCGGCCGCGATCGTCGCGGAAAACCTGCCGGCGGCGGAGCATTTCCGTCGCCGGCTTCGCATTTTTCGGGGATTATCTGGACTGGGCCGAGGGTGGCGCCTGGCGGACATAGTTCTCGATCGGCTGGGCGAAAGTCGGTGAACCGGCCTTGCGCTCCTTGTCGATATAGCCGGCAAAATAGCTCCAGAACGAAGCGGCATAGTCGCGGAAATAGGAGTCGGCGACCTCACGCGAGCACAGCCTGCCTTCGACGCAGAAGGAAAGGCGGTTGAGGAAATAGACGATGCGGTCGAAATTGTCGCTGAACTCGGCAAGCGGCATGTCGCCGCCGGTTGCGCTCATCGCTTCGATGCCGATGCGCTGCCTGAACACCTGTTCCTCGGTCGGCGTCGGATTGGCACTGAGCAGATTGCCGTATTTGGCGTTGAGCGCCGCCAGGCGTTGCTTGAGGGCCCGTTGCGCCTGCTGGTAATCCTTGCTTTCCCAGAGCTCGACCAGCGACATCGTTTGCTCGACGCGCTTCTGCTCCTGGTTCGCCAGGAACTGGTAGACCGAAAAGATCAAGGTGAAGATGATCGCCAGGCGCACCAGCAATCCGGACCAGGCATAGACGAGCATGCGCCAGTCGCGATCGGTGAATGGGTTCGCCTCCTTCTTGACCTCGTGATTGCTCACCCACGGCAGGCCTTCGACGGTTTCCGGCAGCGACACCGGCTTCTTTTGCGGTACCGGCGCCGTCACTGCCTGCTGCGTTGCGTTGCCCCCCGCTTTCGTCATCCGCAGCTGTCCAGTTCTATGGTGGCGGACGGGTCGAGCACGATGCCCGGCGTCTCCAGCTTCTTCTTCAGGCAATCCAGCTGCGCCCGCGAAACGATGAACTGCACGTCAGGCGCCACCTGCGCCTTGCTCGGCGACGGCAATGGTTCGACCACGCCGCGTGAGGTGCAACTGCTGAGATCGACCACGACGGCGGCGTTGCCGGTTTTGGCGATCTGGTCGTACTGGTCGAGAAAGCAGCTCGCCAGTTCGGAATTGATGACGACCTCCTTGGCGCAGAGGCCGCAAACCTCGTCCGCCGAAGCATTCGCGGCCAGCAACAGCCCGGCGACAAGGCCGGCGGTTGTTGCGCGCCACGAAAATACGATCCTGTCCACGAACGCCCTCATCCGTTCCGTTCGGCCGCCGACAGCGGCGGTCGAAGAATGTTCATTATCAGCCGATTAGGCAAGAGGCCCGGCCGGGCACCTGACCGCGCCTCAGGCGCGCGGCACCGTCTCCATCGGGAAGATCATCACGGCGCCCTTCGATCCCTTGTCGTCGGTGAGCCGCATGGCCGAACGCGTCGCCGGCGCCATGCCGATATCGGCCAGCATGTCGGCGAAGCTTGGCTGTCCCAGTCCCCGCGTTACCGAGACAACCCCCTCTTGCGCCAGGAAGCTCAGATCCTGCTTCTCGCTCTGCGGCGGCGCCTCGGTCAAGACGGCGATCATCCGCTCCATGCCGAAGCTGGTGTCGGTGAATTTGAACAGGCCTTCCTCGAGCACGGCGCCTTCGGTCAGGCGCTCGGCAAGAAAATGCTGGATGGAATAGTCGGAGCCGACATAGAGCACGTTGATGTCGATCAGGTTGGTCGAACCGTTCCTGGCCAGGACGTGGACCTGATCGTCGGGCGAAACACGCGGCACCGTCGACGGTTCGATCGGCTGCAGCGTGTCGCTGTCAAAACGCTTGATCCGGAACTCGACGCTGACCTCTTCCGGCCGATAATCGGAAGCGGCGGCCAGCCTCGACAGTCCGATGGCGCGGAAGATTTTCGTCAGATTCCCTGCGGCGGCCTCGATCAACTTTTCGCGGCCGTCCGGATGAATGACGATCGACGGCGGCTTGCTGCCGCCCTTGAGCGTCATGTCGCCCGAAGTCGGCAGGAACCACAGCGCCGGCGCGTCGGTGGCATCTTCTGCGGCGCCGGTAATGGCGTTCTCGCGCAGCACTGCGAGACGCAGATCTGCGCTCTTGCCCGGCTCGACCAGCGCGATGTGGAACCCTGAGCTCTCCCTGGCCGCCAGTTCGTCGAGAACCGAGTTCGCCAGCGCGGCCACTTTCTCGAGGCCTTTGGCCGCTGCCGGCCGCGCGACCACGAGCTTGTAGTCGACGGCGAGCTCGGCCAGTCGCGCATAGGCATTGGCGGGGATGTCGGCCAGCTTGAGCGCCGGCTTGCCGCCGAACTCGACCGGCTTGACCCGGCTTTCCAGGTTTTTCGCCGACTGCACCTGGAGATAGCCAAGCGCCTCGGACAGCGGCGACAGCGCCGACGGCAATATTGCGAGCCTGCTGCCGGGGGTGAGGCGATGCAGCAACCCGGCGCCGATCGTGGCTTTGTCGTTCTCGATGACGATCGGCCATTGCATGACCGCCTCGGTCTTGTCGGTGCCGAAGACGCGTGCGTCGAGTTCTCCCTCGAACAGCGGCGTTGGCCGGGTGCGTCCGTCCGCCGAATATTGCTGCAGCACGGCCTGGCCGAGCTGGCGATAGGTGATGTTGGGGTTCTCGGCCAGTTTCGACAGGATGGTGAAGGTGAACAGCCCGAAACGCGGCGCATCGGCCGTGCCCTTGGGCAGCGGCATCTCGGGCGTCGTCTCCACCGTCTGCGCCGCGTAGAAGGCGACCAATTTGCCCTTGGTGGTCGGCTCGGCGCCGGTCGGCGTCAGCTTGAAGGCCGGCTTGCGCTGCCCGTCCTCGTCAAAGCCGCGCGGCGCGGCCGACGCAATCTCGTCATAGGCTCTCACCGCAGCCGCCCTGGCAGCGTCGTCGCCGCCGACCAGATCGGCGAACTCGACCTTGCGTTCCAACTCGTCGTCGACCTCGGCGGCGCGCGTCGCCGTGCCGGAATGGCAGCAGTCGAACACGGCCCAGATAAAGGCGCCCTTGTCGCGAATAGCGTCGAGCGCGGTGCCGATCTCGTTGTCGACCAGCGCATTGGGCACGCCCTTTTCGCGGTTGACCCATTTGTCGATGTCGGACGGCAAGAAAATCTCGTCGAGGCCGTCCGTCTCGTCGCCCTTGTTCGCTGCCGGCTGCTGCGCGCCGTGACCGGACAAATGCAGGTAGACGAAATCGTCGCGCTGGACCTTGGCGGCAAGATCGGCCAACGCCGCCTTGATCGCCGCATGTGTCGGCGGTCCGTTGGCGCCTTCGACATCCTTGGCGAGCAGCGTGGCGTTTTCGGCCAGGAATTTTACCGGCGCGGGCGTGTTCCCCAGGAGGTAATCGCGCACCAGGCCGGCATCGTTTTTCGGTCCGATCAGCCAGTTTTTCTTCGGCAGGTTCGGATAATCGGTGCAGGCAACAAGCAGCGCATGGTAGGTGCGCGCCGCTGCGAATGCCCGAAACGGCACCAGGCCGGCAGCGGCCAGCGCGGACGTGCCGGCAAGCAGCGTCCGCCGCGTCACTTTGATCATGATTGCTTCCCCAAGCCCGATCGAATTTCCAAGCACGGCCAGCCTGGCCGAGGATTTTGTCAGTATTTTGAATATGGCGCCGCCGGCCAGCCGACCACCGGCTGCGAATAGAAACAGTAGCAAAAATGGCAGTTCGTCGCTATCTCAGTGGAAGAGGTCCGACTGCTTGCGAAATGGCAGCGATCGGCACGGAGCGGCTTGGAACAGGATCATGGCGGCAAGGGATGTACTGACGAAGAACCAGCTTTGCGTTCTCGAGAAGCTCGAGGCCGCCAGCGGCCCGCTCAGCGCCTATACGTTGCTCGACCAACTGCGCGAGCGCGGTTTTCGCGCGCCGCTGCAGGTCTACCGGGCGCTCGACACGCTGGTGAAATCCGGCTTCGTGCACAGGCTCGAAAGCCTCAATTCCTTCGTCGCCTGTGCCGAGCCGCACGACCACAGCCATTCGATGACGGCGTTTGCCATCTGCGACACCTGCGGCCAGGTGACCGAGTTCTCCGACCATGATGTCGGCCACCGGCTCGACGAATGGGTGCGCTCGACCGGCTTCGCCGCCAAGAAGGCGGTGATCGAGTTTCGTGGGACATGTGCGAAGTGTTTGGCCGAGGCGGCTTGAGGCCGGAGCAACGCGGCGAAGGCGGAGCAAGGTTTTCCGAGCCCTCGCCGGGTGTTCCCGGATCGGCTCAGTAGGGAAAGGGTCTCCTTGAGGTATGCCGGATGTGCAGGATCTCAATTGCGTCGGCACGGGCACGATAGAAGACCTTATAAGGGTAGCGGCCTATGAAGAGGACGCGAACGCCAGGGATGTCGGTCGCGTGACCGCTTTCGGGAAATTCGGCAAGTCGCGAAATCCCAGCGTGGATCCGAGAAATGACTGAAAGGGCGCCCTGAGGCGCCCGCTCTTCGAGGTAGTTGAAAATCGCCTCGCGTTCGGCAAAGGCTTGCCGCGTAAATCGGACCTTCATAGCCTGCGGCGGGTGTCGGCCGCGCGAACGGTATCCTCATCTACGAAAGTGCCGTGATCGGCCTCTGCTAGGCCCGCTGTGACCGCGCTGCGCTCTGATTCCGACATCGCATACACGCCAGTCCGCCGCGCCTCGATGACGCGGGCGTAATCAGCAAGCTCCTCCTGGTCTTCGCGAGGCCAAGCTTCCGCATGCCTTACCAGATTCTCAAGTGCCTTGGTGATCATACGGGCACTATAGCATACCGCTGCTGCTCGTGAACCTTGAACCGAACATGGCTCTGTGGCCCGCCTTAATGCGCCTCTTCCCAGTTGTTGGCGGCGCGGGCGTCGACGTGCAGCGGCACCGACATCGACACCGCCGGCATGGCGGCGTTCTCCATGACGTGGCAGACGACCGGGATCGTCGCCTCGACCTCGGCTTCGACCGTCTCGAAGACCAGTTCGTCATGCACCTGCAGCAGCATGCGGGCGGAAAGCCTGGCTTTTTCCAGCGCCTCGTCCATACGGATCATGGCGCGGCGGATGATGTCGGCGGCGGTGCCCTGCAGGCGTGCGTTGATCGAGGCGCGCTCGTTGAACGCCCGGACCGAAGGATTTGACGATCTGATTTCCGGATAGTGGATGCGGCGGCCGAAAATGGTCTCGACGAAGCCGTGCTCGCGGGCATAGGCCTTGGTCGCATCGATATAGTCGCGGATGCCGGGAAAGCGCTCGAAATATTTCTTGATGTAGTCGCCGGCTTCCTCGCGCGCGATCGACAGCTGGTTGGCGAGGCCAAAGGCCGAAATGCCGTAGATGATGCCGAAATTGATCGCCTTGGCACGGCGGCGCACTTCCGAAGGCATGCCCTCGACCGGCACGTTGAACATTTCAGACGCGGTGATGGCATGGATGTCGGCGCCGTCGGCGAAGGCCTGCTTGAGCTGCGGGATTTCGGCGACGTGGGCGAGCACGCGCAATTCGATCTGGCTGTAGTCGGCGGAAACCAGCTTGTTGCCCTTGTCCGCGATGAAGGCCGTCCTGATCTTTCGACCCTCGACGGTGCGCACCGGAATGTTCTGCAGATTGGGATCCGAGGACGACAGCCGCCCGGTCGTCGTCGCGGCAAGCGCGTAGGAGGTGTGGACGCGCTTGGTGTCGGGATGGATGAAGCCGGGCAGCGCATCGGTATAGGTCGATTTCAGCTTGGTCAGCTGGCGCCAGTCGACGATCTTGCGCGGCAATTCGTGGCCTTCGGCGGCGAGGTCTTCGAGAAGCTGCGCCGAGGTCGACCACTGGCCGGTCTTGGTTTTTGAACCGCCGGGCAGACCCATCCTGCCGAACAGGATGTCGCCGAGCTGTTTTGGCGAGCCGATGTTGATGCGTTCGCCGACCAGCTGGTAGATTTCGTCCTCAAGCCGTGCGGCACCCTGTGCCAGTTCGCCGGAGAGCCGCGACAGGATCTGCCGGTCGACGGAGATGCCGCGCTGTTCCATCCGCGCCAATACCGGCACCAGCGGCCGTTCCAGCCGTTCATAGACCGAGACCAGGCCCTTGGCGGCAAGCCGTGGCTTCAGCACCTGCCAGAGCCTGAGCGCGACGTCGGCGTGCTCGGCGCCGTAAGCCGTCGCCTTGCCGAGGTCGGCCTGATCGAGGCCGACGAAGCTTCTTCCCGAACCGGCCAGTTCCTTCAGCGGAATGGTCGCGTGGCCGAGCCATTTATCGGCCAGCGCCTCCAGGCCATGGCCACCGTGGGTGCCGGCCTCGAGCACGTAGGAGATCAGCATGGTGTCGTCATAGGGGCCGACCTCGATGCCGTGACGGCTCATGACGACAAGGCGGTATTTCATGTCGTGCACGATCTTGAGGACGGATTTGTCCTCGAGCAGCGGCTTGAGCAACGCCAGCGCGTCGCGGACCGGGACCTGGTTTTCGACCGCGCCGCCGCCGAGCAGGTCGCCATTGCCGTTTTTGTGGGCAAGCGGCACGTAGGCGGCGTGGCCAGGCGCGACGGCCATGGCAAGGCCGATCAGTTCTGCCCGCATCGGATCGGGCGAGGACGTCTTAACGTCGAAGGCGACAATGCCTCTCTCCATCGCCTCGGCGATCCAGGCCTTCAGCGTCGCGGCGTCGCGGATGCAGGCGTAGGCGCCGGTGTCGATCTTGCGGGCGGTGGCAGCCTCCAGGCGAAGCGCCGAAAGCAGGGATGGGGTGTCGCCTTGCTTGGCTGCGGCCGGAGCTTCGAGTGCCGCTTCGTCCGACGGCGGTGCGCTCTCGGCGGCCGCGGGCACGCCAAAACCCATATCGGGGCCATGCGCGGTATCGGCACGCTCTATGGTGACGGGGGTGGCTGGAACGTCGCCGGCGTCGGTTCCGGTCGCTTCGGCCACGCGGCGGGTCAGCGTCGAGAATTCCATGGTCTTGAGGAAGCCGATCAGCCTGGGGCCGTCCGGCGCATGCAATACGAATTCGTCAAGCCCTTCGGTCACCGGCACGTCGTTCTTCAGCCTCACCAGGTCACGCGAAATGCGTGCCTTGTCGGCATTGGCGATGATCGATTCGCGCCGCTTGTCCTGCTTGATCTCGCCGGCGCGGGCGAGCAGCGTGTCGAGGTCGCCGAACTGTTCGAGCAATTGCGCTGCCGTCTTCGGCCCGATGCCGGGCACGCCCGGCACATTGTCGACCGAATCGCCGGTCAGCGCCTGCAGGTCGATCATTTTCTGTGGCGGCACGCCCCATTTCTCGATCACCTCGGGAACGCCGATCTGGCGGTCCTTCATCGGGTCGTACATGGCAACCGTTGGGCCGACCAGTTGCATCAAGTCCTTGTCGGAAGAGATGATGGTGGTGTCGGCGCCGGCTTCGCAGGCAAGCCGGCAATAGGTGGCGATCAAATCGTCGGCCTCGTAGCCTTCCGTCTCAAGGCATGGCAGGTTGAAGGCCCTGGTCGCCTGGCGGATCAGGCCGAATTGCGGGATCAAATCTTCCGGCGGCGCCGAGCGGTTGGCTTTGTATTCGGGGTAGAGGTCGTTGCGGAAGGTCTTCGACGAATAGTCGAAAATCACGGCGAAATGCGTCGGCACGATGCCGACATCGGTGTTGCGGGCGTCCTGCGTCAGCTTCCAGACCATGTTGCAGAAGCCGAGCACGGCACTGGTCGGCAGCCCGTCGGACTTGCGGGACAGCGGCGGCAGCGCGTGATAGGCACGGAAGATGTAGCCGGAGCCGTCGACAAGGAAGAGATGATCGCCTTTTTTCATGGCACGAGGGAATAGCGCGGCGCAGCGCCGCGGTCCATGCCAAAGGCGGCTTGCGCCAAGGGTTCCGGCAACACCCTGACAAATGGCGTGCGAGCCTGGCCGGCCATGGCGGCCTGGCCGGAGCTTTGTTCGCTCACGCCTATGTTACAAAAGTGTAATTTTTGTGCCCTTGAATCGCCACGTTCGCAGACACAGATAAACGCCATCGGCAGTTTTCGCCGAAGTCCGGAGCAAGGCCCGTCCCCCGCCTATCCCGGACACTTGCGGCAGCCTATCCCCCCTCTCCGGGCTGCCGCATCGTTTCGAGTAAAGGCCGCCGTGGTTCCCCTCCACCACGGCGGCATTTTTTTGCCTTTGGACAGGAAGCTGTGGCCCAACGGTCGCGGGCTTTCCGTTTCGCCGCATGGGCCCTAGATTCGCCGCCAGAATCGAAAGGCCCCGCCAGATGTCCCCAGTTTCCCCTGTTCTCGACCGCCTAGACAAGAACTTCGACCAGAGCCTGGAACGCCTGTTCGGCCTGCTCGCCATCAAGTCGATCTCCACCGATCCCGACTACGCCGCCGACTGCCGCAAGGCCGCCGAATGGCTGGTCGCCGAGCTCAAGCTGATCGGCTTCGACGCCAGCGTGCGCGACACACCAGGGCATCCGATGGTGGTCGCGCATCACGATGGGCCGGCGGGCGCGCCGCATTTGCTGTTTTACGGCCATTACGACGTGCAGCCGGTCGATCCGATCGAGCTGTGGGAAAGCGACCCGTTCGCGCCGGCGGTCAAGGAGATCGAGCCCGGCCACAAGGTGATCACCGGCCGCGGCGCGGCCGACGACAAGGGCCAGCTGATGACCTTCGTCGAGGCCTGCCGCGCGTGGAAGCAGGTGCATGGCGGATTGCCGTGCCGAATCACAATCCTGTTCGAGGGCGAGGAGGAGTCCGGATCGCCGTCGCTGAAGCCGTTTCTCGAGGCGAATGCGGATGAGCTCAAGGCCGATTTCGCGCTGGTCTGCGACACCGGCATGTGGGACCGCGATACGCCGTCGATCTGCGTCTCGCTGCGCGGGCTGGTCGGCGAGGAGATCACGGTGACTGCCGCCGACCGCGACCTGCATTCCGGGCTCTATGGCGGTGCGGCCGCCAATCCGATCCGCATCCTGGCAAAGATCCTGGCCGACATCCACGATGCGGATGGCCACGTCACCATTCCGGGTTTCTATGACGGCGTCGAGGAAACGCCGTCGCAGATATTGCAGTCGTGGCTGTCGCTCGGCGAGACGGCCGAGACCTTCCTCGGCCCGATTGGCCTGTCGATCCCGTCCGGCGAGAAGGGCCGCTCGGTGCTCGAGCTGACCTGGGCGCGGCCGACGGCTGAGTTCAACGGCATTATCGGCGGCTACACCGGCAAGGGCTTCAAGACGGTGATCGCCGCGCAAGCCTCGGCGAAAGTCTCCTTCCGCCTGGTCCACAGACAGGATCCGGAAAAAATCCGCGCCGCCTTCCAGGCATTTGCCAGGCAGCGCGTGCCAGCGGACTGCTCGGTCGAATTCCACCCGCATGGCGGCTCGCCGGCGATCCAGCTTTCCTACGACTCGCCCTTCCTCGCCAAGGCCGAGCAGGCGCTGTCCGACGAATGGCCGAAGCCGGCGGTGGTGACCGGCAGCGGCGGCTCGATCCCGGTGGTCGGCGATTTCCAGACCTATCTCGGCATGGAATCGCTGCTGGTTGGTTTCGGCCTCGACGACGACCGCATCCACTCGCCGAACGAGAAGTACGAGATGAGCTCCTTCCACAAGGGCCAGCGCTCCTGGGCTCGCATTCTCGAGGCGCTGACACGCTGAAATTGCGCCAGACTCAAGTTTTTGTTGATTTTTCGCCGGATCGCGGCAAGGACGGGCACGGTCCGTCGCGCATCGCTGCACGGGGCCGCGACCGGAGAAGACGATGAGCGACATACGTTTCCACAAAAACGATCTGCCCGGCCTGCTGCATTACGATGTCGGGGCGGTCGCCATCGACACCGAGACGCTGGGGCTGAACCCGCATCGCGACCGGCTCTGCGTCGTGCAGATCTCGCCGGGCGACGGCTCGGCCGACGTCATCCAGATCGCGCCCGGCCAGAAGAAGGCGCCGAACCTCGTCAGCCTGCTCAAGAACCGCAGCATCACCAAGCTCTTCCATTACGGCCGCTTCGACCTTGCCGTGCTCTACAATGCCTTCGGCGTCATGCCGGAGCCGGTGTTCTGCACCAAGATCGCGTCGCGGCTGACGCGCACCTACACCGACCGGCACGGGCTGAAGGACATCTGCTTCGAGCTTCTCGGCGTCGGCCTGTCGAAGGCGCAGCAATCGTCCGACTGGGCGGCCGAGACGCTGTCGCCCGAGCAACTCGAATATGCCGCCTCCGACGTGCTCTATTTGCACCGGCTGCGCGACGTGCTCAGCGCGCGTCTGGCGCGCGACAACCGGACCAGGGAGGCCGATGCCTGCTTCCGCTTCCTGCCGACGCGTGCGAAACTCGACCTGATGGGCTGGGATGAAGAGGACATCTTCGCCCACAGCTAATGGCCCTCTTGCACTTTAACGCCGTCGGCCGGGAGGAATTGAAATGGCTGCGCGAAAACCAATCGAGACGGCACCCAAGGACGGCTCCAAGGTCACCGTCTACTGGCAGGACAGCGACGGCGTGATGAACGAGAGCATCGCGCAATACCGTTCGCTCGACCGGCTGAAGGCGGCCGGCGGCGACTGGGACGAAAGCGACGCCGGCTGGTGGGCCTATACGGACGGCCATACGCAAAGGAAGATCGAGCCGATCAGCTGGCGGCCGGCCTCCGACGACCCGGATGCCGACGACTGAGGGTTGTCGCAACCGCCGAACTGAGTGATTATTCTGAGGCAAAGCATATTTTGTTCTTGCTTTGTGCCTGCAGCTATGCTATTAATTTCGCTATGGTGTTCATTGGCTCCAACGACCCGCCAGCCGAGGCGGGTTTTTCATTTCCGACTTTGGCGCTGTCGCGGGCCGCAGCCGTTCGGCAAGCGACTGAATACAGTTTATTTCGATTTTTCCCGACTTAACCCGCCTTTAAACCGCCGCATCTAGTCTTCAACCCCAACGCCATAGGCATGGGGAAGACAGCACAGCGCATGGCGAACCGGAAAGACAGCCGCATCGAGCCCAGCTTCGAGGCATCGCCGGGGGCGAGATCCTCGGCCGGTTTTTCGGTAAGCGAGGAGGACCGCGTCGTGCCGAGCCACCGAAAAGCCGCTGCAAAGCGCAAATCGTCCAAGGCCAAGCCGCCGCGCGGCGGGCGCGGCAAAAGCCGGCGCGGCGTGTTCGGCGTGCTTGCTCGGCTGTTCTACTGGTGCTTCGTGCTGGCCATCTGGGGCGGTATCGCCACTGCCGGCATCGTCGTCTATTACGGCGCGAAAATGCCGGCGGCCACCACCTGGGCCATTCCCGATCGCGCCCCCAACATCAAGATCGTCTCGGTCGACGGCCAGCTGCTTGGCAATCGCGGCATGAGCGGCGGCGAGGCCGTCGGCCTGCACGAAATGTCGCCCTATATTCCCGAGGCCGTCATCGCCATCGAAGACCGCCGCTTCTATTCGCATTTCGGCATCGATCCGATCGGCCTTTCCCGGGCCATGGTGACCAATGTGCTGGGCGGGCATTTTTCGCAGGGCGGCTCGACGCTGACCCAGCAACTGGCCAAGAACCTGTTCCTGACACCGGACCGCACGCTGGAACGCAAGGTGCAGGAAGTGCTGCTGGCGCTGTGGCTGGAGCACAAGCATACGAAGGACCAGATCCTCGAAATGTACCTCAATCGGGTTTATTTCGGCTCTGGCGCCTATGGTGTCGAAGCGGCCTCGCGCCGCTATTTCGGCAAGAGCGCGCGCGACGTCACGCTGTCGGAGGCCGCACTCCTCGCCGGCCTGCTCAAGGCGCCGTCGCGGCTGTCGCCGGCGCGCGACCCGAAGGCCGCCGAACAGCGTTCGCAACTGGTGCTCGCCGCGATGCGCGACGAGGGCAAGATCAGCGCCAAGGAGATGACCACGGCGATGAGCGCGCCGGCGACGCGCGCGCCGTCCTACTGGACCGGCTCGGAAAACTACGTCGCCGATACGATCATGGAAGAACTGCCCGACCTGATCGGCGACGTGCGCCGCGATATCGTCGTCGACACGACCGTCGATCTGACGCTGCAGAAACTCGCCGAGCAATCGATCCGCCGGCTGATCGACCAGAGCGGCAAAAAACTCAATGTCAGCCAGGGCGCGCTGGTGTCGATCGACAATTCCGGCGCGGTGCGCGCGATGGTCGGCGGTTACGACTATTCGACCAGCCAGTTCGACCGCGCCTCGGAAGCGCGCCGGCAGCCGGGCTCGGCGTTCAAGCCGTTCGTCTATATGGCGGCGCTGGAATCCGGCCGTACGCCGGACAGCGTGCGCAACGACGCGCCGATCAAGATCGGCAACTGGACGCCCGACAATTACGGCGGCAAATATTTCGGCAAGGTGACGCTGGCGACGGCGCTGGCAAAATCGCTGAACTCGGTGGCCGCGCAGCTGACCATGGAAGTCGGGCCGAATGCGGTGGTCGAGGCGGCGCACCGCATGGGCATCCAGTCCGAGCTGACGGCCAACACATCGATCGCGCTCGGCACCTCGGAAGTGACGCCGCTGGAACTGACCTCGGCCTATGTTCCCTTCGCCAATGGCGGTTATAAGCCCGACATCCATTTCATCCGCCGGGTCACGACGAGCGACGGCAAGGTGCTCTACGAAAACAATGGCGGCGGTGCGCCGCGGGTCGTCAAGCCCGATGTCGTCGGCATGATGAACTCGATGATGACCGGCACGGTCGAGATCGGCACGGCCAGGAAGGCGGCGTTCGCCTGGCCGGCGGCCGGCAAGACCGGCACCAGCCAGAATTCGCGCGATGCCTGGTTCATCGGCTATACCGCCAATCTGACCACCGGCGTCTGGTTCGGCAACGATGACGGCAGCGCGATGAAGAAGGTCACCGGCGGCGCGCTGCCGGCGCAGGCCTGGCATGAGTTCATGGTCGCCGCGCATGAGGGCGTGCCGGTGCGGCCGCTGCCCGGAACCTGGAAGTCGACGCCGCCCGACACCATCGTCCCGGACGACATACCGTCCGACACAGCGCCGCCGGCGCCGGTCGCTTCCGTCGGCCAATCGGCGCCGCCTGTGGCAGCTACCGAGTCGGCTTCGCGTCCCGCGCGTCCTGCCGAGACGGTCGATGCCCGCGGCCTTGCCATGCCGGGCGTCGATAGCGCCACCGGATCGATCAAGCATCCGGTGCCGCCCGGCAATGTCGGCGGCCCGGTCAAGAAGCGGCAGACTTCGATCCTGGATATTCTGGGCGGAGGTTAGGCAATGTCCGGTGAACCGGCCAAGCCGGCTGATGTCAAAGGATACAAGCGTCTAAGCACGTGGCAGTGGCTCTTGCTGCTCGGGATGACTGTTTGTGTCGTGGTCATTCGGCATCTGCCATATCTCTATTTCCCCAATCCGGCATACCTCGATCAGGAAAGAATCGGAGCGGTATACGGCTCCGTCATCATGGGGCTTTTGTTGCCTTATGGGGTGGCCTGGGGCGTTGCGCGTCTGGCCGGGCGCTCGCGTGGCGCGTTCTTAGGGGTTATCTGGACGTTGGCGGCTCTGGTCTTTGTTGTCAATCTCGGCCTGTATGCGCAGTGTCCGACCTGCTATTGAACGGTTGCCATCAGCCACGCGACCGGCCCTGTGATCGTCTGGCGGCCTCTCGTCATTGTAACCATATTCGGCTAGATCACGCGCCGGAGACCGCGACATGGCTGAACCCGACACCAGAAAGACCATCGTGCTGACCGGCGCCAGCCGTGGCATCGGCCATGCCACGGTCAAGCGCTTTTCACGCGAAGGCTGGCGCGTCATCACCTGCTCGCGCCAGGCCTTTGCCGAGGACTGCCCGTGGCCGGCCGGCCCGGAAGACCACATCAAGGTCGATCTCGCCGACCAGGAGGATGTCGGCATCGCCATCTCCGAGATCCGCCACCGGCTCGAGGCGCATGGCGGGCAGCTGCATGCGCTGGTCAACAATGCCGGCATCTCGCCGAAGCTCAAGGACGGCAACAGCCGCATGAACTCGATCGACACGCCGATGCATGTCTGGCGCGACGTCTTCCAGGTGAATTTCTTTGCCCCGATCATGCTGGCGCGCGGACTGTTCAAGGAGCTGGCATCGGCCAAGGGCTCGATCGTCAACGTCACCTCGATCGCCGGCACCCGGGTGCACCCCTTCGCCGGTACCGCTTATGCGACGTCGAAGGCAGCACTCGGCTCGCTGACACGCGAGATGGCGCATGATTTCGGCCCGCACGGCATTCGCGTCAACGCCATTGCGCCGGGCGAGATCGACACCGCGATCCTGTCGCCGGGCACGGAAAAAATCGTCGAGACCATCCCGCTGAGAAGATTGGGCACCACGGCAGAAGTCGCCGACATCATCTTCTTCCTGTGCTCGCAGCAGGCGTCCTACGTGACCGGCTCGGAAATACACATCAATGGCGGCCAGCACGTTTGAGCGAGCAGACCGATCGATATGCGCGTTTCACCGAAACCAACGTGGTTGGATCGCTTATTATCTACGAATGGGCCGCCAGTTTAGATATTTCCGGCGCGCGCGACATACTGGATCGCATAGTCGAGGTCCTCGGCTCTGAGCCTGATATCGCCACGGTCACGGACGAAAAGACGGGCAAGGATTATCTCTACCGAAACTTTGCGAAACGCGACGTCATAACCAAGAAAGATTGGCAGTCGGTCGGGTACTTGTGGAAGAGAAGTCCGGATGTGCTATCGGATTTTTCCATAGACATTGGTTGCTCTGTCGATCGTTTCAGGCTCTTCGAGATTCACATCGATCGAGCTGCTAACGCAGACGCGAAAAAAACCTTCGAAAGAATCATCAAACTGCTCGTTCAAGAGCTTCAGCCGATCTATGGCATAGGATTGTCCATGCCATATTTCTGGGGCCCAAGAGCGTTTGCGCATGGCTCAACGTCTTCCCGCTTCGCGACCGTCGACAAAACGTTCTATGGCCCGCCAGAACAGCTGCGGGCCCAATCCTTTGTTTTCGGCCGGACCTTTCATGCGCGAAGTGATGAACGGCACCTCGACGTAAATCTCCGTGATGTGTTCCCATTCAACTTGCTGTCCCAGGGGCATTTGGAACGTCGGATCGACCGCAAGCGGTTGCAGAATTGGATTCAAGACAACGCCTATGGTGTCTTGCGGCAACTGTCGCCTGTGTCATGGCGGTGGGATGTTCCGCCCGAAGACATTCAAAAAATCAGAAAATTTCTGATCGATGCAGGAATCACGATTGTGAAAGAGTAGCCGTCGTAGCGGTGTCGGCAGCCAAAGCCGGCTCGATCCTGCTCGCCGTCACCACCTCGACGATTCCGCGGGCGATCTCGCGTTCGCCCATGATGACGGTGTCGGCACCAAGGTTTTTGAGGTGCTCGACCTCGGCATCGGAATGGGCGCGGGCGATGATTTCGATTGCCGGATTGGCGGCGCGGGCGCGCAGCACGACCTGCCCGGCCTCGAAGGCGTTGGGAATGGCCAGGATCAGCCGCTTCGCGCCCGCGGGATTGGATGCGGCGAACACGTCGCCACTCGCCGCGTTGCCGGGTACGGTTTCGACGCCTTCGGCCTTGAGTTTCGCCAACGTCTTGTCGGCATCCTCGATGACGAGGAAGGGCAGGGCGGCCTGCTTCAGCGATGTACCGACAAGGCTGCCGACGCGGCCGTAGCCGATCAGGATGGTGTGGCCGGTCAGCCTCGTCCTGGGCGGTGGGCCATCCTCGTTAGCAGGCGCCGCGACCGAAGCCACCTGGCCGGGCTCGGTCGCCGGGCCGATCGGCCTTGCTTCGCCGGACGGCGCCGTCCTGCCGGCGCGTGCTTCCAGCCAGGGTTTCATCCGGTCGACGGCAAGAAACATCAGCGGATTGAGGACGATCGACAGGATGGCGCCGGCGAGGATGAGGTCGCGGCCTTGTTCGGGCAGCAGTTTCAGCCCGACGCCGAGTTCAGCCAGAATGAACGAGAATTCGCCGATCTGGGCTAGGCTTGCCGAAATCATCAATGCGGTTGCGACCGGATAGCGGAAGACGACGACGATAACAAAGGCTGCCAGCGACTTGCCGACAACGATGATGGCCAGCGTCGCCAGGATCGGCCAGCCATTGCTGATCACGCTGAACGGGTCGAACAGCATGCCGACCGAAACGAAGAACAGCACGGAAAAGGCGTCGCGCAGCGGCAGCGATTCCTCAGCCGCCCGGTGGCTGAGCTCGGATTCGCTCATGATCATGCCGGCGAAGAAAGCGCCAAGAGCCAGTGACACGCCGAACAGCTTGGCCGCGCCGAAGGCGACGCCAAGCGCAATCGCAAGCACCGCCAACCGGAACAGTTCGCGCGATCCGGTATGGGCGACGTAGTGCAGGATCCAGGGGATAAGCCGGCGGCCGACCACCAGCATGACCACGACAAAGGCCGCGACCTTGGCCAGTGTGACGGCGACGACGCCCCAGACGCCGTAGCTCGCTGGCAGCGACAGCAGACCGCTGGAGTGCACCTCCACCTGCTCTTGGCCGCCGAGCACGCCGGCCAACGCCGGCAAAAGCACCAGCGCCAGCACCATCGCCAGATCCTCGACGATCAGCCACCCGACGGCGATGCGGCCGCGCTCGGTCTCGATCAGCCGCCGCTCCTGCAGGGCGCGCAACAGCACCACGGTCGAGGCCACGGAAAGCGCCAGGCCAAAGACCAGTCCCGCACCGATCGACCAGCCGAGCATCCAGGCAAGGCCGGCGCCGAGGGCTGTCGCGAAGCCGATCTGCACAATGGCGCCGGGCACGGCGATGGCGCGGACCGACAACAGGTCCTTCAGCGAGAAATGCAGGCCGACGCCGAACATCAGCAGGATGACGCCGATCTCGGCAAGTTCATTGGCGAGGCCGGCATCGGCGACGAAACCCGGCGTGTTCGGTCCAACCAGAACGCCGGCGATGAGATAGCCTACCAGCGGCGGCACGCGAAAACGGTTGGCAAGTGCGCCGAAGACGAAAGCCAGCCCCAGACCGGCGACGATGGTGGCGATAAGGGGCGTGTCATGCGGCATTGTCTATGGAGCGCCTTCAGGAATCGCGATGTCGGACATGCGCCGTCCAAAAGCCGCCGCCGTGGCAGTATGGAGGCTGCGATAGTCGCGAGACAACCCCGCATTCCTCATGAAATCGATGACAAAGCAGCAAAAGACGGAGAGCCGGCAAGCGTTGCCACCCGGCGCGGCCTGCTCCAAGCAGGCGCTTGCTACGGAAACGAAAGTTGCACGCCGCCGATGCCGATCAGGTCGCCTGCAGCAGGCTTTCGATATCGGGTATGCTGTGGTTGGTCAGCGTCTTTGGAATTTCGGCCGTTATCTTGTCGGTCACCTCCTTGTGCAGTTTCCTGCGCATATCGCCCAGCACCGGCGGCGGCGCGATCAGCACGATCTCCTTGAAGCTGCCGCGATGCGCCAGCTTGTAGAGCCTGTCGGCAATCTCTTCGGCAAAACGCTCCTTGCCGAGCCGGTGCCAGTCGGTGTCCTCGACCGCACTGCGGTGGACGGAAGGGCCGTCGCTGTAGCGGCCGGGGCGGTCCGTGCCTTGTTCTCGGGTTGCCGGATTTTCCTGCTCCATCTCGTGCACGACCTGAAGGTCGGGATATTGGACGTCTCCACGGTTCTCGAGAAACAACGCCTTTTCGCCATCTGCCACCACGATCCACAGTCCGCGTTTCAGTCTGACGTTGCTCATGGGGCGCTCCTTTTTTGATTTTTCGAACCCATCGCCAAGCCTTTGCCGTAGGGGCATGACCGGGCTTGGGCCCATAGGGCAAACGCGTGCCGAGGCGGGAATGTTCCGGTACTCGGACCCGGTATTCCGACAAGGGCCGGCGAGAGCGCGGGGCTGCCGTCGATCGCTCGGTCAGCATCCGGCGGCTTAATCTACTAAATTGATAGAATTTAGAAAAATCTGTTTTGTGGTTAGCTCCTCCAGCCGCTAGGAAGGCAGCGGATCAAGGGCTGCAGCAGCAGCTTCAATCTGCTCCGCATTTGAATGTGGAATATTTTTCTCTTGGCCTTCATGCTTGCAGAAAAGAGATTGCCTGCTACGAAGCGATGCGCGAGTGGGTGCCTTCTGGTTTTTCGCGCCCCCGCGTAGAACTGACAAACGGTTCCAGGATTCCGCTCGTCATGCCGCAAGCCACGCCCAAGCTCAATGCCTTTCCCGTCTTCATGCGGGTCGAGGGCGAAGCCATAGCCATCATCGGCGGCGGCGAGGAGGCGCTGGCCAAGGCGCGGCTGCTCGCGCAGTCGAGCGCTGTGCTGCGCATCGTCAGCGATGAAACAAGCCCGGAGCTGCTGGCCTTTATCGCCGAGACGGGGGCCGCCCACATCGCCGACGCCTATGATGCAGCACATCTCAATGGTGCGGTGATGGTGTTTGCCGCCAGCGGCGACGAGGCCCTCGATCGCCGCGTTGCCGGGGATGCGCGCCGGCTGGGCATTCCGGTCAATGCCGTCGACCGGCCGGAGCTATGCGATTTCTTCACGCCGGCACTGGTCAACCGCGCGCCGGTCGCCATTGCCATCGGCACGGAAGGTGCCGGCCCGGTGCTGGCGCAGATGCTGCGCAGCCGCATCGACCGCATGCTGTCGCCCTCGCTCGGTCCGCTCGCAGCGCTCGCCGCATCGTTTCGCGACATCGCCGAAAGACTGCTGCCGAAGGGCAATGCCCGCCGCCGCTTCTGGAGCGATTTCTTTGGCGGCGCGCCGGCCCGCGCTGTCGAGGCCGGCGAGCTTTCGCAGGCGCATGATGCGGCCGTCGGCCTGCTGCTTTCGACAGAACCGGCATCGGGCCATATCGCGCTTGTAGGCGCCGGTCCAGGCGCCGAGGACCTTTTGACGCTGCGCGCCCATCGCCTGCTGATGGAAGCCGACGTGATCGTCCATGACGCGCTGGTGCCGGAGGCGATCGTCGCCATGGGCCGCCGCGATGCCGAGCGCCTGCCGGTCGGCAAGCGCAAGGGCTGCCATTCCAAGAGCCAGGCCGAGATCAATGCGCTGCTGGTCGAGCTTGGCCACGCCGGCAAGCGCGTCGTGCGGCTGAAGTCCGGCGACCCGCTGGTGTTCGGCCGGGCCGGCGAGGAGATGGCGGCACTTCGCGATGCCGGCGTCGCCTACGAAGTGGTTCCGGGCGTCACCGCAGCCTTCGCCGCCGCCGCCGATTTCGAACTGCCGCTGACGCTGCGCGGCGTGTCGTCGTCGATGGTGTTCACCACCGGCCATGACCTCAAGGGAAATTCGCTGCCAGATTGGGCAAAGCTCGCTATTTCCGGCGCGACGGTCGCCGTCTATATGGGCCGCTCGGTCGCTGCAGAGGTCGCCGGCCGGCTGATCGAAGCCGGCCTGTCGCCGGATACGGCCGTCGCCGTGGTCGAGAATGCCAGCCTTGCCAACCGCCGCCGTTTCCACGGCACGCTCGCCGACCTGCCATCGCTGGAGGCGCGTGCCGACCTGAGCGGCCCGGTGATGACCATCATCGGCGACGCGGTCGCCGGCGCCAATTTCGAACGGTCCGAGCCACTGGCGGCACACAGGCAGGAAAGCGTGGCCCGTGCTGCCGCGCAAGGAGTGAACCAATGAAAGTCCTGACCGCGAACCGCCTCGCCGACGGCATAGCGGTCTGGTACGCCAATGGCGGCTGGGCCGAGACCATCGACCATGCCGACATCGCCCATGACAAGGCGGCCGAGGACCGGCTGGAGGCGATCGGCGCCAAGGCCTCCGCCAACAACGAAGTGGTCGACGTCAACCTGATAGACGTGACCGTGGCCAACGGCACGGTCGAAGCGGTCCGGCTGCGTGAAAAGATCCGTGCCGCCGGCCCGACCACCCGCAACGACCTGGGCAAGCAGGCCCGTCCGCAAGCCCGCGCGGCGTAAACGACCACACACTGATGAAACGGGCGGACGCGCCCGGAAAGACCTGAATATGTACCGTTACGATGAGTTCGACCACGATTTCGTCAAGGCCCGCGTCGCCGAGTTCAGCGACCAGGTCGCACGGCGGCTTGCCGGCGAGATCACCGAGGACCAGTTCCGGCCGCTGCGGCTGATGAACGGAGTCTATCTGCAACTGCATGCCTATATGCTGCGCATCGCGGTGCCCTACGGCACGCTGAACAGCAAGCAGCTGCGCATGCTCGGCCACATCGCCCGCAAATACGACAAAGGTTACGGCCATTTCACGACACGCCAGAACATCCAGTTCAACTGGCCGGCGCTGTCGGACATCCCGGCGATCCTGGCCGATCTGGCAAGCGTCGAGATGCACGCCATCCAGACCAGCGGCAATTGCATCCGCAACGTCACCGCCGACCACTTCGCCGGCGCCGCCGCTGACGAGGTTGCCGATCCGCGCCCCTATGCCGAAATCCTGCGGCAATGGTCCTCGGTGCATCCGGAGTTCTCGTTCCTGCCGCGAAAATTCAAGATCGCGGTGACCGGCGCCGAGCGCGACCGCGCCGCCATCCAGACGCACGACATTGGCCTGCATCTGAAGAAGAACGCCGCTGGCGAGCTCGGTTTCGCCGTCTATGTCGGCGGCGGCCAGGGCCGCACGCCGATGGTCGCCAAGAAGATCCGCGATTTCCTGCCCGAAGCGGATCTGTTGTCCTATTGCACGGCGATCTTGCGCGTTTACAACCTCTACGGCCGTCGCGACAACAAGTTCAAGGCGCGCATCAAGATCCTGGTCCATGAGACCGGCGTCGAGGAGATCACCCGCCAGGTCGAGGCCGAATGGCAGGAGTTGAAGGACGCCGAGCTGAGGCTGCCGGAAGAAGACATCCGCGCCATCGACGCCTATTTCGCGCCGCCGGCGCTTGTCGACCGGCCGGAAGGCGATGAGGCGGTCAAGCTTGCCCGCCTCGACTCCAAGAGCTTTTCCGAATGGCTGGACCAGAATGTGGTCACCCATCGCCATCCCGACTACGCGGCGGTGACCATCTCGCTCAAGGGCATCGGCGAGACGCCCGGCGATGCCTCCGACAGCCAGATGGAAGCGGTCGCCGACATTGCCGAAAAATATTCATTCGACGAGTTGCGCGTCAGCCACGAGCAGAACCTGATCCTGCCGCATGTGGCGCGTGCCGACCTCAAGGCGGTCTATGACGCGCTTGTCGATATCGGGCTGGCGACGGCCAATTCCAACCTGATCAGCGACATCATCTCCTGCCCCGGCCTCGACTATTGCGCGCTGGCAACGGCGCGTTCCATTCCCGTGGCGCAGGAAATCTCGCGGCGCTTTGCTTCGCTGGAGCGCCAGCGCGACATCGGCGAATTGAAGCTGAAGATTTCCGGCTGCATCAATGCCTGCGGCCATCACCATGTCGGCCATATCGGCATCCTCGGGGTCGAGAAGAAAGGCGCCGAGCTCTACCAGGTGACGCTCGGCGGCTCGGCCGACGAGAACACCTCGGTCGGCGAGATCATCGGCCGCGGCTTCAGTTCGGAAGAGATCACCGATGCCATCGAGCAGATCGTCGAGACCTATCTCGGGCTTCGGCTGGACAGAAACGAAAGATTCATCGACGCCTACCGCCGAGTCGGTCCCGCGCCGTTCAAGGAGGCGCTCTATGCTGGCGAAGCCAAGGCCGCTTGACCGTATCGTCGACGTCGAGGCCGGCATCGCCGCCCAAGCAGCGGGTCTCGACGCGCTCTACGGCCATCTGAAGCCGCTGGAGATCATCGAGCGGTCGACCCGGGAGTTCTTTCACGGCGAAATCGCCGCCGTCTCGTCCTTCGGCGCGGATTCGGCGGTGCTGCTGCACATGATCGCCGAGATCGACCGGACGCTGCCGGTGATCTTTCTCGACACCGGCAAGCATTTCGAGGAGACGCTCGGCTATCGTGACGCGCTGGCCGCCGATTTCGGGCTGAGCGATATCCGGGTGATCAGGCCCGACGATGCGGCGCTGGCAAGGATCGACCCGACCGGCAATCTGAACGAGACCGACACCGACGCCTGCTGCGACGTCCGCAAGGTCGAGCCGCTGGCGCGCGGCGTCGAGCCGTTCCGCGCCTGGTTCACCGGCCGCAAGCGCTTCCAGGCGGCGACCCGGGCAGCGCTGCCGGTGTTCGAGGCGGTCGGCTCGCGCATCCGCATCAATCCGCTGGCGCACTGGACGACATCGGACCAGGCCGGCTACATGCGCGCGCATGCGCTGCGTGAGAACCCGCTGGTCGCCTATGGCTATCTGTCGATCGGCTGTTTCCCATGCACGCAGCCGGTGCAACCGGGCGACGATGCGCGCAGCGGCCGCTGGGCCGGGCACGCCAAGACCGAATGCGGCATCCACTTGTCGGGGCTGGAAAGGTCGCTGACCGACGCCTCGCTTTAGGATATGTTGATATTCAGCCGGCCTGCAAACGGCGGCTTCCTGCGCTTCCGGCGCTCACGTACCCAAAGTACGCTCCGCTCCGGTTCTCGGAAGCCACGCAGTTTGGTCGCTTCGCGCCCGCCTTCGGTTCCGGCTCGGCCTGACCTGAATCTCAACGCACCCTGAGGTGCACTTTAGAATCTTTGGACTTGGGAATTTTCTTGATGAGCGATTTGATAGCCGAAAACGCCATGCGGCTGTGGACACCGGATGGGTTCCGCGAGGACGAGTGGGTTCATGCCGAAAGTGCCGAGGCGCTGGTCGGCAATGGCCGTTTCATCCTGCCGTTGCAAGCGTTTCTCGGCCTCGATCCGGAGGTGCGGCGGTCGGCGAAGGAGCGCATCGGTGTGCTGCTGCAGCCGGGCGATCAGCTCGAAAAGATCGCAGGCCTGCTCGATCAGCTGTCGCTGGTGGCGCTGGCATTTCCGGCGTTCAATGACGGCCGCTCGTTCTCCAAGGGCGAATTGCTGCGCAGCCGTTATCATTTTGGAGGCGCTATGCGCGCCACCGGGCAGGTGCTGATTGATCAGCTGCCGCATATGTTGCGCCTCGGCTTCGATGAATTCGAGATATCGCACCCAGTACTGCTGAAGCGGCTCGAGCAAGGCCGCACAGGCGGACTGCCGCTGTCCTACCAGCCGGCGGTGAAGCCGGAGGCCAAAGGCCCGAAATATTCCTGGCGGCGGGTGCGCGCCGGCTGATCTGCTCCAGGGGACCAGAAGCCCTATCTGGTCGGACCACATTCCCGATTCAGCCTTTTATTTTGCGCCACTCCGCCTTAGGATAGGCCATTATTTCGCGATCCGAATAAATGTGGCCACAAGGGAGGAACCGGGTATGGCTGGCAAGAAGATATTGATGCTCGTTGGCGAGTTCAGCGAGGAGTACGAGATTTTCGTCTTTGAACAGGCCATGCATGCGGTGGGCCACACCGTCCATGTCGTTTGCCCCGACAAGAAGGCCGGCGATATCCTGAAGACCTCGCTGCACGACTTCGAGGGCCACCAGACCTATACGGAAAAGCTCGGCCACGACTACATCCTCAACAAGACGTTTTCTGAGGTCAATCCGGCCGACTACGATGCCGTCTACGCGGCGGGCGGGCGCGGGCCGGAATATATCCGCATCGACAAGCGCGTGCAGGCGCTGGTGCGGCATTTCCATGAGACGGGAAAACCGATCTTCACCATCTGCCACGGCGTGCAGATCCTGATCGCGGTCGACGGCGTGGTGCGCGGCCGCGAAGTCGCGGCGCTGCAATATTGCGAGCCAGAAGTCACGCTGGCCGGCGGCATCTATATCGATGTTGCACCGACCGGCGCCCATGTCGACGGCAATCTGGTGTCGGCCAAGGGCTGGCCGGGCCTTGCCGCGTTCATGCGCGAATGCCTGAAAGTGCTGGGCACCGAGATCCGCCAGGGCGAGATCCTGATGCGCGACCAGCGCCAGGCGGCTTAAGCTCGGAATGTGGAGCCCGCCGCACCCCTAACGCATGTCGCGCAAAAGTGTTCGGCGGTTTTGCCATAACGGCATGCATAAACAAGAACCTAAAGCGCGTCGCATGAGGCCGGTCGAGCGCGACGCGCTTTAGGTGCGGCGGTGCGTCTACACGGCAATCCGCGCTTCGCGGAACGATACCAGCTTGCTGCGGCTCTCGTCCCACAGCGCCAGCTTGACGCAGCGCAGGCTGTCGAGGAGTGTGACGCGGCCGATCTCGCGCAGCTCCGGATAGTCCCTCAGCACTTCCGGAAGCCGGTAGCATGGCACCTTGGCCGAGAGGTGGTGCACGTGGTGCACGCCGATATTGCCGGTGATCCAGTTCAGCACCGGCGGCAGGTCGTAATAGGACGAACCGTGCAGGGCAGCGTGCTGGAATTCCCACTCGGAGTCCTTTGTCCACTCCGTCTCTTCGAACTGGTGCTGGACATAGAACAGCCAGATGCCGGCCGATCCGGCGAGGATGACGATCGGCAAATGCACGACCAGAAACGCGCCGGGGCCAACGAACCAGATGAGCAGAGCGGCTATGACCGTGATGGCTAGGTTGGTCGACATCGACGACACCCAAGGGGTGAGGCCGCCCCGCATCATGCCCAAGGGCAGTCTCTGCTCGAAAATGAAAATCCAGATCGGGCCAAGGCCGAACATCACCAGCGGATGGCGATAGAGGCGATAGGCGAGCCGGCCCCGCCACGACAGTTGCCGGTATTCGGCGACCGTCAGTGTCTTGATGTCGCCGGTGCCGCGCTCGTCGAGATTGCCGGCGCTGGCGTGATGGGTTGCGTGGGCGCGGCGCCAGCAATCGTAGGGCGTCAGCGTCAGCACGCCAAGCACGCGGCCGATCCAGTCGTCGGCATAGCGGTTGGCAAAGAAGGAGCCGTGGCCGCAATCGTGCTGGATCATGAAGATACGCACCAGAAAGCCGGCTGCCGGAAGGATGAGGACCAGACCCCACCAATGGCCATAGGCATAGGCGGCCGAGGACAGTGCCCACAGCGTGGCGAAGGGGATGAGGGTGATGGCGAGTTCGACGGCGCTGCGACGCCTGTCGGGCTTTTTATAGCGCGACAGGATTTTCAACCAGGCGCGCTTGCTGTTTGCCACAGCTTCGGGGGAAATCATGTTCATCATGAAACATAGGCGGAGCGGCGCGCTGCCGCAAGGCGGAGATCACGCAAAGTTACTGCGGGTAAATGTCGCGCGATGGCGAGGAATTGCGGCCGCAATCGCAGGTCGTGTTGCTGGCGACGGTATCTACCGACGGCGCCCGCCTGCGACCACCTTGGCTTCGACGCCGTCCAGGCGGTCGAGCAATTCCTTCAGACGGTCGGGAATATCGGACTCCGTGCGGAAGGCCGGCAAGGTGCGCAGAAAGCGCTTAGTCGCCTCGGTGCCGAGCTGGCGCCGGATATCGGCGGCGAGCCCGTCGCGTTTTTCGCCATTCCTGCGGGGCATCATCCAAAATCCTGTGTCGGCTTCGAAACTCTTCCAAGGGAGGAATGGTTCCCGCATTGTAGCATGCTGGCAAGCAAAGCCGTCGGGTACGGTAAAGTTTGAATTAAAATCGAAAGGTCTGCCCCGTCCGCCATCAAGCAGCGACAGCGGCTGCAGTATCGCTTGCCCCTTGATTTTTGGCCGCCAAACCTCGATATCGGGCGCAAATCCACACCATTCGAAAATGACGGGAAACGGCGATGAGCGACCAGGCAAAAGACGAACGCGCGCCCGATGAAGCCGAGAAGACCGAGGCTGCCGCGGAGCCAAGGGAAGGTGGCGTCGACGGCGACTATGAAGCGCTTGTGCGGCTTCTGAAGGAAAACGAAGAGCTGAAGGATCGCGCGCTGCGCGTCGCGGCCGACATGGAGAACTTGCGTCGCCGCACCGCCCGCGACGTCCACGACGCGCGCGCCTATGCAGTCGCCAACTTTGCCCGCGACATGCTTTCGGTGTCAGACAATCTGCGCCGTGCGCTGGATGCCATCCCGGAGGAGGCCAAGGCGTCGGGCGATGCCGGCTTCAAGGCGCTGATCGACGGCGTCGAGATCACCGAGCGCGCCATGCTGTCGGCGCTGGAACGCCACGGCGTGAAGAAGCTCGAGCCCGAGGGCGAGAAATTCGATCCGAATTTCCACCAGGCGATGTTCGAGGTGCCCAATCCCGACGTACCGGCCAACACGGTCGTGCAGGTCGTGCAGCCCGGCTATTCGATCGGCGAGCGTGTTCTGCGGCCGGCCATGGTCGGCGTCGCCAAGGGCGGCCCCAAGCATGTGGCGAGCGAAGCGCCCGTCGAGCCGGGGCCGGTCAACGAGCAGGCCGAGAAGGATGCGTGAACTGGGAATAGTGCACCGTTCGGCAGCAACCGCCACCAAAGCGTGAGGGATGATCGACCGCCCCCCAACCTGTCCGAGTTCAGGGGGCGATCAAACAGGTCGCCGTGCAGGGCTTTCCTGCCCTCAGCCCAGCAGTTCACACCCATAGTGGCGGACCACGTCGGGGAATGTCTTCATGTCCGGCATTCCTTCGCCGTCCGGAGGGATGCGCCTGTCTCCGGCAGGCACACTGGTCGCTTCTAAAAGCTCCTCGAACCCACCGGGCGTGAAGAGGAACAGCATCCGGGCCGGCCCACGCTTGACCGTATAGCGGTGCGGCACATCGCGTGGCCCAAAGAGAAACGAACCGGGTCCAGCCATAATCGCCTTACCGCCGATCTCGAACTCGATCTCGCCTTCCATCACCAGGAATGACTCGTCCTCGCGATGATGGACGTGCAGCGGCGCCTCACCTTCGCTCTCGAGGACTTCAACCAGCGTGAACTGGCCCGCCGTCTGGGCTGCTGTCGCCTTGATCACCGCCAGCGAGCCAAGCCACCAGCGCGCCTCTCCATCCAAGGCGTGACTGCAAAAGGCGTGGGGAATGCTCCTGCCAGCTCCGCCGCTAGCCACAGCCGCCACAGAATGGTAGCCGACCTTGATCGAGGCGGAATTCACCATCGAGCAATAGTTTTTGATGCCGGGCAGGGTGGACCAGACCTCGCCAGCCGACTTGGCGCTGTCAATGTCCGCCCATTCGAGTATCTCCGTCCAGCCTCCCTCGGATTTAAGGAGGCGACGATTGATGAAACCCTTGAGCTTCCGCACCTCGTCATTCACTTCATCTCTGGTCTGCAGGAACATCTGCTCGGTGAATCCGGGCTTCAATGCAAATTCGGTGATTTCAACGACATTCGTGTCCATGACTTCCTCCCTTTGCTACCTGACCTTTGTTTCGCCTCCCGCATTCTGTTCGCTCAAGACGTGCTCGTTCGGCCTTGGCCTTTGAGCCAGCAGAGCGCCATTTCTGTTGCCGTTTCGACTGCGAGGTCCACCGTCATGCCGCGTATCCGCATCGCGTTGAACGTCGGAAAGTCGAATAGAAAGCTGATTGCCTGCACGACATCATCGCCGGGACCGTCGTTGGCCAGGGCCTCGCGCACGAATCCGGCCACCATGTGTCGCAGGTATTCCTCCCATTCCCGCATGGCTGGAAGCTCGCGCTCGCGCAGGTCGCTTTCGAGATGCCGTCCGCCACGGTGGTAGAAGGCGAACAGCTCGTTGGCGACCCGGCGCAACCGTTCTTTAGGGTGCGTCGCCCCGCCGATTATCTCAGTCACCGATTCGGGCGACGGAGGACGCAGACGCTCCATCAGCACTTCGCCGCACGCCGGCACCAGGTCATCCAGAGTAGGAAAATGCTTGTAGACGGTGCCAACGGCGACATCGGCTTCCGTAGCGATGTCCTTCCAAGTCGTGCCAAAGATGCCGTTCTGGGTGTGCAGCTTGATTGTCGCGTCGAGAATGCGCTGCCTCGTCTTGGCGAAGGCGGCAGTCCGGGAACCCATGCTGTAGCGGCGAGGGGACATAGACGTCCACTTAAATAATTGAATGAACAATTCAATCATTTAATTTATCTGGAGTCAATCCAGATTCGCAGGAGCCACTCGCTATTCCCCACTCGCTATTTCATTATTCACCCCATGAACCCGATCGAGCTTCTCGACTATGCCGGCGTCGCCGTCTTCGCGGCGACCGGTGCGCTGGCCGCCTCGCGCAAACAGCTCGACATTATCGGTTACCTGTTTCTGGCTAGCGTTGCCGGCATCGGGGGCGGAACGTTTCGCGACGTCATCCTCAACGTGCCCGTGTTCTGGGTGGGAAACCGCGACTATGTGCTAATCTGTGCAGCGGTGGCGGTCGTCGTCTTCTTCAGCGCACATCGTTTGGAGTCCCGCTACAAATTGCTGCTCTGGCTCGACGCCATAGGTCTTGCCGCATTTTCGGTGATGGGCGCGGCCAAGGGGCTGACGATCACCGGGTCACCTGCAGTTTCGATCGTCACCGGCATGCTCACCGCAACCCTTGGCGGCATTCTGCGCGATCTATTGACAGGCGAGCCTTCGGTGCTCCTGCGACCGGAGATCTACGTTACCGCAGCGCTTGCCGGCGCCGGCCTCTACACACTTGGCGATTTCGCCGGACTGCCGCCGCTTGCGTCGGGCCTGGCAGGTTTCATGGCGGCTTTCTGCGTACGCGGCGGCGCGCTGAAATTCGGCTGGGCCTTTCCGTCCTACAAAAGCAAGCCTGGCCGGCGTCCGGAAGATATTCCCTGATTTAAGGTGTCAGGCCGCAAACCGCTGCGCTTCTCCGCCATAATAATTGACGTAGCGGGCGCCGATCTCCTTGACCGGCATCACCACGAACACGTCGACCGTCGAGAATTCACGGTCGATGACGCAGCCGTCGCCGATGCGCGCGCCGACGCGCAGATAGCCCTTGACCAGCGGCGGCATCGCGGCGATCGCCGCCTTGGTATTGACGGCCTCGATCGGCATCAGATCCATGGAACAATAGCGCC
The DNA here is from genome assembly GCF_040322715.1 of Mesorhizobium sp. M0106. Classification (NCBI taxonomy): domain Bacteria; kingdom Pseudomonadati; phylum Pseudomonadota; class Alphaproteobacteria; order Hyphomicrobiales; family Phyllobacteriaceae; genus Mesorhizobium; species Mesorhizobium sp. M0106. Next base: position 272,017 of record NZ_JAMYUA010000001.1, on the reverse strand, counting down.
CGGCGACGGCGCGCACGTCCCAGGATGAATTCGTCCGGCAGTGGTGGGCAAGATAGGTCAGCGCCTCCGCATGTGCCGCCGGCACGGTGCCGTGGAACGACGCGCAGCCGGTCATCACGCCGATGCCGTAATGGTTGATGTAGGCCCAGATGCCTTGCCACAGCGCCTCGATGGTGCGCTTCGAGCGGTATTCCGGCAGAACGCAGGAGCGGCCGAGCTCGAGGAAGCGCTGGCCGGGATGCCGCGCGATCAGCTTGGTCAGCTCGAATTCACCTTCGGAATAGAAGCCGCCGGCGGCCGCGGCAATCTCCTGCCGCAGCAGGCGGTAGGTGCCGACGATGCGGCGATGCTCGGGGCCGGAAAGCGAAGTATCGAAGACCAGCAGATGATCGCAGAGGGGATCGAAGCGATCGGCATCGCGGCGGTCCTGCATCTGGAACAGGTCCTTCCTGGCACCAAGCTCGTCGTAGAACACCCGGTAGCGCACTTCCTGCGCGGCAGCGATCTCGGCCTCGTTGCGGGCGAGCCGCACTTCGAGATTGCCGATGCGGCCGAGCGATGCGCCTTTTATGACGGCATCGGCGTTCCGGCCGACGAGCAAAGGCCCGCTGGCGTTCGGCCGAGCATCACATTCCGGCATGACTGTATGCACGAGTGATTCTCCTTCGAGCCATCCCTCTTGGCACGGGGATACGGTGTAGGTGCAACAGGATTGTGACAGTACCGTGATACGGCTCTGCGGGCAATACTTCGTCGGCTGGGTAATCTATCAACCGTCTATGTTGTGCCTCAGGCGGCCGCTTGCCCTTCGACCGCATGAACCAGGGCATCGGGGTCGAGCGGCTTGGTGACGAAGCCGCTGGCACCGTGAGCGAGCACGGCGTGGCGGGTCTTTTCCTGGCTGTCGGCCGACAGCACCATGATCGGCACCGGCGGCACCGCGGTCTCCTCCTCATGGCGGCGGATGGCGGCGATGGCGTCCAGGCCGTCCATGACAGGCATATGCAAGTCCATCAGCACCACGTCGTAACGGTGCTTGTGGCCGGTGCTGATGACCGCCTCGACGGCGGCCTTGCCGTTGCCGACCACTTTCACGCGATGCCCGGCCTTCAGCAGCGTGGCGCGGGCCAGCATGGCGTTGATGTCGTTGTCCTCGGCGATCAGCACCGACAGGCCCTGCTGGCGGGCGCCAATGGCGTGCCCCGCCTGCGCGCCGCGCCTTTGCAGTTGCGGCTCGGCGATGACCGGCGCGTGGCTGGTCAAAAGCACGCGCAGCAATGTCTCGCCGCGCACCGGCCTCGCAAGGAAGGTGGCGTAACCATTGGCACGGAACTCGCCAAGCATGCCACGGTCGGTCGGTGCGATCAGCGTCACTGCTTCGCAATCGGCAAATCCGCTCTGGCGCAGGCGCCTGAGCAGCCTGCCGTCGCTTTGCTCCATGGCAGCATCGATCAGCAGCACGTCGCAGCTCTCGGCGAAAGGGGTGGCCTGGGCGGCGGCGGTGGCCAGATCGACCGTGCCGCCATTGGCGCGAATGGTGCGGGCGAGGGCTTCGGCCTCGACCAGGTTCTTCGACACGATCACCGCATGCCGGCCCGACAGCGCGTCCTGGCGGATCTGCGGCGCCTCGACGGCGGAAATAGCGGGAATCTCGAAGACGAATTCGGACCCCTGGCCAAGCCGGCTCGACACAGAGATAGTGCCGCCCATGGCGGTCACCAGGCGCTTGGAAATGGCGAGACCGAGGCCGGCACCGCCATGCGCACGGGTCGAGGTGCCGTCAGCCTGTTCGAAGTCCTCGAATATGCGCTCCATGTCCTGCTCGCGCAGACCGGGGCCGGTGTCGGTGATGCTGAAGCGGATGCGGTCGGTGGTTTCGGTGCGGACGCGGGCGATGCTTGCCAGGACGCCGCCGCTGTCGGTGAACTTGACGGCGTTGCCGATGAGATTGAGCAGCACCTGCCTGACCCTGCCGGGGTCGGCGGTGATCAGCTGCGGCACGTCGGGTTCGACATGACAGCCGAGGCCGATATCCTTGGCAAAAGCCCGCGCCGCCAAAAGCTCGATGACATTGTCGGCGATCTCGCGCACCGACATCGGCTGCGGTTCGGGATCGAAGCGGCCGGCCTCGATCTTGGAGTAGTCGAGCAGGTCCTCGATCAGCGCCAGCAGCGCGCTGGCCGAGGTCGAGATGGCGCCGACATAGGTCCGCTGCTCGGGCGAAAGGCTGGTGTCGGCGAGAAGCCGGGCCATGCCCATGATGCCGTTCATCGGCGTGCGGATCTCGTGGCTGACGGTGGCGAGGAAGCGCGATTTGGCCTGGCTCGCATATTCGGCCCGCTCGCGGGCGGTGATCAGCGAGGATTCGGCGCGCTTGCGAGCGGTGATGTCGCGGGCGATGGCGCGATGCGAAACGGCGCCGCTGTCCTTGTCGCGCACCGACAGCTCGATCCAAGAGAACCAGCGTGGGCCGTCCGGCGTGCGAATGGCGACGTCGGTGGAACTCAGGCATTCATGGTCGGAAAACGCGGCGTCGGGGACGATGCCGACATCGATGCCTAGTTCGGCCAGGGTCTTGCCGGCAAGGTCGCGCTGGTCGGTTTCGACAAGGTCGGCGAAAACCTTGTTGGCGTAGACAATGTGGCCGTCGCGGTCACGATGGACGACGAGATCGCCGAGTGCATCGATCAGCCCGCGAAAGCGCTCCTCGCTCTCCTGCATCTCCCACATGCGGTCGGCCAGCGTCTCGATTTCGGCGCGGCTGCGGGCGGTCGTGGCATCGAGCAGGGCCACCGCGCGGCGCTCGGTGCGCCTGTTGCGCAGATGCATGGCGAGCCCGGCGATGGCTGTCGCCAAAAGGCCGATGGTGATGAAGATCGGCGCCCCGGTCAGATGCGAAAAGCCTGCCAGCACGACGATGGCGACGAGCGTCAGGAAGGGCAGGCCTTCGCGGTTGGAGGCCGGCAGTTCCGGCGCCAGCGGTGGCGCGGCGACAAGCTGCCGTCCTGGCGCCGCGGGGGCCGTCCCATCGGCCCGTTCGGCTGGTTCCGCCTCTCTGAAGCCGGGTTCCGCAATCATACGGAAATCCTGCCAGACAGAGCTTATCGAAGGTTGTGGTTGATCGCTCGAATTTTAGCGGTCGCGCTCTTTTTGTCCCTTGGGGGCTCACATATCCACCACCACGCGGCCGCGGATCTTACCCTCGACGATGTCATGCGCGGCGCCGATGATGCCGTCGAAGCCGATGCTCGTCGACAGGCTGGCAAGCTTTGCGTGGTCGAGATCGGCGCCGATGCGGCGCCAGGCCTCGAGGCGGACCGCCTTCGGCGCCATCACCGAATCGATGCCGAGCAGCGAGACGCCGCGCAGGATGAAGGGGGCGACGCTTGCCGGCAGGTCCATGCCGCCGGCGAGGCCGCAAGCGGCGACGGCGCCGCCATAGGAGGTCATCGACAGAACGTTGGCCAGCGTGTGACTGCCGACCGCATCGACGCCGCCGGCCCAGCGTTCCTTGGCGAGCGGTTTTGCCGGCTGGGCGAGCTCGTCGCGTGAAATCACTTCCGCGGCGCCAAGGTCGATCAGATAGGGGCTTTCGGCAGCGCGGCCGGTCGAGGCGATGACGTGATAGCCGAGGCTGGACAGGATCGAGACCGCGACCGAGCCGACGCCACCGGCAGCGCCGGTCACCACCACCGGGCCGCGGTCGGGCACGATGCCGTGCCGCTCCAATGCGATGACGCAAAGCATAGCGGTGTAGCCGGCGGTGCCGACCGCCATCGCATCATGCGGGCTCATGCCGTCCGGCAACGGCACCAGCCAGTCGCCCTTGACGCGGGCGCGCCCTGCAAAGGCGCCGAAATGCGTCTCGCCGACGCCCCAGCCGTTCAATATGACCTTGTCACCCTTGCGCCAGCCAGGATTGGAAGACGAGATGACGGTGCCGGCGAAATCGATGCCCGGCACCAGCGGCCAGCGCCGGATCACCGGCGCCTTGCCGGTAATTGCAAGACCGTCCTTGTAGTTCACCGTCGTCGCCTCGACCGCGACGGTGACGTCGCCCTCCATCAGGTCTGCCTCGGTAAGCTCGGTCACCGCGATTGACTGGTTTTTCTCGGCGTCACGCGAAACGAGGATGGCTTTGAAGGTTTCGGGCATTTTTTCTCCTCGGGCTTGCAGATCAGAATGTGCGGCGCCAGGCGAGTGAGGTCAATCGCTCGACGCTCCGCGCCGCCAGCCAATGAGTTCGTCGAAGACGACCAGCACGGCACCGACCGAAATGAAGGCATCGGCGAGGTTGAAGATCGCGAAGGACCAGACCGGCGTGTGAAACAGAATATAGTCGATGACATGACCGTAGATAGCGCGGTCGATCAGATTGCCGAGCGCGCCGCCGACGATCAGCGCGAAGCCGATGCGGGCAAGCAGGTGGCCCGGCGGCGTGCGGGCCGCAAGGTAGAGCACGAAAGCGACCACCAGAACCGCGACGACCACCAGGCCGGTGTCGCCGAAGGACGAAAACAGCGAGAACGCGATGCCGGTGTTGTAGGTGCGGTACAGCGCCAGGAACGGAAGCAGGTCGAGCCGTTCCTGAAAGGCAAGACCGGTTTCGACTAGGTATTTCACCCACTGGTCGAGCGCTATCGCGGCGACGACCAGAAGAGCATACGGCCTGCAGGACTTCATGGTTTGCAGTTTCACGGTTTGAGATGTCACGATCTGGCGTCCTCCGGGACGAGCTTCAGCGCGCCGCGCCGGATCTCGAACAGCATGACGCCGGTGGCCACCGCAAGGTTGAGCGAATCGGCGCGGCCGGCCTGCGGTATCCGCAGCAGTTTGTCGCAGCTTGCGGCAAGCTCGTCAGGCAGGCCTTGCTGCTCGTTACCCATCATCAAAAGCACCGGGCCTTTTGAAAAATCGACCGAGCGGTAGTCGACCGCACCCTTCAGATGGGTGCCGGCGACGAGGCCGGGAAAGCTCGTTCGCCAGGCGAGAAAAGCTTCGGGCGACGCCTTGGCGACCGGCACGGCGAAAATCGAGCCCATGGTGGCGCGCACCGTTTCGACCGAAAAGGGATCGGTGGTCTCGCCGACCAAGATGACGCCCCTGGCCCCGACAGCGTCGACCGTGCGGATGACGGTGCCGAGATTGCCGGGGTCGCGGACGCGGTCGAGCGCCACCCAGACGTCACCGTCACGGGCGCGGATGTCCTTCAACGGCAGGAATTTCTGCGAGAACACGCCGACGACCATTTGCGGATTGTCGCGGCGGGTGATGGCGACCAGCACTTTTTCCGAAACTTCAAGGACGGTGCCGCCGGCGGCGACCGTGCGCGCCGCGATCTTTTCAACCGCCGTATTGCCACGTCCGGCCTTGACGAAGACCAATGTCCTGATCGACCAGCCGAGATCGAGCGCGTCGATGACCAGCTTCAGGCCTTCGGCCATGAAGGCATTCTGCTGGTCACGGAATTTCTTCAGCGCGAGCGCCTTGATGTCCTTGACCAGCGGGTTGGCGAGGCTGGTGACTTCCTTCACCTGCCCTGGCGCGCCCGCGTGCCGTTCGTACGCACTCATTCAGGCCACCCAGCGTGAGAACAGCGAGGTCGAAAGCGCCCGACCGGCAGACTTCTCGCGGATGATCAATTCACCCGACTCGACCGTGCCGCCCATGCCGGCGAAGGTGTCGCGCATCTGGGCATGGATGGCGAAAAAAGAGGCGCGGATCGAATAGGCGGTCAGTACCACGGCGAGCGGCTTCGGCGTCAGGATCGCGCGGCAGATATCGGTCAGCGCCGGCAGGTCCTCGAACAGCTGCCAGACCTCGCCCTTCGGTCCGCGGCCATAGGCGGGCGGGTCGAACAGGATGATGTCGTAGCGGCTGCCGCGGCGCTCCTCGCGCTCGGCGAATTTCACGGCATCGTCGACGATCCAGCGGATCGGCTTTTGCGACAAGCCCGCCATTTCCTGGTTTTCGCGCGCCCAGCCGATCGCCTTCTTGGAAGCATCGACGTGGGTGACCTCGGCGCCGGCACGCGCCGCCACCAAGGAGGCAAGGCCGGTGTAACCGAACAGGTTCAACACCTTCACCGGCCGTTTTGCCGCCGCGATCAGTCCGGCCATGTGGTCCCAGTGCGAGGCCTGCTCGGGAAAGACGCCGACATGGCGAAACGAAGTGAAGCGGCCGAGATAATCTATGCCGTCATGCTTCATCGGCCAGGTCTCGCCGAGCGGCGTCTTGGGGAAGCGCCAGCGGCCGATGCCTTCCTCGTCGGTATCGCCGGTGAAAATGGCGTCGGCGCGCTCCCAGTCCCTGGCCGGCAAAGCCTTTTGCCAGATCGCCTGGCCCTCCGGCCGTACGATGCGGTAGGGGCCGTATTGCTCGAGTTTTTCTCCGGCGCCGCTGTCGAGCAGCGCGTAGTCCTGATTGGGGCCGACCTCGAGGATCAGCGGCAGATGTTCGGCAGGCAGCGCGCCATCGCGGCGGGATAGAGGGCGCGGCGCGGCTTTCGGCTCGGACCGGTCCTGCAGTTTAGGCTCCGAACCGGCGGTCAGGCCGGCGTCGCGCCGCCGCGGCTGCTCCGCCCCGCCCTTCGCGGGCGGGCGGCTGTCGCGGCGTTTGTCGCGAAAAGGTTTCAAGAAGGCGCATCTCCGGAAGGCGGCTCGCCGCTTCTGCCACAGCACATTGACCGGCGCAACAAAAGGGCTGCCGACGTGTGCAACCGGATCAGCCGCGCCTGATCGACAGCAGGCCGACTGCGAGCGTTATGAAACCAACGGCCTTGAAGCCGGTGACGACCATATGGCCGGTTTCCCAGCGGCTCCGGATACTTTCGAAATTGTCCGGGATCGGTCCAGGCACCCAGGTGGCCAGGACATCGTTTGCCGGTTTGACCAGGGTAAACCACGCCACGAGGGCCATCAGATAAAGCACGGTGGCGGCCAAAATCCACCAGAATGCCGGGCGGTCGCTGCGCAGCATACAGGCGAGAAGCCCCTGACAGGCGATCGCGGCCACGTCCAGCGGTGCGCCGACAATCGCGAAGAATTGGAACTGAGCGTTGAAGACAGTGGTTTCACGCCAGAGCGAAGGCGGCCATCTGGTCAGCCGCGGCACCGATTCCAGCACATGGGCGAAGGATGGTCCGAGGCTGAGCGCAGCGACGATTGCGGTCAAAACCGACCAGAACAACAGGAACCCGCGTATATCCATAATGGCCAGACAACGGCGTCGGGGCGCAGACGTTCCCGTCCGCCACCATGTCGCTTGCCGCCGAAAGTGCTGGGGCTCTATCGTGATTGAAACTAGGTCATGATTCATGTCCCGTGCTGAACGCCTGCTCGACCTGATCCAGATCCTGCGCCGGCATCGCCGGCCGGTCAGCGGCCGCAGCCTTGCGGGCGAAATGGGTGTGTCGATCCGCACGCTCTATCGCGATATCGCCACGCTGCAGGGGCAGGGCGCGCCGATCGAGGGCGAGGCGGGGTTGGGTTACGTGCTCAGGCCCGGTTTCATGTTGCCGCCCTTGATGTTCACCGATGAGGAGATCGAGGCGATCGTGCTCGGTTCGCGCTGGGTGGCCAAGCAGCCGGACTGGCGGCTTGCGAACGCCGCCACCGACGCGCTGGCCAAGATCGCCGCGGTGCTGCCGGACGATTTGCGCGAAGAGCTCGATGCCTCGACGCTGCTGGTCGGGTCGCGCACCGAGGTCACCGAAGGCATCGATCTCGGTGTGGTGCGGCAGGCCATCCGCGAGGAGCGCAAGCTGATCTTTGTCTATCGCGACGCCGGCGGCGCTGCCTCCGAGCGCACCGTCTGGCCGTTCGCACTCGGCTTCTTCGACAAGGTGCGCGTCGTCGCGGCCTGGTGCGAGATGCGCCAGGATTTCAGGCACTTTCGCGCCGACCGGATATCCGGCCTCAATGCCACCGAGATGCGCTATCCGCGCCGCCGTCAGGTGCTGCTCAAAGAATGGCGGGCGACGCTCGACACGCCAAGCTAAGGCTGCTGCTCAGTTGAGACTGCTGCCAGAATCTGGCAGTGGCATACGGTATGCTCCTCCAGTCGAAACCATCTGGAGAGCAATTCATGACACCGCCCAATTTCGTCATCCTCTATGTCGACAAGCCTGAGCAAAGCGGCGCCTTCTATAGCGCGCTGCTTGGGCGGCAGCCGGTCGAGACCTCGCCGACCTTCGTGCTGTTCGTGCTCGACAACGGCTTCAAGCTCGGCCTCTGGTCGCGTCACACCGTGGAACCGGCCGCTGCGGCAGCAGGCGGTGGCGCCGAGATCGTCTTTGCGCTGGACACGCCGGGTGCCGTCGACGCCACCCATGCCGAGTGGGCCGGCCGCGGGCTGAAAATTCTGCAGACGCCGACCGACATGGATTTCGGCCGCACCTTCGTCGCGCTTGATCCCGACCGCCACCGGCTGCGGGTTTATTGGCAAAGGGAGTAAGGCAGTAGGGCAGTAGGGGAGTACGTGACAGGAAACATAGCTGGCGCGGCGCCGCACGATCAGTGCGGTTTCCTACTGCCCTACTGCCCTACTGCCCTCCTGCCCTACGCTTGCGCGATACACGGCAATGCCGGCGGCGAGGTCCTCGAGGGCTGCGCCGACCGACTTGAACAGCGTGATCTCGTCGTCGTTCTGCCGGCCTTTTTTCTGGCCGCGCGTGAGTTCATAAAGGTCGGCGACGATGGCTTCCGGCTTCAGAACGCCGGAGGCCAGCGGCTGGACGATGTCACCGGCTTCCTTGGTGGCGCCGGCGCGGGTGTCGACATAGACGCGGGCGCGTGCAATCGCGTCGTCGTCGCTTTCGCGCATCGCCGGCGTGAAGCCGCCGACCAGATCGACATGGGTTCCGGGCTTCAAGAGGGCGCCCCTGATCAGTGGCGTGGTGGTGATGGTCGCCGATGACACAATATCGGCCTGGCCGAGTTCGGCGTCGAGATCGCCTGCTGCTTCGGCCGAAAAACCCTCGGCACGCAATTTTGCCGCGACCTTTTCGGCATTCGCCGGCGTGCGGTTCCAGATGCAGATGTTCTTGATCGGACGCACCGCCGAATGCGCCTTTGCAAGGAATGGCGACAGCGCGCCGGCGCCGACCACCAGCAGCCGCGATGCGTCCTCGCGGGCCAGATAGGAGGCAGCCAGCGCCGAGGCACAGGCCGTGCGCCACTGTGTCAGCCTCTGGCCATCGATCAAGGCCTGAGGCTCGCCTGTGGCGCCGTCGAGCAAGAGGTAAAGCCCCATCACCGCGGGCTTGCCGACGGCATTGTTGTCAGGCGACACGGTGACGATCTTGACGCCGATATGGCCATCGGCCGAGGTGCCGGCTGCGTTGAAGTCGGTCCAGGCCGGCATCAAAAGCAGCGTCGAGGCGGCGCCATCGGGCCGCTCGACCGTGTGATGGTGCCTGACCGGCTGCACGGCGCCATCGCGAAAGGCGGCGCGCAACGTCTCGACCAGCCCGGAAAAGGTCAGCGCGCGGTCGACCTCGGCGGCGGAAATGGTCAGCATGAAAGGCTCCGTGGAGAACTGGGCCGGTTGTGCTTCAGGCCCGAGCCGCGGCTCAGTTCGTCGGCTTCGGCAAGGCTGGGCTCTGCGACCCGGTGGGCGCGCGGCTGACCGCCTGGCGCAGGTTCTCTGCCTCGGCGCCGCGCTGGCGCGCCAGCTTGCGGTAGCGGCCCTGCTTGATCCAGGTCGCCAGGCTGCCGACGATCATGCCGATGGCCAGCGCCAGGAACAGGAAAATGAAGAGCGGCACGGTCAGCGTCAGCGCCGGATTGCCGGGATTGAACGGATCGAGTGTGAAGGCCACCGGTTCGCGGTTGGCTACGGCCAGCGCAATCAGGATGACGGCCAGCGGCACGAAAACCACGATGAGGAGAAAGCGATTAAACATGTTTTTCCGTTCGGAAGCAAAGGCACCAGCGGTGGCGGGCGCCGCGCCTATTTGCCTCCGTTCAGCCTTTCACGCAATTCCTTGCCGGTCTTGAAGAACGGTACCCATTTCTCCTCGACCTCTACGGATTCGCCGGTGCGCGGGTTGCGGCCGGTGCGGGCAGGACGATTTTTCACCGAAAACGCGCCGAAGCCGCGCAACTCGACCCGGTTGCCCTCGGCAAGCGCGTCGGTGATTTCATCGAAGATGGCGCTGACAATGTTTTCGACGTCGCGCAGGAAAAGATGCGGATTACGCGTGGCGATGATCTGCACAAGTTCGGATTTGATCATGAAAAGGCTCCCCGTAAAAGCAGTGCCGCCGAAATTATCAGAATGATTTTATTTGGTTTTTCACTCGTCCCAAGCGGTTCCTCAAGGGTGCCAGACGGAAACGAGACCGTCAAGAAACAAGCGGTCCGCTCCAATTTCGTGAAGGACGTCGCCGTCATGGCCGGCCAGGCCAAGCGCAGCACCGACGGTCTGCGCCATCGCTTTGGAGAACAGGAAACCGCCGCGTTTTTCCGTGTCCTTCCATTCCACCACCTTGAGCTTGGCATCGACACCCTTGCCTGCAAGCCAGTCGATTGCTTCGGCCTCGCCGCCGACCGCGTCGATCAATCTGTTGGTGACCGCCTGCCGGCCGGTGAAGATCGACCCGTCTGCGAGCGCCAGCGCGTCCGGCTTGGTCATGTTGCGGCGCTCGGCGACGATGCCGACGAACCAGTCGTAGCTGTCGAGGATGAGCTTGCGGACCATGGCGCGCTCATCGTCATTGGTCGGCTTGAAGGGAGAAGGCGAGGCCTTCAAGGGCGAGGATTTCACCTCCTCCAGCTTGACGCCGAGCTTGTCCATGAGGCCGCTGACGTCCGGGTACTGGATCAGCACGCCGATCGAGCCGACGATCGAGGATTTGCGTGCGACAATATGGTCGGCCGCGGTGGCGATCATGTAGCCCGCCGAAGCCGCGAGCGTGCCGACCTCGGCCACCACCGGCTTGTCGGCAGCGAGCTTGCGCACTGCCTCGTAGATCGATTCGCCACCGACGGTGGTGCCGCCGGGTGAATCGATCGACAGGATCACAGCCTTGACGCGCGGCGACTGACGGATTGCCTCCAGCCGCTTGATCAGTTCTTCGTCTTCGGTGATGGTACCTTCGATCTTGACCTTGGCGATGTGGTCGACAGCCGCGCCGGTGAAGTCGTCACCATAGATCCACGCCGAAAAGGCGATCAGCCCGGCTGCGGCGACGATAATCGCCGCGACACGCCAGAATGTCAGCTTGCGGCGCAAGCGGCGGCGGTCGATCAGGTCGTCGGCTCTCAATGCCATGGTCAGCCTCGTAGTCGGTGGGAGCAAATGCTTTTAAAGCAACCATTCGCGCCCGGCTACCGTTTCCTGACGGCCTTGCGCCAAAGGCCGTCTTAGGCATTCGCGACAAGCCTCAACCTGTCACGTTCTACAGGCTCTAACACTGTGCGCCCATATCTGGTATGAGGTACAGGCTGCGCTGGGGCCATTTTCATTGTACAGGGGCGGCTGTCACATTTTTGCGGTTTTCCTCGGCTTGTGCTTGCTTGAGGGCGCCGGCACCCCACCTATAGGGCGGCCTGGCGGGCAGGGGTTTAGAAGAAGCAGTCATGTTAGCGGGACCAATCGAACCGACCAACACCGAGACGGAGTTGGCTCCCAAGGCCGCAGGCCGGGCGCGGGTCGACGCGTTTGACGTTGCGCAGCGTCATTCGCGCCGGGTCCGTATCCTCAAGCTGGCCGTGCCGCTGGTCGCTGCCGTGATTGCGGTCGCGTTTCCCGTCTATTCCTATCTCATGGCTCCTGCTGCAATCGAGGTGCAGGCCGACGGCGGCGCCTTTGCCGATGGCAAGCTGGTGATGGCCAACCCCAAGCTCAACGGCTTCACCAAACAGAACCTGCCCTATTCGATGACAGCCCTGCGCGCCATACAGGATGTCAGCAAACAAGGCATCATCGATCTGGAAGGCATCAAGGCCAAGCTGCCGATTGCGGCCGACAACACGGCCGCCATCGATGCCACGCACGGCACCTATGATCGCGACGGCAACACGCTCAGCCTGACCAGCGATGTGACCGTGTCGACCACGGACGGTGTGGTGGCAAAATTCAAATCAGTCTATCTCCACATGGGCGAAGGCACTATGAAGACAAGCGAGCCCGTCGATGTCAGCCGCGGCGGGTCGCGGATCAGGGCGGATTCGATGTCGGTCCAGGACAATGGCAAGGTCCTGGTTTTCGAGAACAAGGTGCGCGTCGACATCGATCCCGCCAGTTTGAAGGCGGCAGAGGCAAAGAGCGGAGAGACCAATGCGGTTCAGTAGTTCGGCACGGCGCCTCGCCGCGATTTCGGCGTTGCTAACCTTGGGGCTGACCTTGGGGACGGCGCCGTCGCTGGCGCAATCCAGTGCCACCAGCCAAATGTCCGGCCTCAGGCTGTCGGGCGACAAGCCGATCCAGATCGAAAGCGACAAGCTCGAGGTGCGCCAAGCGGAAAGCGTTGCCGTCTTCACCGGCAACGTCAACGTCGTCCAGGGTCCAACCGTGCTCAAGGCCGGCAAAATGACGGTCTATTACGTCAGGGATGCAGGCGCCGCCAAAAGCGCCCAGCCGGCGGGTGCCGCGGCAATGACCGGATCCGCCAACATCGACCATCTCGAGGTCGACGATAAGGTCTACATCAAATCGGACAATCAGGTTGCCACCGGCGACCGCGGCACCTTCGACATGAAGACCGAAGTGCTGGTGCTTTCGGGCAGCAAGGTCGTGCTCTCGCAAGGCGACAACGTGCTTGTCGGCTGCAAGCTTACCGTGCAGATGAAGAGCGGCCTTGCTCAGGTCGACGCTTGCGGCGGCCGCGTCATGATGTCGATCACGCCGCCGGCGAAGTCTGGAGCAGCGAAACCCTGATGACCGGTATATCGTCGCTGCTGGCGCGTCTTCCAGGGCGTGCCGCCAGCAAACTTGCGGCACCGGCCAGGGTCACCGTCGAAGCGGCAAAGTTCAAGGGAACCTTGATCGCCAAGGGGCTGACCAAAAGCTACAAGGGCCGCAAAGTCGTCAGCGGCGTGACGCTGGGCGTGCGCGCCGGCGAGGCGGTTGGGCTGCTCGGCCCCAACGGCGCCGGCAAGACGACCTGTTTCTACATGGTAACCGGCCTGGTGCCGGTCGATGAAGGCACGATCGAAATCGACGGTTTCGACGTCACGTCGATGCCGATGTATCGCCGCGCCCGTCTCGGCATCGGCTATCTGCCGCAGGAAGCCTCGATTTTTCGCGGCCTGAATGTCGAGCAAAACATCCGGGCCGTGCTCGAAGTGGTCGAAAAGAGCCGCAAGGAGCGTGAGCGCCTGCTCGACGAATTGCTCGAGGAATTCCACATCAGCCATCTGCGCAAGGCTCCGTCGCTGTCGCTCTCCGGCGGTGAGCGGCGACGCCTCGAAATTGCCCGCGCCTTGGCAACCCGCCCCGCCTACATGTTGCTCGACGAACCTTTCGCCGGCATCGATCCGATCGCCGTCGCCGACATCCAGCAGCTCGTGCGCCACTTGACGGCACGTGGCATCGGCGTTCTGATCACCGACCACAATGTCCGCGAGACACTTGGCCTGATCGACCGCGCCTACATCATCCATGCCGGCCAGGTGCTGACTCATGGTCGAGCCGACGAAGTGGTCGCAAATGCCGATGTGCGGCGGCTTTATCTCGGCGAGGGATTTACGCTCTAAGTGCGAAATTCCGGCTCGAGCGGGATTTCCGGCGGAGTCCAGCAGCTTTTTCTTCAATTTTCTGCCTGAAAACGCTCCGACAGGCGAGTTTCACCGCTCCTCGCCTTGACAAGCAAAAGCCGGGCCAGTTTCTATGCTGGCCTGGAAAATTCCTTCCAGCAGTGCGGGTGCGTAGACGGAGCGTTTGAAACCGAACCATGGCGTTGGCGGCAAAACTACAGCTACGACAGTCACAGTCGCTGGTGATGACGCCGCAGCTGATGCAGTCGATCCGCCTGCTGCAGTTCACCCATCTCGAGCTGGAACGCTTCATCGACGACGAGATCGAACGCAATCCCCTGCTGGAACGCGCCGAACCGCAGGAGGACGCCGCCAGCGACCAGGCGCAGAAGGGCGACGCTGCATCGGAACCGGCTGCCGACGGCGACTGGTTCGAGGCGGAAACGGCGTGGAGCGCCGAGGCGATCTCGGAAAAGCTCGATACGTCGCTGGAAAACCTGTTTCCTGACGATCCTGGTACGAGCGAGCGGCTCGGGCCCGACCTGACGGCACAATGGAAATCGGCGTCCGGCAACGGTTCCACCTCTTCCTCCGACGGCTTCGACGTCGCCGATATGGCGGCGGCGGCCATCACGTTGCGCGACCATGTCGGCGAGCAGGTGGCGCTCGCCTTTGCCGATCCGGCGGCGCGCCTGATCGCCGGCGAGCTTGCCGACGGCCTCGACGAGGCCGGCTACCTGCGTGCCGACATGGCCGAGATCGCCGCCCGCCTCGGCACGGACGCCACGGCGGTGGCAACGGTCCTGGCGGTCTGCCAGACATTTGAGCCCGCCGGCATATTCGCCCGCGACCTCGCCGAATGCCTGTTGCTGCAGCTGGCCGTGCGCGACCGGCTCGATCCGGCGATGAAGGCGCTGATCGCCAATCTCGAACTCCTGGCACGGCGCGATTTCCAGACGCTGAAGCGGATTTGCGGCGTCGACGAGGAGGATCTGCTCGACATGCTGGCCGAGATCCGGGCGCTCGACCCGCGGCCGGGAATGGCGTTTTCGCGCGGTGCCAGCGATGCGATCGTGGCCGACGTCGAGGTGCGTGCAGCCAATGACGGCAGCTGGACGGTCGAGCTCAATGCCGAGACGCTGCCGCGCGTGCTGGTCAATCACATCTATTTCGCCCAGGTCACGCCACATGCGAAAAACCAGGCGGAAAAGGATTTCCTTGCCGAATGCCTGCAGAACGCCAACTGGCTCACGCGCAGCCTCGACCAGCGGGCGAAGACCATTCTCAAGGTGGCCTCTGAGATCGTGCGTCAGCAGGACGCTTTTCTCGTCCACGGCGTGCGGCACCTGAAGCCGCTCAACCTGCGCACGGTGGCGGACGCTATCGGCATGCACGAATCAACGGTCAGCCGGGTCACGGCAAACAAATACATGCTGACGCCGCGCGGTGTGTTCGAGCTGCGCTATTTCTTCACCGCCTCGATCGCTTCGTCAGGTGGCGGCGATGCGCATTCGTCGGAAGCGGTGCGCGACCGCATAAAGCAGCTGATCGACGAGGAGAAAGCCATCGATGTGCTTTCCGACGATGCCATCGTGGACATGCTGCGGGAAAGCGGCGTCGATATCGCCAGGCGCACGGTGGCCAAATACCGGGAAGGCATGAACATACCCTCTTCGGTGCAGCGGCGGCGCGAAAAACGCGCTTTGGCCAGCGCCGGCCGTTGATCTCCGGCGGAATTTCCACAGCTTTCGCCCTTCATTGACAAGCGGCGACGAAGTGGCTAGAAGCCCGCCCGCATGAGACGGGCTGGCGAGTGGATTTGAGTTCGCCGATGCCCGCACGAGAGATGGTCCGTCACGACGTAGGCCACGGGACGGCCAAGAAGGCGGCTTGTGATCAACCGGAAAGTTCGGATCTAAAATCGGCGCAAGTGACGCCGCAAAAGCTTGTGCGCGCGGACCACGAGTATAAACTCGGGACAGTTTGAAGCCTGAGCAAGGAAGGTCAGTTTTCAGATGACACTGCGCATATCGGGAAAACACATGGATATCGGCGATGCGTTCCGTACGCGCATCAACGACCGTGTCGGGGAAGTGATCGGGAAATATTTCGATCGGGGCTTTTCAGGGCAAATCGTAGTCGTCAAATCGGGGTCGCGCTACACGGCCGATTGCATGATCCGGCTGGACTCCGGTGCTTCGCTGCAGGCGACCGGCGATGCCCAGGATCCAACGCTTGCCTTCGATACCGCGGCAGACCGTCTGGAAACGCGCCTCAGGCGCTACAAGCGCCGGCTGAAGTCGCACAATTCGGGCAATAGCAACGGCGAGCTCACCGACGTCGCCTATACGGTGATGGCGCCGCTTGCCGACGACGAGGAGGATATACCGGAGAATTTCGCGCCGGCCATCGTCGCTGAATCGACTATGACGCTGCGGACCATGTCGGTGGCGTCAGCGGTGATCGAACTCGACACCAAGGACAGCCCGGTCCTGGTCTTCCGCAATGCCGGAAATGACCATCTCAACATCGTCTATCGCCGGCCGGACGGGAATATCGGCTGGATCGACCCGTCCACGGCCAAGGTCGCGCAGGGGTAAAGACCAGCCGCACGCGAGCGTGGGGACTGGCGACGGCAGGCGAACAAGGGATTTCAAGCATGGATCTGAGCGATCTCGTCAGCGTTCCGGCAATCATGCCGGCGTTGAAGGCGAACTCCAAAAAGCAGCTGCTGCAATTGCTGTCCGAAAGGGCGGCGGCGATTTCCGGCATTCCGGAGCGAGAGGTGTTCGACACCATCCTGCAACGCGAGCGGCTCGGCTCCACCGGCGTCGGCAACGGCATCGCCATTCCGCACGGCAAGCTGGCTGGGGTGAAGCGGATCGCCGGCGTTTTTGCCCGGCTGGAGACACCGGTGGACTTCGAGGCCCTCGATGATCAGCCGGTCGACCTGGTGTTTCTGCTTTTGGCTCCCGAAGGTGCCGGCGCCGACCACCTCAAGGCGCTGTCGCGCATCGCGCGGGTGCTGCGCGACGCCGACACGGTTGCCAAGATCAGGGGCACGCGCGACGCCGTGGCCATCCATGCGCTGCTGTCGGACACGCAGGCCTCGCACGCCGCTTGAGGTTTTGATTAAATCCGTTGAAGGGCCGCCGTGAGCGGCCCTGTCCGTTTCCAGCCAGATCGCTGCGCCGTATTTGTCAGTGGATAACGACGTTAGTGGATAGCGACCGGGGTCAGATCGTTTTCCAGCGCGCCAGCCAGTGCCCGGTCGCGAGCGTCCGAAAGCAGGATCGGCTGGCCATTAGCGGCAAACAGGGCCCACAGTTCCAGACCCGGCGCGATTTCGCCGAGGCCCGGGAAACGGCCGCGCAGATCGTCGCTCGACACTTTCCTGAGATAGGCGACCGAACCTTCGCCGAGATGGGCGAATTCGCCGCTGGTCATGATGATATTCTCGTTAGTTCTGGTCATTTCAAGCCTCCTTGCCGCGAGACGCCGCTCAAGGCCATCCCGCATGAGAGCTATCGGCAAAAATCAGTCTTTCACCGATATGTTTATTTTTCGTACCAGCCGTTCGGATTCCGGCCGATCGAGATCGATCAACAGAAGGCCGTTCTTCAATTCCGCCGCAATCACCCGCATGCCGTCGGCCAGCACGAAACAGCGCTGGAACTGGCGCGCGGCGATGCCGCGGTGGAGAAATTCGCGCTCGGTGTCGTCGTTCTGACGGCCGCGCACGACCAACTGGTTCTCCTCCGTTGTGACATCGAGATCGCTTTCCGCGAAACCGGCGACGGCGAGCGTGATACGCAGCCTTTCGGTTTTGCCGTCGGCACCGCTGAGGCGCTCGATGTTGTAGGGAGGATAGCTGTCACCGGACTTTGCCAACCGCTCCAGCGTCTTTTCCATGGAATCGAAACCGAGGAGAAGCGGGCTGGAAAAAGGCGTCATTCGGCTCATGTTACAGTGTCCTCTCAAGAGCGACATAAAGTGGAAAAACCCGGATGGCATTTTTCCCGATGGTCTTGATATGGTCCGCCGCCCGGCAGACTTCAAGCCGTCACACGTCCCGCCCAAAAAGACTTGCCAAAACAAGGAATTGAAATGCCCCAATCCCGCAGGATCATCATCGACACTGACCCCGGCCAGGACGATGCAGTCGCCATATTGCTGGCGCTCGGCAGCGCCGAGCTGGAGATCGTCGGCATCACCGCGGTGGCCGGCAACGTGCCGTTGAAACTTACCGAAAAAAACGCCCGCAAGGTCTGCGAGCTGGCCGGCCGGCCGGACGTCAAGGTCTATGCAGGCGCCATCCGGCCGCTGGCGCGCGAACTGGTCACCGCCGAGGAAGTGCATGGCAAGACCGGCCTCAACGGGCCGCAACTGCCCGAACCAAAGATGAAACTGCAGGAAGAGTATGCGGTCGATTTCATCGTCGAGACGCTGATGAGGGAGGAGAGCGGCACGATCACGCTTTGCGCGCTCGGGCCGCTCACCAACATTGCGTTGGCGCTGATCCGCGAGCCGAAAATCGCGCCGCGCATCAAGGAAATCGTGCTGATGGGCGGCGGCTTCTTCGAGGGCGGCAACGTCACGCCGACCGCCGAGTTCAACATCTATGTCGATCCGCATGCAGCCGATGTCGTGTTCAAATCCGGCATTCCGATCGTGATGATGCCGCTCGACGTCACCCACAAGGCGCTGACCACCGCCAAGCGCACGAAGGCCTTCCGTAAGCTCGGCACCAGGGTCGGCACGGCCACCGCGGACATGCTGGAATTCTTCGAACGTTTCGACGAGGAGAAATACGGTACCGACGGCGGCCCGCTGCACGATCCTTGCGTGATCGCGTATCTGCTGAAGCCGAAGCTGTTCAAGGGTCGCAACTGCAATGTCAGCGTGGAAACCGCCTCGGAGCTCACCATGGGCATGACGGTGATTGACTGGTGGGGGGTGACCAAACGGCCGAAGAACGCCATGGTGATGCGCGACATCGACCATGATGCGTTTTTCGCGCTGTTGCTGGAAAGGCTGGGGCGGCTTTAGCGCCGTCTTTCATTCCCGAAGCAGACGATACGTTTCGGTGTCGTTCATGCGACGCTGTCGCTCGATCAATACTTGCGAGCCGATGGCGCGCGGCGCGCGCGGGTCGCCATACACGAACACCAGGAGGTTACTTTCTTCGAGACGGATTCCATAGAGATAGCGGAATCCGTCACCGACCGCCCCTTCAGCATTGAGGACGTTAACCACCGTGCCTGTCACGCGCTCCACATCGACGATGGGGCTGCTCCGCCTTGCAATCAGTGCACCGATTGCCAAAATGCAGACGCCCACCACAAGGCTGGTGATAATGACGCCCCGGAGGTTTTCCCGCAGCTTCAACAAGGTGAAGGCCAGCCGCGCTCTTGCCATGGTTCAACTTGCAAATCGGTAAAAGACGAAGCCATTGTCGCGCGTGACGCGCTCGATGCCGACGCGCGAGCCGATCAGATGCGGGAGGTCGTCGTAAACCAGGACCGTCGAACCGTTCTCAAGGACCAGCAGATATTGGATATTCCGCCCTTTACCCTGTCCACTTTTGATCGTCGCATCGACCGGGTCAACCGACCGGATCGGACTTGCGTCATTCGCCCATTTGTTCAGAGCCGACGGAACCATCACCGCGAACAAACCGATGAACAGGATCACGCCAAACGCGTTCCTTTTCAAATCCGCGTAAGTCCACGGCATAGACATGAATCCCCAACTGTTGATCCATGTGGTGGCCTGAAGGCCGACTTTCAATCGGCCTTCCTATTCCAGGATGTTGCTGTTGGCGTCGCCGGGCTCGCGGCCGTTACTTCGCCTTGGAAAAGGCCAGCCACAGGCCGCCGCCGACCAGGAAGCTGCCGCTGATCCTCGACAAGAGCTTGACGCGGCCGGCCGACAGCAGGCGTCCGGCGCGGCCGGCGGCCAGCGCGTAGGTCGAATCCGAGACTGCGGCGAAGATCATCGCGGTGAGACCCATGACGCCGATCTGTAACGCGTAATTGCCTTCAGGCGCGATGAACTGCGGAAAGAAGGCGCCGAAGAACACTAGCGTCTTTGGATTGCTGATCGCCACCAGCAGCCCCTGCAAAAAGAAGCCGCCACGCGGCTTTTTTGCCGATCCGTCGGCGTTCAGCTTGCCTTTCGAGCGGAACATCTGCACGCCCATCCAGATCAGGTAGGCGGCGCCGATCAGCCGGACCCACTCGAACCAGTGGCCCATGCCGGCGATCAGCGAGGTCAATCCGATGCCGACGATGGCGATCATGATGGCCAGCCCGGCCTGGGTGCCGGCAACATTGGCGAGACCGGCGCGCGAGCCGTGGCGGATGCTGTTGGCGATGATCAGCGTCACTGTCGGCCCCGGCACCAGGATGATGACGATGCAGGCGACGACGTAGGTGGCGTAGAGTTCCAGCGACATTTTTCCCTCCACAGAATGCCGCTCGTGCGGCGCGCTGTCGCGATCAATGCATGACGATGAGTTGCGTGCAAGTCGGCGAGGCGCCGACAATACGGAGCTGATTTTAGCAGGCGCCGGCCTGCCATGGCAGCGTGGCCTCATAGGCGGCAGCCGCCCTCAGCACGGAGAGGTCACCGCGCGGTCGCCCGATCAATTGCATGCCCATTGGCCTGCCCCTGGCGTCGAAGCCCGCCGGTACGTTGACCGCCGGGCAGCCGCCCAGCGTGGCGAGCGCTGAGACCTGCATCCAGCGGTGATAGCTGTCCATGGCACGCCCGGCCACTTCCCTTGGCCAGTGGGTGACGACATCGAAGGGAAAGACCTGTGCGGCTGGCAGCGCAATCAGGTCGAAACGCTCGAAGAGCGACAGCAGCATTCGATGCCAGGACGAGCGCCTCACCGTGGCGGCATGGATCTGCGGCGCGGTGAGGCGCAGTGCATGTTCCACCTCCCAAACGGCCTCCGGCTTCAGCAGACTTCGTTTCAGGAGATCGTCGTAATGCGCCTTGAGTGCACAACCGCTGCTCGCCTGGCGAAGCGTTACAAAGGCTTGCCACAGCGCTTCGAAGTCGAATTCCGGCATCAGCGGCTCGGCCTCGAAGGATACACCCGCGAACCGGCCGAGTGCTGCCTCGCAAAGCTGTAGAATGCCTGCTTCAACCGGCAGATGACCTTCGAGATCGCCGAGCCAGGCGATACGCCCGCCGGCCGCCGGCGTTTCCACCCCTTGGAGAAACGAGCCTGGCTTATCATGCGACAGCGGCGCGCGAGGATGGTAGCCGGCCTGCACGTCGAGCAGCAGCGCCATGTCCCGCACCTTACGCCCCATCGGCCCTTCGACGCCCATTTGCGCAAGAAACACATCAAGGTCAGGGCCGGCCGGCACCAATCCCTGCGATGGACGGAAGCCATAGACATTGTTGTAGGCAGCGGGATTGCGCAGGGAACCGCCAAAATCGCTGCCATCGGCAACGGGAACCATGTCGAGCGCCAGCGCGACCGCCGCACCGCCGCTCGAGCCGCCGGCGGTCAGCGCCGGGTCAAATGCGTTGAGCGTCTGTCCGAACACGGTGTTGTAGGTGTTGGAGCCGAGCCCGAATTCGGGAACGTTGGTCTTGCCGATGATGATCGCGCCGGCCTTGCGGACGCGCTCGACGAAGAAGTCGTCTTCCTCAGGCACAAAATCGGCGAAGATCGGCGAGCCGAAGGTGGTTCTCAGGCCTTTTGTCAGCGCAAGATCCTTGATCGCGATCGGCAGGCCGAACAGCGATCCGGTATCTCCACCTCGCGCCAGATGAGCGTCAGCGCTGTCGGCCTCGCGCAGGATGTCGGCACGCTCACGCAATGAAACGATAGCGTTGACCAGCGGGTTCACCGCCTCGATCCTGTCGAGGAATGCCGCGACCACTTCGCGCACCGAAAGCTGCCGGCGCCGGATCTTCCCGGCAAGCGCCACGGCAGACAGGCGGCAGATGTCGCCGGCGGGCGGCACCGCATGCTTGGTCGTCGGGCGCATGGCTGTCATCCGGCTTCAGCCTGTAGATTTCTGCAGAGCGGCATCGACGTCCCTGGCCAGCGGGATGGCCGGCTGTGCACCGGCTTTCAGGCAGGCCAGCGAACCGGCTGCGGCAGCGCGGGCAAGCGCCTGGTCGAGCGGCAGGCCGGCTGCCAGCCCGGCTGCAAAATAGCCGCAGAACGTGTCGCCGGCGCCGACCGTATCGAGCGGACTGATCTTCAGCGCCGGAACCATCAGGAGATCGTCCGGCGTTGCCGCCAGAACGCCGTCCGCGCCAAGCGTGACGACGATGGTGCGGCCGGTTCTCGCGGCATAGTCGCGCATCCGTGCCGGGCGGTCGCGGCCATTCAACGACAGCGCCTCGCCATAGAGGTCGAACTCGGTTTCGTTGGCGACGACATAGTCGGCCTTGCCGAGGAAGCCGGCCGCGTCGCCATGGAAAGGGGCGGTGTTGAGCACGGTGATCGCGGCGGCTGTCCTTGCCGCGTCGAGTGCTGCCTCGACGGTCTGCAGCGGGATCTCCAGTTGCAGCAGCACGACGTCGCCGTTTTTTACGAAAGCCTTGGAAAGGTCACCCGGCACGACCGAATCATTGGCGCCCGGCACAACGGCGATCACGTTCTCGCCGTCGGCGCCGACCATGATCAACGCGGTACCGGTCGAGGCAAAGGTCTCGCCGACGCCGGACAGGTCGATCTTGCCGTCGCGCAGCAGCGCCAGAGCCTCGCTGGCGAAGCTGTCCTTGCCGACCGCGCCGACCATGCGCACCTTGGCCCCGGCACGGGCGGCGGCCAGCGCCTGGTTGGCGCCCTTGCCGCCGGGGGCAGTAGCGAAACCGGAGCCGCGCACCGTCTCGCCGGGACCGGGCAAGCGGTCGACACTGGCGATGAGATCGAGATTGATGGAGCCGATGACGACGATCAAGAAGTGCCTCCCGCTAGCGCATACCACTCTAATTGCGCGGGAAGCTACTCCGTAAGATCGCTGCTTGTCACCCTAGCGGTCCTTGCATCGCTCCAATCGTTCCATTCGTTGGCTATTTAAGAAGAGACCTGTCCCGCCTCCCAGCCGAGGATGGCGCGTTTGCGGGTCAGGCCCCAATGGTAGCCGGTGAGTGCGCCGGACTTGCCGAGAGCCCGGTGGCACGGCACGACGAAGGACATCGGATTGGCACCGACCGCGGCACCGACAGCCCGGCTGGCACTCGGTGCGCCGATGCGCGCGGCGATCGAGGAATAGGTGCAGGCCTGGCCCATCGGAATGCGCAGCAAGGCCTCCCAGACACGGACCTGGAAGTCTGTGCCGATCATGACAACGCGCAGCGGCTGGTCGGCGCGCCACAGCGACGGATCGAAGATGCGCGCGGCATAGGGCGCCGTCGCCGCCATGTCCTCGACATAGGTCGCATTCGGCCAGCGGCTGGTCATGTCGGCAAAGGCCGCACGCTCGCCGCCGGGGTCGTTGAAGGCGAGGCCGGCGAGGCCGCGGTCCGTCACCATGATCAGCGCGATGCCGAAAGGCGAGATATGATAGCCGTAGCGGATGGTGAGCCCTGCGCCGCGGGTTTTGTAATCCCCCGGCGACATCGCTTCGTGGGTGACGAACAGATCATGCAGCCGGCCTGGGCCGGACATGCCGAGTTCGAACGAGGTTTCAAGCAGCGGCATGCCGGCATCGAGCAGCTTGCGCGCATGATCGAGGGTGACGGCCTGCAGAAAAGCCTTGGGCGACAGGCCGGCCCAGCGGGTGAACAGCTTCTGCAGCCCGGTCGGCGTCTCGCCGACCTCCTCGGCCAGCACTTCCAACGAAGGCTGGTCGCGATAGTCGAGGCTGATCTTTTCGATGGCACGACGGACGATTTCGTAGTCTCCACCTTCAGGCGTGATGTCTTTCTGAAGGATTGCTGTCGTTTTGAGAGGCATTTGGGCGTTCATGGCAGTATCTCCTTGAGTGCGAATATCGTCCTTCGCGGCGCCGATCACCACCCGAAACTTGCTTTCCCGCGGCATGTACCCAGATAGAGCTGGGCTTTGAATGGGGAGGACGGTCGTGGCTGGTGAAAAAGTAAACCTGACCGGGGCAAAGGAGACTTTGCTTTTGACACTTTACGGCAAGGCGCTGGAGAGCCGGCTGCCCAATTCGCTGCTCAGGGACTACTTTGCCGACGAGGCGGTGCGCAACATCGACTATGATTTCTCACGGCTCAAGGTCGACAACAATCTCGGCATCGGTCTAGCAATCAGGGCAAAGACGCTGGACGTCTGCGTTCAGGACTTTCTCGCCCGAAATCCTGACGCCATCGTACTGCATCTCGGGTGTGGGCTCGATACGCGCATATTCCGTATCGACCCGCCAGCCGGCGTGGACTGGTTCGACGTCGACTATCCCGAAGTCATCGACCTCAGGCGCAAGCTCTATCCAGTGCGGGATCACTACCACCTGATCGCTTCGTCGGTCACCGAACCGGGATGGCTGAACGAAGTACCTCGGGATCGCCCGGCCATAGTCGTGGCGGAAGGCCTGACTCCCTACCTGGGCGCCGAAGAGGGGCAGCAACTGTTTTCTCGTTTGGTGGGACATCTTTCGAGCGGCGAACTGGTTTTTCGATGCCTATAGTCGCCTGGGCCTGAAGATCATTCGCCTCAATTCCTCCTTCCGCGCCACCGGTGCCGAGGTCCACTGGAGCATCGAGAACCCGCGTGAATTGGAGCGAGCCGTTCCGAAGCTGCGGTTCGTCGAGGACATCCCTGCCTATAACCCGGAACATGCCGCTCGCATGCGCTGGTTCGCGAAACTGTTCGTTCGCCTTTGGAAAAACATTCCAGCATTGCGCAAGATCGGCAGGCTGTTGCGCTATCGGTTCTGAAACGCTGGCTCAGCGCGTCTTGGCGGTCGCCAGAGCGCGCGAAAATGCGGTGGCAAAACTTTCGCGGTCGTCAGGGTTGAGGAAGCCGCCGATCGAGACGGTTCTTCCTTGCGCCTCGACCGCCATTCTGGTGATGCCGATCTCGGCGTGGCGGGCGATCGAAAAGCGCGCCCAGAACGGATTGAAGCGGTGTGCTTCCGATTTGCCTGACGGGGCAGTCTTGCGGATGTCGAGGCTGGTGCGCGACACCGATACCTCCTCGCGAGCCCGGGCGGCACGATAATTGGCGCGGAAGGCGATGTAGACGGCGATCACGTCGAGGCCGAAGAAGCCGAACACCGGCCAGGCGCCGCGCGACAGAAAAAAAGCTCCGGTCACCAGCCAGCCGAACAGCAGGGCGCTCATCAATATGGCAAAGCCGGTCTTGCCCAGCGACCGGTGCGGTGTCAGCAGCGCCTGGAAAAATGGCTCGTCGGCCTGAAATGAGGCGTTTGTGTCGCTCATTGGGGAATATTATAGGAAGGCAATGACAAGCCCCAAGCCCAAAAACTCTTCTGCGCTAAAAAAAGACCTGTTGCCCGGCCGCCGCGACGGCTCGAACGTCAAGCCGCGTCCGCGGCCGGCGAGATCGCGGGCGCTTTACAGCGCGGCCGAGGTGCATGAGATTTTCCGGCGCTTTTCCGTTCAGCGGCCGGAACCGAGGGGCGAGCTCGAACATATCAACGCCTTCACGCTGTTGGTGGCGGTGGTGCTTTCGGCTCAGGCGACGGACGCCGGCGTCAACAAGGCGACGCGGGCGCTGTTCAAAATTGCCGACACGCCGCAAAAGATGCTGGCGCTGGGCGAGGCCAAGCTCGGCGACCATATCCGCACCATCGGGCTATGGCGCAACAAGGCCAAGAACGTCATCGCGCTGTCGGAGGCGCTGATCCGCGACCATGGCGGCGAGGTGCCTGAGGATCGCGATCAACTGGTCGAGCTGCCGGGTGTCGGCCGCAAGACCGCCAACGTCGTGCTCAACGTGGCATTCGGCCAGCATACGATGGCGGTCGACACGCACATCTTCCGCATAGGCAACAGGCTCGGCCTGGCGCCGGGCAAGACGCCGGAACAGGTCGAGCAAGGTTTCCTGAAGATCATTCCGGATGAATATATGCGGCATGCGCATCATTGGCTGATCCTGCACGGCCGCTATGTCTGCAAGGCGCGCAAGCCGGATTGCCCGGTCTGCGTCATCGCCGATATCTGCAAGGCCAAGGAAAAGACGACCAGCGTGCCTGCACCGCTGGTGGAGATCGCGCCGCTCGGGCCAGGAGAAGCGGCTACTGAGTCAGTGCCCGGCAAGTGACTGTGAAGTTCCTCGTATGTGGCGCCGTCCACGTTCAGGAACTCTCCTCGACGAACACCTCCTCGCGCTTCTTCCTGACCGCGGGGAGAAACACGATGACGAGCACGGCAAGCGCGATGAGGAGCAGGCTGGCGCTGATCGGCCGCGTCACGAAGGTGCTCGGATCGCCGCGCGAGAGGATCATGGCGCGGCGCAGGTTTTCCTCGAGCAGCGGGCCGAGCACGAAGCCGAGCAGCAGCGGCGCAGGTTCGCAGCGCAGCTTGGTCAGGAGGTAGCCAAGCAAGCCGAAGAGGGCGACGGCATAGAGGTCGTAGACGTTGGTGTTGACGCTGTAAACGCCGATCGAGCAGAACGCCATGATGATCGGGAAGAGCACGTAATACGGGATCGTAAGCAGTTTCACCCAAAGCCCGATCAGCGGCAGGTTCAAGATGATCAGCATCAGATTGCCGATCCACATCGAGGTGATGATACCCCAAAACAGCGCAGGTTGTTCGATGGCGACATTGGGGCCGGGCACGATGCCCTGGATGATCATCGCGCCGATCATCAGCGCCATTACCGGGTTGGCCGGAATGCCGAGCGTCAGCATCGGGATGAAGGAGGTTTGGGCGCCGGCATTGTTGGCCGATTCCGGTCCGGCGACGCCTTGGATGGCGCCCTTGCCGAATTCCCCGGGATTTTTCGAGACACGTTTTTCGACGGTGTAGGAGGCAAAGGCGGCAAGGATCGCGCCGCCTCCCGGCAAGATGCCGAGCGCCGAACCGATGATCGTTCCGCGCACGATGGGAGCCGCCATGCGCCGAAAATCTTCGCGGGTCGGCATAAGGCCGGAGATCTTTCGGATCAGCACGGAACGCTCATGCTCGTTTTCGAGGTTGCGCAGTATCTCGGCGACGCCGAAGACACCGACCGCCACTGCGACGAAATTCAGCCCGTCGGCATATTCGCGGATGCCGAGCGTGAAACGGGGTGTACCGGTGTAGATATCGGTGCCGACAAGGCCGAGCAGCAGGCCGAGCACGACCATGGCCAGCGCCTTGACGATCGAGCCGTGGGCGAGCGCGACGGACGAGACCAGACCGACAATCATCAGCGAAAAATACTCGGCAGCACCGAATTTCAACGCTATCGCCGTCAGCGGCGGGGCAAAGATGGCGACGAGGAAGGTCGACACCGTGCCGGCAAAGAACGAGCCTATCGCCGCGGTCGCCAGTGCCGCCCCGGCGCGGCCGTTCCTGGCCATCTGGTAGCCGTCGATGGCGGTGACGGCCGACGAGGATTCGCCGGGCATGTTGATGAGAATAGCGGTAGTCGAGCCGCCATACTGCGCGCCGTAATAGATGCCGGCGAGCATGATCAGGGAGGAAACCGGATCGCCGATCTGGAAGGTGATCGGCAACAGCATGGCAATGGTTGCGGTGGCGCCGATACCGGGCAGGACACCAATCAGCGTGCCGAGAAGGACACCGATCAGGCAGAAACCGAGGTTTGCCAAAGATGTGGCCGTCGAAAAGCCGAGTGCGAGATTGTTGAGGAGTTCCATTTCATCTCCTCACAATGATAGGGGCAGCCACGGGCCGAAACGCCGGAACGGCAGGCCGAGTGCGTAGCTGAAGATGACGAACGCGAACAGCGTCAGGCCGGCCGACAGCACGAGCGCGGTCAGCGGCTTCATGCGGCCGCTGGCAAACGATGCGATCAGCGCCGTCAGGAAGATCGATGGGATGAAGCCGAGGCCGCGCACCGTCAGGCCGAAGAAGATCGGAGCAGGCAGGATGAACAGCATGCCGCGCCACGCAATGTAACCGATCGGCTCGCTCTCGAAGCGCACTGCCTCGACTAGGATGACGGCGCCGAGCAGAATGAGCACGATCGCCAGAACCAGGGGGAAATAGCCCGGCCCCATGCGAAAGGCGGTGCCGATTTCGAGGCCCAGCGACTGCAGCGCGAAAAAGGCGCCAATAAAGATCAACAGCGCGGCGCATATACCGTTGGTTCTGTCGATTGCGAAAGGTTTCATGGCGTCCTCCCGGCCCGCCTCACGGGTGTGCCGATGCCGGTGTAAAAACGGGGCGCTGGCGGCGCCTCGTTAAAAACCTTCAGTCGGCGTACTGGCCGGCCGCTTCGATGATCGGCTTCCAGCGCGCAATCTCACTTTCCAGCTTGGCCTTGAGCGCGGCCGGCGTGGCATCGGCCTCGGGCGACGGCTTGGTGCCGAGTTCGGCAAATCGGGCGACGACGTTCTGGTCCTTCAGCGCCACCTGCAGAGATTTCGACAGGCGTTCGGTGATCTCGGCCGGCGTGCCCTTCGGTGCATAGATGCCGTGCCAGATGCCGACCTGCACCTGGGGAAGACCGGCCTCTATCGTCGTCGGCACGTCCGGCAGCACGTCTAGCCGTTGCGGCGAGGTTACGGCATAAGCCTTGATCGTGCCGCCCTGGATCTGCTTGGTGGTATTGGTCGTCTGGTCGCACATGATGTCGACCTGGCCGCCGAGAAGATCGGTCATGGCCGGACCGGTGCCCTTATAGGGTACGGTGACCAGCGGCGTGCCGATGGCGCTCATAAACAGCATGCCGCACAGATGCGAGGCGGCACCGATCCCGGCATTGGCAACGGTGATGCTGTCCTTGTTGGCCTTGGCGTAGTCGACCAGCCCCTTCAGATCGGTCGGCTCGAGGTCCTTGCGGCCGACGATGGTCATCGGCACCTCGGTGACGAGGCCGACATATTCGAATGCGTTCAGCGTGTCGTAGGCGAGCTTTCTGTAGAGCGTAGCACTTGTCGCCATGCCGATGTGATGGAGGAGCAGCGTGTAGCCGTCAGGCTCGGCATTTGCGACGCGGCCGGCGCCCAGTGTGCCGCCGGCGCCGCCGACATTCTCGACGATGACCTGCTGGCCGAGGTCCTTCGACATGGCTTCCGCGACAAGACGCGTGACGGTGTCAGTAGGGCCGCCGGCCGAAAACGGCACGACAATGGTGATGGTGCGTTCGGGGTAGGTCTGCGCGCCAGCGGCCGGCGGGTAAAGCATGGCGGCCGCAGCGACAGCCAGCGCGGCGATGAATTTTCGCATCGTGTTTCCTCCCAGGATATGATTGCCAACCGCTGCGCGGAGTTCCTCTCAAAACCGACTGTAGATGGAGCAATAACTAGCGCAACCCGACAAATGACAATCGGGCTCAAACGGCAAACTGCACGTCTATCCGCGCAAATGAGTGGGAAGGCTGGGCCGTGCGATGCCCTTCCTCCAACCTATGCTAGTAGCCATAGCCGCGCGCCATCGCCGCCGCGAACACCGGGATCAATAGGAAGATCAATGCCTCGGTGTGGACATAGGTGCGAACGGACGTTAGCTCCGCCGCAGGCACCTGGAAGCCGGGATTGGCGACTACCTCCCTGTTCCAGGACAGGAAACGGATGGTCGGGATAATCGACAACAGGCCGACAATGGCGAAAGCGGCCATCTTTTCCCAGAACATCCAATTGTAGACGTAGAATTCCCAGCCTTTCAGACCATAGACGACGCGGCCGATGCCGACGACGATGATCAGCATGGCAATGATGCCGTAGTGGCGGTCGATGCCGACGAGCCGCTTCAGCGTCGCGGCGGACAAGTCGCTGCGGATCAGGACGAATTCGGCGCCGATGATGCCTGCCAGCGAAAACACCAGCAGATGATGGAAGATGGCAAGCACAAGGTCGGTGGTGTCCATGCTGTTCCCCTCTGTCGGACGGCAGCGCCGAAACCCAACGCGCCTGAACCAGTACTGGAGAAAAACTAACACCGCCTGGCAGGATTCACATCAGCCTGGAAGATGATCTACACAGCCTTGGCTCTTGTTTTTCGCAACGGATTTGGATTTCCCGTCTCGGGCGTGTCGCTGTCCCCACTTTTGGAAGACCTGCATTAGGCACCGGCAACACAACCGAGACATGATCATGGCCAGTCCGCATACAATTGTCGCCCCAGTGATTGAGACCTCGCGCACGGTCCTGCGGCCGCACCGGCTTGACGATTTCGACGCCTATGTCGCAATGTGGGCCGATCCCGTCGTCACCCGCTTTATCGGCGGCAAGCCGCGCACGCGGGAGGAAAGCTGGATGCGCTTCCTGCGGCATGCCGGCCTGTGGTCGCTTCTGGGCTACGGCTTCTGGGCGATCGAGGAAAAGGCGACCGGCCGCTTCATCGGCGAGGCCGGCTTTCACGATCTGAAACGCGACATGACGCCGTCGATCGAGGGCATTCCGGAGGCCGGCTGGGCTCTGGTTTCGGGCGTGCATGGCCAGGGGTTGGCCAGCGAAGTCGTCGCACGGGTGCTTGCCTGGGGCGACGAGACGTTCGGCGCCGCGAAGACCGTCTGCATCATCGATCCGGAAAACACCGGATCGCTGAACGTCGCGGCAAAATGTGGTTATGGCGAAGTGCTGCGAACCGTCTACCAAGGCAAGCCGACCATCCTGCTGGAGCGGCAACCCTGACGGATGCTGTTTGGCACTGCCTGCCACGTCGTCTTCGGGCGTCCGGTTCGCCAGCCTGAAAATCGCGCAGGCCGATTGCCGCATGCGGAGTGTTCTGTCTTTGACAGGAGGACGCAAACTCTGCATGAATTTTGTCGAGCGGGTCTGAAGTCAGGCCACGTTTCTGGCAGGCACCGGAGGA
Source organism: Mesorhizobium sp. M0106 (assembly GCF_040322715.1). Taxonomy (NCBI): domain Bacteria; kingdom Pseudomonadati; phylum Pseudomonadota; class Alphaproteobacteria; order Hyphomicrobiales; family Phyllobacteriaceae; genus Mesorhizobium; species Mesorhizobium sp. M0106. The sequence continues at coordinate 241,424 of NZ_JAMYUA010000001.1, read as the reverse complement.
GGTGTCGCGATTTGGAGGAATCCCATGCTGAACAGACGCCGATTCTTGATGAGCACCGCGGCAGCAGGTGCTGCCGGACTCGCGCAATCGCATTTTATCCCCGCCTTCGCGCAGGACGCGCCGCAGCTGCAGATTTTCGTGCCAGCGGCGCCAGGCGGCGGCTGGGACCAGACGGCGCGCGCCATGGACCAGGTGCTGCGCAGCGAAAAACTGATCTCCGGCTCGCAGATCACCAATGTCGGCGGCGCCGGCGGTACTGTCGGCCTGCCGCAATTCGTCAACCAGTGGAAGGGCAAGGGCAATGCGCTGATGGTGGCTGGCATGGTCATGGTCGGCGCGATCATCGCCAACAAGGCGGCTAACAACCTTACCGAGGTCACGCCAATCGCCCGCCTTACTGGCGAGTTTGAGGCGCTTGTGGTGCCGGCCGCCTCGCCATTCAAGACTGCGGCCGACTTTGTTGCCGCCCTCAAAGCCGACCCGACGCAGGTTCCGGTCGCCGGCGGTTCGGCTGGCGGCTCGGACCACATCTTGTTCGGCCTCATCGCCAAGACCGTCGGTGTTCCGGCCACCAATCTCTCCTATGTGCCGTTTGCCGGCGGTGGCGAGGCGCTCTCGGCGCTGCTCGGCAACCAGGTCGCGGCCGGCATCTCCGGCTATGGCGAGTTCGCCGAACAGGTCAAGGCGGGTGCGCTGCGGCTGCTGGCCATCTCCGCAGATAAACGCCAGGAGGGAATCGATGCGCCGACGATGAAGGAAGCCGGCATCGATGTCGAGCTGTTCAACTGGCGCGGCGTCTTCGCACCGCCCGGCGTCTCGGACGCCGACAAGGCAGCAATGATCAAGCTGATCGAGACCATGGCCAAGAGCGACGCCTGGGCCACCGAATGCAAGAACCGCAACTGGACGCAGATCCTGCTCACCGGTGACGATTATACGAAATTCGTCGCCGAAGACACGGCCCGCATCGGGACGATACTCAAGGACCTCGGCCTGGCGTGATGCTCTCGGCAAGGGGCGGCCTGCGCCAACCCTTGCCGACTTTCGCCAGCCGCATGGACATACGCGGCGCCGGAGGTGAAACTACGCCGAGATCGGCCGAGTGAGACCGGTCTAAGGAGAACCGGCCCCAAGGGACCGATATTGGGAGGACGATGATGAGCACCAGCGACCAGCCGGCGCCGCCGCGCCTTGCAGTGCCCGAACTGCTGATCGGCGTCGGGCTCCTCGCCTGTGCCGGTGCGGTTGCCTGGCAGACGCTGGCAATCCCGGTGTCGCCGCTCTATTCCAAGGTCGGTCCGACCGTCTTTCCCTACATCACCATGACCGGGATGGTGATCCTGTCGCTGCTGCTCATCATTGCCGCCTTGCGGGGCGGCTGGCAGCCGGAGGACGAAAAGGAGACGCCGACCGACTGGAAGGCGATGGGCATCGCTGCCCTCGGACTGATCGCCAACCTCGTGCTGATCCAGCCGCTCGGCTTTACCGCTGCATCTGTCGTCATGTTCGTTCTCATCTGCCACGGTTTCGGCAGCCGGCGTCCGCTGCGTGACGTGCTGCTCGGGCTGATCCTGGCGCTGGCCGCCTATTTCGGCTTTGCCAGGGCGCTTGGCGTCAATATCGGCGCCGGCTTCATCGAAAACCAGCTGAACGCGATCGTCGATTCGGTCGTTGCCATGCTGAGGGGCTGACGCCATGGAAACGCTCGGCCATCTCGCGCACGGATTTTCGGTCGCCTTCTCGCCGATCAATCTCATATGGTGCCTGGTCGGCACCACGCTGGGGACTGCGATCGGCGTGCTGCCCGGCCTCGGGCCGGCACTGACCATCGCGCTGCTGTTGCCGATCACCTACCAGGTGGCACCGGAGGCGTCGTTCATCCTGTTTGCCGGCATCTACTACGGCGCCATGTATGGCGGCTCGACGACATCGATCCTGCTCAACACGCCTGGCGAAAGCGCCACCATCGTCACCGCGCTGGAAGGCAACCGGATGGCCCGCTCCGGCCGCGGCGGTGCGGCCCTGGCAACCTCGGCGATCGGCTCCTTCGTCGCTGGCACGCTGGGCACGATCGGCGTTGCCTTCCTGGCGCCGATCGTCGTCAAATTCGCGCTGGCCTTCGGCCCGGCCGAATATTTCTCGCTGATGGTGCTGGCTTTCATCACGGTTTCGGCAGTGCTCGGCTCGTCGTCGGTGCGCGGCCTGACCAGCCTGTTCGTCGGCTTCGTTGTTGGCATGATAGGCGTCGACCTGCAGACGGGGCAGCCGCGCTTCACCTTCGGCACGAGCGAATTGCTCGACGGCGTCGACGTCATCGTCGTCGCCGTTGGCCTGTTCGCCGTTGGCGAGACGCTTTACATGGCCTCGCGCCGCTATGCCGGCAAGGACGATATCGTGCCGTTGAAGGGCTCGCTCTACATGACCGCAGCCGAATGGGCGCGCTCGTGGAAGCCATGGCTGCGCGGTGCCCTGATCGGCTTCCCGATCGGTGCCATGCCGGCCGGCGGCGCCGAAATCCCGACCTTCCTGTCCTATGCGATCGAGAAGAAACTCTCCAGACACAAGGAGGAGTTCGGCACCGTCGGCGCCATCGAGGGCGTTGCCGGGCCGGAGGCCGCCAACAATGCATCCGCGGCCGGCGTGCTGGTGCCGATGCTGACGCTCGGCCTGCCGACCTCGGCGACGGCCGCGATCATGCTGTCGGCATTCCAGAGCTACGGCATCAATCCCGGGCCGCTGCTGCTGACGACACAGGCCGACCTGGTGTGGGGGCTGATCGCCAGCCTGTTCATCGCCAATGTCATCCTCGTCGTCCTCAACCTGCCGCTGATCGGGCTTTGGGTGCGATTGCTGAAGATCCCGGCGCCGCAGCTCTATGCCGGCATCCTGGTGTTCGCCACGGTCGGCACCTACGGCATCTCGCAATCGCCGATCGACCTCGTCATCCTCTATCTGCTCGGTGCCGCCGGCTTCCTGATGCGGCGTTTCGATTTCCCGACCGCGCCGGTCATCATCGGCATGATTCTCGGGCCGCTTGCGGAAACGCAGTTCCGCCGCGCGATGACCATCTCGAACGGCGATTGGACGGTGTTCTACAAGCATCCGCTGTCGCTGACGCTGCTGACGCTGGCCTTCATCGGGCTGGTTGGACCGCATATCTGGGCCTACATCGAGCACAGGCGCATGCGTGGACCGGAGCACGTGCCGGGCGATGCCTGAGCTGTTCGTGACGTCATGACAGACCTGCTTTCCGGCATCCGCGTTCTCGACCTGACCAATGTACTGGCCGGCCCCTATTGCGCCTACCAGCTGGCGTTGCTCGGGGCCGACGTCATCAAGGTCGAGACGCCGCAAGGCGGTGATCTGGCGCGCCAGCTCGGCGCCTCTCCGGAGCTCAACCGGGCGGGCATGGGCGCTTCGTTCCTGGCGCAGAATGCCGGCAAACGCTCGGTGGCGCTCGATCTCAAGCAGGAGGCCGACCGCGAACGCTTCCTCGATCTGGTCGCTTCGGCCGACGCGCTGGTCGAGAATTTCCGCCCCGGCGTGATGAACCGGCTGGGGCTTGGCCATGCCAGGCTGAAGGAGGTCCGGCCAAGCCTTGTCTACTGTGCGATATCGGGCTTCGGCCAGACCGGGCCGATGCGCGACAATCCAGCCTACGACCAGATCATCCAGGGTCTTTCCGGCATCATGAGCATCACCGGTACACCGGAAACGGCGCCGCTGCGTGTCGGCTATCCCGTCGCCGATACGCTTGGCGGGCTGGTCGGAGCCTTCGCCATTACCGCCGCACTGGTCAAGCAGAAGACGACTGGCGAGGGCGCGTTCCTCGACGTGTCGATGCTCGAATGCACGCTTTCTGCGCTCGGCTGGCCGGTGTCGAACTATCTGACGGCGGACGTCGAGCCGCAGCCGATGGGCAATGAAAACATGACGGCCGCACCGTCTGGCGCGTTTCGCACCGGCGACGGCTTGCTCAACATCGCCGCTAACAAGCAGGAGCAGTTCGTCGCGCTCTGCCGATTGATCGGCCGGCCGGAGCTGGCCTCGGATGTCCGCTTTGCCGAGCGCGAAACGCGCAAGCAGAACCGGATCGCATTGAAAGCGCTGATCGAGGACGCCCTGGCGAGCGGCTCTGCCGCCGCCTGGGAGGAGACGTTCAATCGCGCCGGCGTGCCGGCCGGCCGGGTGCTGACGATCCCGCAGGTCCTGCAGGAGCAACAGGTGGTCGAGCGCGGCATGACGGCACGCTTCCAGGCTGTGTCCGGGATGGCCAGGCCGCTGACCGTGGTGCGCGGCGGCTTCATGGTCGATGGCGAGGCACCTTTGCCGAGCAGGCCGCCGCCGGGGCTCGGCGAGCATATGGACGAGGTTTTTGCCGGCCTGCCGCCGCGTGCCAGGAAAAGAGCGAAGGCATGAGCGGAACGCAAAACAAGACTGGTCGCGGACGCGGCGAGGAATGGTGGCAGACCGGCATCATCGAGATGCGCCCCGGCGTCATCCGGCTGCGCGGCTATGAAATCCAGGATCTGATCGGCCGCGTCAGCTTTCCGGCAATGATCTGGCTGATGCTGCGCGGCGAACTGCCAAGCGAGGAGCAGGCGGCGCTGCTTGGCATCGCGCTGGGTGCTGCCGTCGACCACGGGCCGCAGGCGCCGTCGATCGCCATCGCCCGTATGGCGATCACCTGCGGCGTCGGCATCAACAGCGCCATGGCATCAGCCGTCAACGTGCTTGGCGATGTGCATGGCGGCGCCGGCGAACAGGCGCTTTCCTTCTACGGAGACATCGCTGCCGAACTGGACGCCGGCATGCCGCTTGCGGACGCCGTGTCGGCGCGGCTCGATCGTTTCCTTGCCGGGGAAAACGGCTATGTGCCCGGGCTCGGCCATCGTTTCCATCCGGTCGACCCGCGGGCGCCCCGCCTCATCGAGCTAACCCACGACTTTGCCGCGCGCGGCATCGTCAGCGGGCGCTTCGCCGACATCGCCGAGGCGATCGAGGCCGAGGTGGCGCGGCGCAAGGGCAAAAAAATCCCCCTCAATATCGACGGCGCCACGGCCGTCATCTACGGCGAGCTCGGCTTTCCGCCGCCGCTGACGCGCGGCCTTTTCGTGCTGTCGCGCTCGGTCGGTATCCTCGCACATGCGTGGGAACAGTCGCAGGAAAGCGACCGCAACAAGGGGCCGCTGCCGCGCGAATGGCTGTGGGCCTATGCCGGCACGCCGGCGCGGCCTCTGCCCGAGGAAGACGATGGCAGTCAGTGAGGCATCGGTTCAAGAGACGGCGGCGGCGGGCGCTGGAATCAATTCCATCCCGACACAGTCGGGACAGGCCTCCATCTTCTATTGAGCGGGATCTTTTCCGAACGCCGGACTCTGCTTTTTGGGATTATGCTCCAGCTCGGCAATCCTGATGTTCCTCACCAGCGCCGAAAAATCCGGCTCGTCGATGAGCAACGCCGCGTCGGCTGGTGCCAGCCATGCCCGCTGCCGCCTCCTGGCTTCCTGCCAGTCGGCAAGTTCCTCGGTTACTTCCAGCAAATAGACGACGACGTCGACACGGACGAAGCGGTTTGCCAGCCGCTTCCAGTAGGAATAGGTGCCGGCCGGTTGTTTCAGTGTCTTGCCGAGAACGCCGGCTTCTTCCTGTGCTTCGATAGTGGCCGCCTTGCGGCCGCTCTTGCCCTTCATCGGCCAGCCCTTCGGCACGATGAAGCGCCTCGTCGTTCGCGATGTGACGAGCATCACCTCGACTCCGCCATGCCCATTCAGCCGAAAGGGGATCGCCGCGACCTGGCGAACCCCGTCGCCCTTCCTTGCCTTGCGTACAACCTTCTTCTTGCTGGCTGCCATTCGATAATCCAGTCGAATCGGTGCCCAGACGGCAAGGGCAGCGTTGCAAACTCGCCCGCTTTCAATGGGGCGCAGGCGGAGCGGTTTCCCCAGTATATAAGTCGGCTAAATAAATGAAAGGGACCGGTCGTCAGCGGCAAGAGCTGACAAAGCCGCTCCCCGGCGGCAGCAACTGGCAAGTTGGCCTCATCTGCGGCACCTCCTGCCGTTGCGGTATTGGGATTTGGCGATCCTGGGCACGGTACTGCTGTTGCTGCTGCTGGTATTGCTGCCGACGCAGCCTGTTCTCCAACATCTGCAACTGGTCCTGCTGGATCAACACGTTGCGGTCGGCGGGACTGACGACCTGTGCCGATGCAGCAGGATTTACGCCCGACAGCATCGCCGCAGTCAGCATTGCCGACCCTAAAAACGTCAATAGACGAAGCCGTGACATCCATTCATTCCCGCACAAACCGATCTTCCCTTAATATAGGGCTTTTGTCCGGCGACACCATGGCCGCCGCTGATTTGAAGCGGATTGGAAGGGGCATTTCCGCTTCGGATGCTGGTCCCGTCAATCGACTTCGCGCAGCCGGTATCCGACGCCGGTCTCGGTCGTGATATAGCGGGGCTGGTCGGGCGTCTTCTCAATCTTTAGCCTGAGTTGCCGGACATAGACTCTGAGATATTGAACGTCGGTGGAATCGCCCCAGACCTGCTTCAGCAGGAACTGGTGGGTGAGAACCTTGCCGGCGTGCTGCACCAAGGTGCGAAGAATGTCGTATTCCTTCGGCGAGAGCTTTATCTCCTTGTCCTCGACCTTGACGATGCGCTTCACCAGATCGACGGAGAGGTCGCCGGTCTGGAACACCGGTCTCTCACCCTGCTGCTGGAACTTGTGGCGAAGCGCGACGCGGATGCGTGCGACAAGCTCGTTCATACCGAATGGCTTGGTGACATAATCGTCGGCGCCGAGTTCGAGGGCCGAGACGATGCCGGCCTCGTCGGTTCGGCTGGAAAGAATAACCACGGGAATGTCCAGGCCATCATCCCGCCATTTGCGGAGCAACTCATGCCCGCTCATGCCGGGCAGGCCGAGATCGAGCAGCACAAGGTCCGGCTTTTCCGTCGCGATGAGTTCAATCGCCGCCCTGGCGTTCGGCGCCTCGCTGATCGCATAGCCTTGGCTGCCAAGCCCGACGCGAAGCAGTTTCCGGATCGGCGGTTCGTCGTCCACCACCAATATCCTGACGTCCAGGCTCGTCATGCCAGATCGTCCATATTTTGATGGCCCGTCTCGGGTTCGCCGAGATTGGGCAGTTCCGCCGGCACCAGTTGCATCCTGATGGTGAAAACCGCCCCCGAGCGGTCGGACCTGTTTGCCGCCAAGAGCGTCCCGCCCATCGCTTCGATGAAGCCGCGGCAAATCGACAGGCCGAGCCCCGTGCCGGCACGCACCTGGTCACCCTTGCGCACACGGTAGAAAGTGTCGAAAACGCGCTCTAGATCCGCTGGCGGAATGCCTGGTCCCTCATCCATGATCTGCAGGATGACGAAGCCGTTGTCGGCCCAGGCTTGCAGGCGGATCGTCGAACCTGGCGGCGCGTATTTTGCAGCATTGTCGAGGAGGTTGAACAGCACCTGTTCGAACAGAACGGGGTCGACCCGCAACATCGGCAGATCCGATGGAATGTCGATCTCGGTCTTATGCTCGCCGACGATTTTGCGGGCCCGATACAGAGCTGAACCGACAATGTCGCCGAGATAGTGAAACGCATAGTTCGGCTCCATCGTGCCGGATTCGATCTTGGTCATATCGAGCAGATTGGCGATGAAGCGGTTAAGCCTCTCCGCTTCATCGAGCACGGTCGACAGCAGTTCCGCCCGGTCCTGCTCGGGAAGCGCGGCCTCGAAGTCCCTGAGTGTTCCGGCCGCGCCCATGATGGCGGCAAGCGGCGTTTTCAAATCGTGGGAAATGGAGGTGAGCAAGGCTGAGCGCAGACGGTCTGCCTCGGCCGCAAGCTTGGCCCGGTCAACATCGGCGACGAGCTGGATGCGCTCGATGGCGACCGCCGCCTGGTCGGCGAGCGCATCGAGCAGACGCTGCTGCTCGGGTGTCAGCAGCGGACCTTGCTTGTCGTTGTCGAGGCCGACAACGCCTACCGCCGTGCGTCCGGTCCGCAAGGGCAGATAGAGGCGCTTTGCTCCGGGCAGCGTGTCGGCGCCGCGCCCGGCGGCGCGGTTATGCTCCCAGGCCCAGCGGGCTGCTGCGATGTCGGCCTCGGCCAGCGTGTCGTCGGGTGGGTAGCCGGCTTTGACCGCAATTGTGCCGTTCTCCGGCAGAAGCAGCACCACGCGCAGCTTCAGCATCGAGGCGATCTGGAAGGCAGTCGCCCAGAGAACGTCATCAAGCGTCCCAGCGCCGGCGAGCTTCTTTGAGAAGAGATAAATATCTTCCGTGGCGCGTGCCCGCGAGCGCGCAGCGACCGCCTGACGCTGCACGCGCGCTGTTAGATTGCTGGCAATGACCGCAACAACCAGGAAGACAGCCAGCGCAACGATGCTCTCCGGATCCTCGATCGTCAGCGTGTAGCGTGGTTCCAGGAAGAAATAGTTGAAGGCAATGGCGCTGATGAGGCAGGCATACAAAGCCGGCCAGAGACCGCCGGTCACCGCCGACGTCAGGACCCCAATGAGAAAGATGATCGCCAGATTGCGGACGTCGAGAAACTGGTCGAGAAGGACGGCGAAGGCGAGCGAGCCAACAACATAGGCCGTGGCCATGAGATAGGGCCAGATCTCGAACTGCCACTGCTCGTCCGCCGTCTTGACGGTCCTCGACGTCGCCTCGGCGTTGCGTTCGCTTCCCGAAATGACATGGACGCTGATGTCGCCGGCATTGCGGATGAGATCGTAAGTGAGCGAGCCTTCGATCAATTCCCGCCAGCGCGATCGGGTCGGCCTGCCGATCACGATATGGGTGAAGTTGTTCGCCGTCGCATGCCGAACGATGTCTTGCGCGACGTTCTGACCCGGAATGGTCGTCACCTCGGCACCGAGCTGCTCGGCAAGGCGCAGCTGCGTCGCCAGCCGATCCTTGTCCTCCTCGGGCATGGCAGCTGAACGAGGGGTATCGACATGAAGCGCCGTCCAAGGGGCGCGGAGCCGGTCGGCCAACCTCCGCGCATAACGTACACGGGCCGCCCCGCCCGGACGCGCATCGACGCAGACGAGAACCCTTTCCCCCGCCGCCCAAGGCCCGGGTATCGCGTGGGCCTGCATGTGGGTCAGCAACTGCTCGTCGACCCGCTGGGCAGTGCGGCGGAGCGCCAATTCCCGGAGCGCCGTCAGATTGCCCGGCGAGAAATAGTTCTCGATGGCGCGCTGGGCGGTGCTGGGGATGTAGACCTTGCCTTCCTCAAGCCGCTTGATCAGATCGTCGGGGGTGAGGTCGATGATCTCGATGTCGTCGGCCTGGTCGATTATGGAGTCGGGGACAGTTTCCCGCACCCTGACGCGGGTGATCTGCGCCACGACATCGTTCAGGCTCTCGACGTGCTGGATATTCAGCGTCGTGTAGACATCGATGCCGTGCGTCAGGATTTCCTGGACGTCGAGATAGCGCTTGGGGTGACGGCTGCCGGCGACGTTGGTGTGGGCGAGTTCGTCGACCAGAACTAGCGCCGGGTGCCGGGCGAGGATGGCGTCGAGATTCATCTCCTCAAGGATCCGCCCCTTGTAATCGATCTCAAGGCGAGGAATGACCTCGTAGCCTTCGACGAGCGTCTGGGTTTCCTTGCGGCCGTGCGTCTCGACGATGCCGATCACCACGTCGACCCCGTCGGCCAGCCTGGCGCGGCCCGACATCAGCATCTCGTAGGTCTTGCCGACACCGGGGGCGGCGCCGAGAAATATCCTCAGGCGACCGCGCTCCTCCCGCTCGGCATGCTCGAGCAGCGCGTCGGGAGAGGGCCTGGTTTCGGCGGTGCGGCTGTCGTCTGGCATAAGGGTCAATCATGAACGGCGCCGGCTTCGGTGTCGATCCCGGCGCCGGTCCTTCACTGTTTCATCGCATCGTCCAGCGCAAGGTTGAGGGCCAGCACATTGACCACCGCCTCGCCGATGAACCCCAATTCGCGATCTTCGACATGGCTGTCGACAAGCGATTTGATCCTGGATTCATCGACGCCCCTGGCCTTGGCCACCCTGGCAACCTGAAAATAGGCCGCATCTGGGCTGATATGCGGATCGAGGCCGCTGCCGGACGTGGTGACCAGATTCATCGGTACCGGCTGGCTCGGGTTTTCGACTCTCAGCTTTTCGGCGTCGCTCTTGATCCTGTCGATGAGCTTCGGGTTGGTCGGGCCGAGATTCGAGCCGCCCGAGGCGGCGGCATTGTAGCCGTCGCCGGCAGCCGACGGGCGGCCATGGAAGTAGCGGTCGCTTTCGAAAGCCTGGCCGATCAGCTCGGAACCGACGAGCTTGCCGTCCTTCTCGATCAGGCTGCCATTGGCCTGGCGCGAAAACAGCGCCTGGGCAATGCCGGTCATGCCGATCGGATAGACCAAACCCGTCAGAATGGTGAAGAAGGCGATCATGACGATCGCGGGCCTGATTTGATTGAGCATCGACGTGGTTCCTTAGGCGAGACCGAGAGCGGTGATGGCCATGTCGATCATCTTGATGCCGACGAAGGGCACTACGACGCCGCCAAGGCCATAGACAATGAGATTGCGGCTGAGCAGCGCACCGGCGCCGACCGCGCGGTATTTGACGCCCCTCAGCGACAGCGGGATCAGCGCAATGATGATCAGCGCGTTGAAGATGATGGCCGAGAGGATAGCGCTCTGCGGCGTCGCCAGATGCATGACATTGAGCGCTTGCAGCGGCCCGGCGGTCTGGCCCGGGGCGATGTAGAAGACGGCGAATATTGCCGGGATGATGGCAAAATACTTGGCCACGTCGTTGGCGATGGAGAAGGTGGTCAGCGAGCCACGCGTCATCAGCAGCGCCTTGCCGATTTCGACGATCTCGATCAGCTTGGTCGGATCGCTGTCGAGATCGACCATGTTGCCGGCCTCGCGTGCCGCGACCGTGCCGGTGTTCATGGCAACGCCGACATCGGCCTGCGCAAGGGCCGGCGCATCGTTGGTGCCATCGCCGCACATCGCGACCAGTTTGCCTTTGGCCTGCTCGTCGCGGATCAGCTTCAACTTGTCCTCGGGCGTCGCCTGGGCAAGGAAGTCGTCGACGCCGGCTTCCGCCGCGATCGCCGCCGCGGTCATCGGATTATCGCCGGTGATCATCACCGTGCGGATGCCCATGCGGCGCAATTCGGCAAAGCGTTCTGCGATGCCGCCCTTGACGATGTCCTTCAGATGGACGACGCCGAGCAGGCGCCCGTCGCGCTCGACCGCGAGTGGAGTGCCACCCGATTTGGCGATCTCGTCGGCGATCGCCTGAAGGTCGCGGACGGTGTCGCTGCCGGGGCGCGTACTGCCTGTGGCAACGGTCGAGAGGTTGACGTGGGCAAGTACCGCATCGACTGCGCCCTTGCGGACCGAGGAGCCTTCCAGATCGACACCGCTCATGCGGGTTTGCGCGGTGAAGGGCACGAAAGTCGCGTGCAGGCTTGCCATGTCGCGGGCGCGGATAGCGTATTTTTCCTTCGCCAGGACGACGATCGAGCGGCCTTCCGGCGTTTCGTCGGCAAGCGAGGCAAGCTGAGCCGCGTCGGCCAGTTCCTGTTCGGTGACGCCCTTGACCGGTCGAAATGCCGTCGCCTGACGGTTGCCCAGCGTGATGGTTCCGGTCTTGTCGAGCAGCAGCGTGTCGACATCGCCGGCCGCCTCGACGGCGCGGCCCGACATGGCGAGCACGTTGAAGCGCACCAGGCGGTCCATGCCGGCAATGCCGATAGCCGACAGCAGGGCGCCAATTGTGGTCGGGATCAGGGTAACGAACAGGGCGACCAGCACGGTCACCGAGATACAGCCGCCCGAATACGAGGCGAAGCTCGGGATCGTCGCCGTCGCCAGCACGAAGATCAGCGTCATGCCGACGAGCAGGATGTTGAGCGCGATCTCGTTGGGTGTCTTCTGGCGCTCGGCGCCCTCGACCAGCGAGATCATGCGGTCGAGGAACGTATGACCGGCAGCCGCAGTGATGCGCACGCGGATCCAGTCGGACAAGACCTGCGTGCCGCCGGTCACCGCCGAACGATCGCCTCCGGATTCGCGGATGACCGGTGCGGATTCGCCGGTGATGGCCGCCTCGTTGACCGACGCCACGCCTTCGACCACCTCGCCGTCCGAGGGGATGATGTCGCCGGCTTCGACAAGCACGATGTCGCCGACCTTCAGGCTGGTGCCGGGCACCAGTTTGAACTTGCTGCGGTCGCCACCGTTCAACAGCTTGGCCTGCGTCTCGGTTCGCGCCCGACGCAGCGAGTCAGCTTGCGCCTTGCCGCGGCCTTCGGCCACCGCTTCGGCGAAATTGGCGAAGAGCACGGTGAACCACAGCCAGATGATGATCTGCAGCATGAAGCCAAGATCGCCGCCGCTGGTAACGAGATCCTTGACGAACAGCACGGTGGTGAGCGCCGAGACGACGGCGACGACAAACATCACCGGGTTTCGCATCAAGGTGCGCGGGTTCAGTTTTCTGAAGGAACCGCCGATAGCGGGCCACAGAATGCGGGTATCCATGATGCTCACGGATTTCGACGGGCTCATTTGGTAGCTCCAGTGTCGATGTTGTTGACCGGTCGATCGTGTGCCGAACGAAGGTGCGGCGGCCCGTAAGCCAGCAGCCAGATCATGATCAAGGCTGCCGCAATAGCGAGGAATGTGGACAGCGTCGGGAAAGGAGGGGGCGTTTTCTCCCCCTCCGGCTCGGGGCGATGCCGGACCTTTCGAGGTATGATGTTGAACCAGGGCATCGCCGTTTCAGAATGTCTGACCGTGAATCATCGCCAGGTGCTCGACGATCGGTCCGACCGCCAGGGCCGGGAAGAAGGTCAGGCCGCCGACGATCAGGATGACACCGGCCAGCAGCCCGACGAACAGCGGACCGTCGGTCGGGAAGGTGCCGGCGGAGGCAGGGACGGTCTTCTTCGCAACCAGCGAGCCAGCAATCGCCAACGCCGGAATAATGACCAGGAACCGGCCCATCAGCATGCCGATGCCGAGCGTTACGTTGTACCAGGGCGTGTTGCCGCTGAGGCCGCCAAAGGCGGAGCCATTGTTCGCCGCGGCCGAGGTGTAGGCATAGAGAATCTCGGAGAAGCCGTGCGGGCCGGCATTGGCGATGGAAGCAACGCCGGTCGGCAGCACCACCGCGACAGCGGTGAAGATCAGCATTGCAAGCGGCAGGCAGAGCACGGCCAGCATAGCCATCTTGACCTCCTTGGCCTCGATCTTCTTGCCGAGATATTCGGGCGTGCGTCCGACCATCAGCCCGGCGACGAAAACGGCAATGACGATGAACATCAGGATACCGTAGAAGCCGGCGCCGACGCCGCCGACAATGACCTCGCCGAGCTGCATGTTGATGATGGGGATCATGCCGCCGAGTGCGGTGAAGCTGTCATGCATGGCGTTGACCGCGCCGCAGGATGCGGCCGTGGTGATGACGGCAAACAGTGCCGACAGGGCGATGCCGAAGCGGCTCTCCTTGCCCTCCATGTTGCCGCCGTCGACGCCCAGCGCATGGACGAGCGGATTGCCGGCGGCTTCCGCCCAGTAGCAGACGGCAACGCCGGCGATGAACAGTACGCCCATAGCCGACAGAATTGCCCAGCCCTGGCGCTGGTTGCCTACCATGCGGCCGAAGACATTGGTCAACGCCGCGCCGAGGGCGAAGATCGTCACCATCTGGATCAGGTTGGAGATTGCATCGGGATTTTCGAAGGGATGCGCTGCATTGGCGTTGAAGAAACCGCCGCCATTGGTGCCGAGCATCTTGATGGCAACCTGGGAAGCGACCGGCCCGACCGCGATAGTCTGTTGCGCGCCTTCGAGCGTCGTCGCGTTGACGTAGGCAGCGAGCGTCTGCGGCATGCCGAGATAGACATAGACCAGAGTCAACACGATGCAAAAGGGCAAAAGCAGGTAGAGCGTGCCGCGGGTCATATCGACCCAGAAATTGCCGATCGATTTGCCTGAGGCTCTAGCAAAGCCGCGGATCAATGCGACCGCAATGGCGACGCCAGTCGCCGTCGACAGAAAATTCTGCACGGTCAAGCCGGCCATCTGCACGAGATAGGACATCGTGCTTTCGCCGCCGTAGTTCTGCCAGTTGGTGTTGGTCATGAAGCTGGCGGCGGTGTTGAAGGCCAGCCCAGGTTCGACGGCGGTCATGCCGGCCGGATTGTAAGGCAGGCCGCCTTGCAGCCGTTGCAGCGAATAGAGCACCAGGAAGCCGGCCAGGTTAAAGAACAGCAGGGCCGCCGCATAGGAAGTCCAGTGCTGCTCCTCGCGCTCGCTGGTCCCTGATATGCGGTAGAGCCCGCGCTCGAGCGGGGCCAGAATTGACGACAGGAATGTGCGCTCGCCGCTGAAAACGCGATGCATGTAGCCGCCGAGCGGCTTGGCCAGCAAAACGACGATCCCGCAATAGACGAGGATCTGCAGCCATCCGTTGATTGTCATGGGGTTGGCTCCTTGCCAGTGGAGATCAGAAGCGTTCCGGGCGAACGAGGGCGTATGTCAGGTAGGCGAGAAGAAACAAGGTCACGGCGCCGCCGAGGATATAGTCGAATAGCATGTTACGATCCCCTAAACTTACAGCTTGTCGCAGGCTTTGATGTAGCCGAAGCATAGAGCAAAGAACGCGATTCCAATCGCGACAACAACTATGTCCACCGCGCATTTTCCTTATGTTGTGTTCGTTCTTTTCAACTTGGACAAAACTGCCAAAACCCGTCGCCGCATCATATCGGCGGCTGGATACACCGCTCCTGTGAATATGGATCAAAGTGCCATAAAGGTTCGAGACGGGACGCGGAGCAAAGAAATCAAAATCCCATAAGGATTTCGCCGCCTCGGCGCTGGCCACAGCTTCAGGGGGGAGGTGCGCACCGGCGCGCGAAGCTGCCGGGGCTCAGTCCGCGCGGGTGTAGATCACCGCGTAATCGTCCGCATAGGCCCGCTTCCAGCCCAGTTGGTCGAAGAACGGAATGCGGCTGTCGTCGGCGGTCAACAATGCCCAGCCTATCGTATATTTGTCGAGTTGGGCTTTCAGGATCGGCTTGCCCCGGCTGTGCCCAGTCTGCTCATCCGTTTCCGTAAAGCCATTCAGGAAGAGCTGATCCGCGCGGCCGTCAATAAACGTCCTGATGCCATGAAAAATCAGCGTACCGCCGAAATCGTAGGAGTTCAGCAGATTGCCCGACAGATTATGGGTTTGGGCGAAGGCCAGTGCGTCCCTCGCCGAGGTCTTCTGGCTCGGCGCGACCGGATAGGTCGTGAAGGCGGCAGCCGCCAAAACCAGCAAAACGGCAAGTCCAGCGCAAATCCTGGAAAATTTCCGTGCGAAAAATTGTTCAAGTCCGTCGCGCTTTTCCGCCGCCCATTTCTCGGCTGAAAGCACTGGATATTGTTGCGCGACCTCGACGGTAAGGACCACCGGCACGAGAAGAAAGAACAGGTACATGAACCGTATGTGGGTGAGATAGACGTGCAACGTGAAGACAAGGAACAGCGCCTTGGCCCAGCCAATGCGCAATCTCGACACGACCAGCCCGAAAAACGCCACCAGCAGGATCACCTCCTGGAGGGTATGCCGCGAGGCGTCGAATGGCTGCCACTCCGCAATGTAAGGCACCGCCTCATTGCCATAGGCCACGGTGAATGTGGCGAGTATTGCCTTGACGCCATAGGGGTTGAGCAGGCTGACCAGCGGGCAAAGCAGCCCGAAAGCAATCCACTTGGCCAGCAGCCGGGGGTTCGATAAGCGCGTGCGCATAAGCAGATCGAGGCCGGCGAAGGCGGCGATGACGAAACCGAAGGTGAAGGTGGCGTGGAGATTGGCCCACACGCAAAGCAGCGCCAGCAGCCATAAAGGCGGCGCTTTCCCGTCGCGTGCGGCCTGGAAAAGACCGGCGGTCCAGACGACGATAATGGGCAAGGTAAAGATGTGCGGTCGGGCGACATAGATTGGCCCGATCACGAGCGCGAGCACCAGCGTCAGTCCTATCGCCAGCGTCGGCTTCAACCACGCGCTGAGATACCACGACGTCAAGAAGGCCGTCAGCGCGATTACCGCAGTCGCCAGCAGCACCACGCCGTTCCAACCGCCGGCTTCATAGGCAATTGCAAGGAGAACCTGGCTAAGCCATTCCTTGGCGATCCATGGCTGGCCGGCAAAAGTGTAGGAGTAAATGTCGATGGTCGGGAATGTGCGGCTTGCCAGCATATCAATGCCGACCTTAATGTGCCACCAGCTATCGGGATCCTGCAGGAGGGAGGTGGCAAAGGCGAGGAGCGCCGCCGCCATCACAACCGCGGCCAACAGGCAAAACACCAGCCTCACATGCTGCATGTCATCTATCGACGGCCTCGCCTCACCAGACATCCCGCGCATATGGCATCCCTGAGCCGCGACAGCGGAAGGCATAGGCCGAATTTGTTAGAAAACCGATAAGCCGCAGGATTGCGGCCCCTATGCCGCGCGTCCAACCGGCTGGGCGCGTTCAGCAGCGATTGTCAAGTTGCGGGTGACGCACAAAGACCTTCGGCGGCTCAGCCCTCGGCCTTGAAGTTCTTGGCTTCCTTCTCGACCTTCGGGCTGTCCTTGCCGTGCTTGCGCATCAGATCCTTCGCCTGCTTCGGCGAAACGTCGGTGGTTTCAGCCAGGTGCAGAGCCTTCTTTTCGTCCGCATCGCGCGTCTTGCGGTCGGCCATTGCGGTTTTCTTGTCAGCCATTACAACGCTCTTATGCTCTCGGCGATTTCGTTCAGCACCTTGCGGTCGGTGCCGTGGCGCTTGATCAGCGTACGGGCCTGATCCGGGGTAATGCCCGCTTCCTCGGCGAAATGATGTACCTCATAATCTTCGCCGCCCGCCACTCGTGAGCGGTCGCGACTATCGGTCTTGGTTTTGTCGTCGGCCATGGCAGCTCTCCTCATCTCGACGAGAGCATAACGGGCAAGATTTCAGCGAGTTCCTTCGAGCGTGTCGCCCAATTGCCTGCCCTCGGGCATGACCCGGTATGCGCGGCGATTTTGCTCAAAACAAGGGCTTGGTGTCAGGCCGGCCTTCGCGCACAAAAAGGCTGGCCTCTTTGGCGGCGCTGCCAACCGCCCGCCACTGCTCCTGGGAGCAGCCTGGTATTCGTTCCGGATTGCTAATGGGAGCGATGGTCGAACACGACACCCATGGTCCTACCAACGGCCGTCATGACGATAAGCTCGACCAGATCGTCGTCACTGTTGCCGCAGGTCGGAGCCGTCCTGCGAACGATGTCCAGCATCGCCCTCGTCGATATGGTGTCGCCGGCACCGAACCGTGAAAGCGCAGATGAAACAAGCTCTTGGGCCGTCAAGTCGGCGACCGTCACCCGCTGCACCACGTTCATTGGCTTCCTCCCACCATGAACCCTCGCCCGGGAGAATGATACGCCGAACGTCGCGTTTCGCCAGCAAAATGGTGGTCCTACCAGCGTGCGGACGGCGACCGAAAATCATCGGTTTTGAGTGAGACAAGCCGGGCGAGGCGGCAGCGCTTTTGTGCCATGCGACTTCGCCATAGACCCAATCCCGGCGGCCGGGATCGGTCTCAATTTTATTTACTGGCAGTCTGATGCTTGGCAGTGGGGTCTGCTCGGTTGCGGCCGAAGCCAGCGCAGCAAGAACCACGGTGCGGGCAGGACCGGGACGGTTCGTCGTTTCACGGAAACGCCGAACCGGTCTGCATTTTTTGCTTGACGCAATTCCCGACGGAAAACCGTTCACACGTTTTCCTGGAATTGCTTGTCTTGTGACTCTAGGCGGCCAGGTCGCTCGGAAGCTTGCCGCCATTCTCGGCCAGCTTTTTCATCAGTGCGTCGTGCAGCCACAGATTCATCGTTACAGTGTCGTTCATATCGCCGGTGTAGTTCAGCTCGTGGGCAAGCTCCTTGCGGGCGCCGAGGCTGCTGTCGATATTCAGAGCCTTCATCAGGTCGACGATCGAATTCTTCCAGTTGAGTTTCTGCCCCTTCGCGGCCACCGCCTTGTCGAGAATGGCAGCGATGTTCGGGGCAGAGAACGGCGCGGCCGGCGCGGTCGAGGCCGGGGTTGCAGCCGGGGCGGATCGGGTAGGCGCCGTCGGCTGGGTGGCCGTGCTCGAAGCAGGCGCGGGAGACGGTTGCGCCGGCGGCGCTTCGGCCGCAACCGCGTTTCCGAAAATCGCACCTTTGATACTGTCGAAAATGCCCATTGCTATCTCCTGTGTGCCTTGACGGTCGGTGAGGCGACCGGTGCCGAATGCCGCATTGAGCGCCCTGGTTGTACGGGACCACGAACATGGCTGAAGGGCAACTCCGAACTGGCCGAAAGGTAAAGGCTTGGTTGCGCTGAAAAATCGGCCGATACGGCAACAGTTCGGGCCGTATACAGCTCGAGAGACCGTCAAGTGCAATGGATGACGGCCGAATTGAGGGCTCTCGGCACGCATCGGGCTAAATTAGAAGTTGCAAATAGATATGCGGATGCCGAGCGATTCCATACCAGTAAAATCAGTGTCGGTGGCTAATGGAGGCATTGGAGCGGTACGAGGAGGGAGACGCTCTTGATGATGAAAATAGAAAGATCGTCTAGGTTTCGTATTCGCATCGTTGAGAGGAGCGAACCATGATCCTAGTTGTCGGAGCTGAGATGAGCGCGCGCGCGGCCGGCAACCGGTTCGGCGTCGTTACGCGCCTGCGTCACGGGCGGACCGGCTGATGGCGCCCGTCAAGGTCGACCCCGCCAAGGTGCGCGAGTTCAGGGATGCCGAAAGCTTCCATGCCTGGCTTGGCGAGCATCACGACAGCGAGGACGAAGTCTGGATCAAGATCCATAAGCTCGATTCGGGGCTGCCGTCGATCACTCCGAAGCAAGCCATCGACGTGGCGTTGTGCTGGGGCTGGATCGATGCGGTGCGCAAGGCCTTGGACGGCAAAAGCTACCTGCAGCGCTACACCCCGCGCGGCAAGAAGAGCACCTGGAGCCAGATCAATGTCGACAATGTCGCTCGGCTGATCGAGGAGGGCCGGATGACCGAGCATGGGCTGAGGCAGGTCGAGGCAGCCAAGGCCGACGGCCGCTGGGCGCGCGCCTACAAGAGCGGCAAGGAGATGAAGATCCCCGACGACCTCCAGGCGGCAATAGACGCCGAGCCCATGGCGAAAGAGATGCTGGCAAAACTCAGCCAGCAAAACCGCTTCGCGCTCGCCTTCCGCATCCACAACATGAAAACCGAAGCCGGACGCAAGAAGAAGATCGCGGCTTTCGTGGAGATGCTGAAGCGCGGCGAGACGATCTATCCGCAACGAAATCGCGATTCTGGATGAGCATTTGGCCGCGCTTGCCTGCTGCGTCGTGTGCTCGCCCTGTCGGCGAGCCCCGAATGCGGCCGGATCGCAGCTCAAGCGCATTCCTGGCGATGTCGCCGACGATTTGTTTTCGACCAGCGTCGCCTGACATTTCGACTCCATTTCTCATTCGTTTAATCGATGTAGGAACAAAGCTCCGTCCCCACAGTCGGCATACGTATATTAGCAGGCGCTTCTATGACGTTTTTTGCCCATTCAGGAGCCGACTGGCACGTGGGCCGTGTTTGATGCGACGGTGGACGTGCCTGCGGACTTCGCTGGCAGTTGCCTTATCGGCTTGCCGCGGGAGCGGGCGGAGTGGCTCGCAGCAAGAGCCAATCGAAATGCTGCAAAAGGCACTTCGATTTGCCGGTTGTCAGTTGCCGGGCCAACACAAGCCGCGGTTCTTAGACTTAGACCGATAGGAGAGACTTCGATGATGCACGAACAGGTAATGGAAGCTGCGTTGGCAGCCAGGAACCAGGAAGTGGATATTTGTGGTGTCTTCGACATCACCAACAAAACCGATGCGCCAATTGGCTCTCGCCGATTGGGCGAGGCTATCCACTTTGTCGCCAATGCACCTATCGTTGGCTATGATGTTCACGCCGCCGTCATCAGATATGGCCCACTCGGAACCCCCAGCCTCAGAGCAACAGATTGCGAACAGCTGTGGGAGAAGTTTGGCGAGGCCCTGCTGCAACACTGACGGGCAGACCTTTGGCGCGTATGGGCACCACCATCGCGCAGGACAGTTCGCTAGCGAGAACGACATCGAAGCCTGGCCGGTGATGTTGCAATTAAATTAGCGTAAGCGCATATTTTTTGCCGGCTGGACTCGCAACCGGCCAGGCCCGGCGACCGGTCGCCAACGGGCTGTCAGGCCGGCAACACATGCTTCCGCAGGCCCGACGGTCCCTTGGCAAGATCGCCGGAACCACAGCATGATGCGGCGGCAAAACGGGTTTGGGAGAAATAGCATGCCTAAAGTTTCGGAGCTCTTTTTCAAGACAGCCATCGTCTTTCTTATTCTGGGAATTGCAGCTGGCCTGCAGATGGCAATTTCAGGCGATCACGGCGCGTTTCCGGCTCACGCGCACATCAACCTGCTGGGGTGGGTCACCAGTGCAATATTCGGCGGCTATTATGCGCTGAATCCGGCGAAGGCTGCCCGCAGGAGCGCCATGATCCACTACGGCGTCTACAATCTCGGCCTGGTCGTGATGCTGCCGGCTCTTTACCTGATGCTGCAGGGAAACCCGGCGCTCGAGCCGATCGTCGCCACCGGCTCAATGATTGTCGCTGTCGCCGTGCTGATCTTTGCCTTCGTGGTTTTCTCCGCCGAAACAGAGCGCTCGGTCTCGGGAATACAAGCGGTCCCGCGCTAGACGGGGCGGCGATGGCGCCGAGTCGGCCAAGCCCGTGCTTCTGGTGAAGCGCGGGCCGATTGGTTGTAGGCTGATCTGAGGTAAGGGTGCGGCGAAGATGAAAGCCGCTCCGTAGCCTTCGCGCCCCCCTCTGCCTGCCCCAAGATACCTGCACCGCAGCGGCAGTAGCCGTCCAGCGTCCCTTTAGGCTGGCGAACCGGTGAGATTTATCTGGCGGAGAGAGCGGCAGCCAGTCGGCTGTTCGTCTGCGGCCAATGACGTCCAATAACGCTTTGAAATCAAGCCGTTAATTTTTCAGTTCGTCCAACGACATTCATTGCCGTCCAACAAAATCGCCGATACAATGTGGGTGAAAATGTGGGGTGGGGTGAGTTGGGCGGACGATGCAAAAATCGGGAAAGCACCCGGACAAGGCGCTAAGCGCGATCGAGGTGCGGCAGGCTAAGACTCCGGGACGATATGCCGATGGCAATGGCCTTTACCTCGTCGTGGACCCGTCGGGAGCGAAGCGTTGGCTCCTCCGGATCATCGTCCAAGGCAGGCGTAGAGACATCGGATTGGGCGGCACGTCGATCATCTCGCTCGCCGATGCACGAGAAACCGCGCTAGCTTACCGCAAGAAGAGCCCAAATTTCGTGCGCGCAAACCGGATTCGATGACAAAATTTGCAGGCCGCGAACGCAAAATTCTACCCGCGCGAAGCACTATCAGAGGCAAAAATCAGCATGCAGAACAGCCAAAAATCGCTGCGCGGGCCCCAA
Source organism: Mesorhizobium sp. M0106 (assembly GCF_040322715.1). Lineage (NCBI taxonomy): Bacteria > Pseudomonadati > Pseudomonadota > Alphaproteobacteria > Hyphomicrobiales > Phyllobacteriaceae > Mesorhizobium > Mesorhizobium sp. M0106. The sequence continues at coordinate 219,884 of NZ_JAMYUA010000001.1, read as the reverse complement.
GTGTCCCCTCTATTTGATCGTCAATCGACCGGTTAAATGCAACAATAGAAACAGCGCAAAGGACACAGTAACGGCAGCGAGAACTGCGATGCACGCCTTTCTTTCGGTCGGCTTGGCGTATCGCATCAGTATCAAGAGACCAAAAATGGAAGCCAGCGGAATCAGGTATTGCCTGACTAATTCGGGCTCCGCAATCCAAGCTCCGGGTACATCGTAGCGGAACATGTGCCAGATCAGTGAAGCAGTCAGTGCCGCATGCATCAATGCCAGCAGCCCAAGTACAGCGATGGCAATCCACTTCAGTATCGTCACCATCTTTCGCTCCCCACAGGATCGGGCGACAGGTCAACACGCCCACCAAAATCAAAGCCTCTCCACACACCCGCCAACGTCGCCGTCGTCCCCGTAGTGACAGGACCATCCGGCCCCAGACTCACATAGTTGGAGGGGCGCTCAACTTCGCTCCACAATGAAGCGCTCTTGCTAGAGATAGCGTCCAGAGAAAGCCTGTGACAGCCATTTTAATCCACACAATTATGTGGGGCAAAAAGTGGGTCAAATACTGCGAGCCATGAAATTTATTAGGTATTTCAGCAATTTGGCGAGGCAACTGGCGGAGAGAGCGGGATTCGAACCCGCGTTACGGTTTCCCGTAAACACACTTTCCAGGCGTGCGCCTTCAACCACTCGGCCACCTCTCCGTCTTTTTAGCATTTTCGACGCGGCCGGTTTCGCCGCGCGGGTTGGGGAGATGCATCTCCTTTGGGATTCCGGCCGGAATTCCGGCCGTGGGCGCCGTCAACCAGCGGATACCCTTTCCCCGCACCCGAGCCGTCAAAGCAACAGGCGCGGGGCTCATCTAGTCGATCCGGTGCCGAATGCCAAGACATAACGGCAGTCTATTCGCTTTGCCGGATACGGATGCTCAGCCCATGTTATCGGAGCACCCGTTGGGAGCCTATCGAAAGGAGCGGCGGAGGTGTGCTTGCCGTCCCCGGCGCGCCGACGGTTTCGGCGAACCCGGCTGCCGTAGGTTCAACTTCGCGTGTCGCGATTGCGGATAAAGCACGCAGATCCTATTTAACAGTCCACACGACATTCTGATAAACTCCTGGGGAGGAAGGGTCCGGATGTTCCGCTTTATCTTCCGTCTTGCCGCAATGATTGCGCTTTCGGTTTCGGTCATCATGGCCGTGCTCGATGCGACCCGCTCGGTGGCGGCTTCGGCGCTGGTGATGACCCCGCTCAACACCAGCTGGCTCGCTGTCTCGCCGGATACGCGCAGCGCCTTCGAAAGCTTCGTCCGCGATAAGATCAACCCGCTGCTGTGGGACGGTGCCATCGCCTGGGTGCTCAGCCAGCCCGGCTTTGCCGTGTTCGCGGTGCTGGCGTTCATTCTTTATGCCATCGGTTACAGGCGGCAGCGCCCCAGCGGGCGGTTCGCCGCAACCTGACATTTCCAGCCTGACCCGGTGTTCCCGTACCAGGAAGGCTCAACCAAGAAGAAAAGGAAGCCACACATGTTTCTCAGCGACATGCTGAACAAGAAGCTCAACCTGCCGAAACCCTCCGAGGCGTTGCCCGGCCGCGACCGGCCGATCCCGACCGCATCGAAGCACTTTGTCTCGAACAGGCCGCTCAAGGGTCCTTATCCCGAAGGGATGGAAACGGCGATGTTCGGCCTGGGCTGCTTCTGGGGCGCCGAGCGCCTGTTCTGGCAAGTCGAGGGCGTCTGGGTCACGGCGGCCGGCTATGCCGGCGGCGTCACGCCCAACCCGACCTATCAGGAAACCTGCACGGGGCTCACCGGCCATGCCGAAGTCGTGCTCGTCGTCTACGACCCCAAGATCGTGTCTTATGCCGAGCTCTTGAAGCTGTTCTGGGAAAGCCACGACCCGACGCAAGGCATGCGCCAGGGCAATGATGTCGGCACCACTTACCGCTCGGCGATCTATACGTTCAACGACGCTCAACACCAGGCTGCGATCGCCTCGCGCGACGCCTACGAGGCTTCGCTGCGCGGCGCCGGACGCGGCAAGATCACCACGGAGATCGCGCCGGCGCCGGAATTCTACTTCGCCGAGGAAGACCACCAGCAATATCTGGCGAAGAACCCCTACGGCTATTGCGGCCTGCAGGGAACCGGCGTCTCCTGCGCCATTCCGGCCGCCGTCTCCGCCTGATTTTATGCCCCTGACGCAAGGAATATGCTGTGGCGCCGCGATGCGGCGCCATGCTTTTCCAAAAGGTCAAAATTCCACGTGAATTTTGTTTCGGGCCGTGCCAGATTGACCCGAAGCGGGAGGAAGACACTCCTGCCCGACACCGCACGCCTGCCGGAGAACCGGGCCGGCATGCGATGCATAATGGACAAATAACCGACAGGGGTGTGGATCACATGAAACGTATCGTTCTCGGCCTCATGGCCGCAGCTGCAATGGTTCTTCCGGCCTTCGCCGCGGACATTCAACCCGCGATCCTCTATGATCTCGGCGGCAAGTTCGACAAGTCGTTCAACGAGGCGTCCTTCCACGGCGCTGAAAAGTTCAAGACCGAGACCGGCATCCCCTATGTGGAATTCGAGGTCAGCAACGCCACCCAGCGCGAGCAGGCGCTGCGCCGTTTCGCCGAGGACGGCCGCAACCCGATCGTCATGGCGGGCTTCTCGTGGGCTGACGCGCTTGACAAGATCGCCACCGAGTTCCCCGACACCAAATTCGCCATCATCGACATGGTCGTCGACAAGCCCAATGTCCGCTCGCTGGTCTATAAGGAGCAGGAAGGCTCCTACCTCGTCGGCGTGATGGCGGCGATGGCTTCCAAGACCAAGAAGGTCGGCTTCGTCGGCGGCATGGACATTCCGCTGATCCGCAGGTTTGGCTGCGGCTATGTCGGCGGCGCCAAGGCGGCCGGCGCCACCGACGTCATCCAGAACATGACCGGCGATACGCCAGCGGCCTGGAACGATCCGGCCAAGGGCGGCGAGATCGCCAAGACGCAGATCGACCAGGGCGCCGACGTGGTCTACGCGGCGGCAGGCGGCACCGGTGTCGGCGTGCTGCAGGCAGCGGCCGACGCCGGCAAGCTCGGCATCGGCGTCGATTCCAACCAGAACGGCCTGCAGCCCGGCAAAGTGCTGACCTCCATGGTCAAGCGCGTCGACGTTGCCGTCTACAACACCTTCATGGATGCCAAGGACGGCAAGTTCACGGCCGGCGTTAACGATCTCGGCCTCAAGGAAGGCGGCGTCGACTACGCAATGGACGACAACAACAAGGCGCTTGTCGACGATGCAATGAAGGCGGCGGTCGAAAAGGCCAAGGCCGACATCATAGCCGGCACCATCAAGGTGCACGACTACATGTCGGACAATGCCTGCCCGTATTGATCGATTGCTGTTATTGATCGACTGGCACTGCTGAACTGACGAGCCGCCGGGTGAAAGCCCGGCGGTTTTGTCTTGTCGGCCCGCTCACCAGTGCGGCGGCTTGGTCACCGGCACGTCGGGTGCGGCCTGTTCTTCCAGTGCCAGGAAGCGCTCGGCCAGCGCGTCGAGCTTGCGCTGCATGCGCTCGATCACCTTCCACTGCTCGGCGATCTGGCCGGACAGTTCCTCGATGGTCTTCTCCTGCTCGGCGGCGCGGATTTGCAGCGTCGTCAGCCGGTCGTCGGGCATGGTCATTTGAAATCCTCGATCAGGCGATTGTGCAGGCTGCGGCCACGTTGGAAATTGACAAGCATGGCGGGATTTGTCGAGAGTGAACCCTGCTCCAGCCAATTGGCACAGACCCAATTGGCACAGACTGGGCGTCATGCTAGGCGTTTGACCAAGCGGTAAAAAAATAACAGTGGGAACAGGCTGCATGGCGCAAGCCGCAATCGAGCTGATCGGCATCGACAAGAGCTTTGGCGCCGTGCGCGCCAACCGCGACATCAATCTGGAGATTATGCGCGGCACTATCCATGGCATCGTCGGCGAAAACGGCGCCGGCAAGTCGACGCTGATGTCGATCCTCTACGGTTTCTACCAGGCCGATTCCGGCGAAATCCGTGTCGGCGGCCAGCCGGCATCGATCAAGACACCGAATGATGCGATCGCGCTCGGCATCGGCATGGTGCATCAGCATTTCATGCTGGTCGACAATTTCTCGGTGCTGGAAAACGTCATTCTCGGCGCCGAAAGCGATGCGCTGCTGAAGAAGAGCATCGCCAAGGCGCGTTCCGAGCTGGAGCGGCTCGAGCGCGAATACGGGCTCGAAGTCGATCCCGACGCCATCATCGAGGAGTTGCCGGTCGGCCTGCAGCAACGCGTCGAAATCCTCAAGGCGCTCTATCGCGGCGCCGAGATCCTGATCCTCGATGAGCCGACAGGCGTGCTGACGCCGGCCGAGGCCGACCACCTGTTCCGCATCCTCAGGCAGCTGAAGGAGCAGGGCAAGACGATCGTGCTGATCACCCACAAGCTGCGCGAGATCATGGCGATCACCGACACGGTGTCGGTGATGCGCCAGGGCACGATGGTGGCGACACGCGAAACCAGGAAGACCACGGTCGAGGAGCTTGCCGAGCTGATGGTCGGCCGGCGCGTGCTGCTGCGCGTCGAAAAGGGCGAGGCGAAGGCCGGCGGCGTCAAGCTCGCGGTCAAGAACCTGACGGTCAAGGATTCCCGGGGCGTCACAATGGTCGACGACGTCTCCTTCGACGTCCATGCCGGCGAGATCGTCGGCATTGCCGGCGTCGCCGGCAACGGGCAGTCCGAACTGCTCGAGGCGATTTCCGGCATCAGGCATGCCGTTTCGGGCTCCGTTATGCTCGACGGAAAGCCGATCGACCTCACCGGCGCCGCCGATCCCGGTGAACTGCGCGAGCGCGGCCTCGCCCATGTGCCGGAGGACCGCTATCATGTCGGCCTGGTGCTGGCCTTCGAGGAGAACGAGAATTCGATCCTCGGCTACCAGGACGACGAGCGCTATCTGAAGGGGCCGTTCCTTGACATCGATGCCATCCGTAACGATGCCAGGGACAAGATCGTCAAATATGACATCCGACCGGCGGACTGCCGCCTCAAGACCGCCAATTTCTCCGGCGGCAACCAGCAGAAGATCGTGCTTGCGCGGGAAATGGAACAAGATCCCGGCGTGTTGATCGTCGGCCAGCCGACACGCGGCGTCGATGTCGGCGCCATCGAATTCATCCACAAGCGCCTCATCGCCATGCGCGACCAGGGCAAGGCGGTGCTGGTGGTTTCGGTCGAGCTCGACGAGATCCGCTCGCTGTCCGACCGCATTCTGGTGATGTTTGCCGGCCGCATCGTCGGCGAACGCGGCCCCGACGCGACCGAGGGCGAGCTCGGCCTGCTGATGGCCGGCGTCGAGCAGCGCGAGGCGGCGGAATGAGCACTCCCTATGCCAAGCTGCCGGCCTGGGCCGACTACGTGCTGATCCCGCTGATCAACCTGTTCGTCGCCTTCGTCGTTGCCGGCTTCGTCGTCATATTGGTTGGCGAGAACCCACTGCGCGCAGCCGTCGTCCTGGTCGAGGGTGCCTTCGGCCGCGGCCAAGGCATCGCGTTCACGCTTTTCTATGCCACCACCTTCATCTTCAGCGGGCTTTCGGTAGCGGTTGCGGCGCATTGCGGCCTGTTCAACATCGGTGGCGAGGGCCAGGGCTATATCGCCGGTCTCGGCATTGGCATTGTTTGCCTGGCCTTCGACAGCGTGCTGCCTTGGTGGCTGACCTTCCCGATCGCCATTATCGCCGCCGCGGCGATGGGCGCGCTGTGGGCGCTGATCCCGGCCTATCTGCAGGCCAAGCGCGGCTCGCACATCGTCATCACCACCATCATGTTCAATTTCATCGCCGCCAGCGTCATGGTCCGTGCGCTGGTCGGGTACTTGAAGCCCCCCGCCTCGATGGCACCGCAGACGCGCACCTTCCTCGAAGGCGCGCAACTGCCGAAGCTCAACTGGGTCATCGAATTGTTCGGCGCCAAAATCCGTTCGGCGCCATTCAACGTCAGTTCCCTGCTGGCGCTAGCCATGGCCTTCCTGGTGTGGGTGCTGATCTGGCGCACCAAGCTCGGCTACGAGATGCGCACCTATGGCCACAGCCCGAAAGCGGCGCGCTATGCCGGCATTTCGGAGATCCGCATCATCATCATCGCGATGATGATCTCGGGCGCGCTAGCCGGCATGATGGCGCTCAACCCGACGATGGGCGACCAGCACAATGTCGCGCTCGAATTCGTTTCGGGCGCCGGTTTCGTCGGCATCGCGGTGGCGCTGATGGGCCGCCTGCATCCGGTCGGCATCGTCATGGCGGCAATATTGTTCGGCATGCTCTACCAGGGCGGCGCCGAACTCGCGTTCGAGATGCCGGCGATCAGCCGCGACATGATCGTTATCATCCAGGGCCTCGTCATCCTGTTCGCCGGCGCGCTCGAGCATATGTTCCGGCCCTACGTCCAGGCGTTGTTCGCCTCGCTCAGCCCGAAATCGGTCGGCATGGAAGCGGTCAAGGGGAAGGGCGCCTGAGATGGATTTCTTCAACGCCATCGTACAGGTCCTGGACTCGACCATCCGCCTGTCGGTGCCCTTGCTGCTCGCCTGTCTCGCCGGCCTCTACTCGGAGCGGGCCGGCGTCTTCGACATCGGGCTCGAGGGCAAGATGCTTGCCGGCGCCTTCGCCGGTGCGGCCGCCGCCTCGGTCTTCCACTCGGCCTATCTCGGCCTCGGCATGGCCATCCTCATTTCGGTCGCCTTCGCGCTGATCCACGGCTTTGCCTCGATCACCCATCGCGGCAACCAGATCGTCTCTGGTGTCGCGATCAATTTCATTGCCGCCGGATCGACGATCATGCTCGGCCAGGCCTGGTTCCAGCAAGGCGGGCGCACGCCGGCGCTGGCCGCCGGCGAGCGGTTCGAGGCAATCACCTGGCCAGGCGCGGAGGCGTTCAGGAGCGTGCCGATCCTCGGGCCGATCTATTCGGAACTCATCTCCGGCCACTCCGTGCTGGTCTATCTCGCCTTCCTGGCCGTGCCGTTCACCTGGTGGGTGCTGTTTCGCACCCGCTTCGGGCTCCGCCTGCGCGCCGTCGGCGAGAACCCGGCCGCGGTCGACACCGCCGGCATCTCGGTCGCCTGGCTGCGCTACCGGGCGCTGATTTGCACCGGCGTGCTCACCGGCATTGCCGGCGCCTATCTGTCGATGGTGCAGAATGGCGGCTTCGTGAAGGACATGACCGCTGGCAAGGGCTACATCGCGCTGGCCGCGCTGATCTTCGCCAAATGGAAACCGGTCAACGCCATGTTCGCCTGCCTGCTGTTCGGCTTCCTCGACGCCGCGTCGATCCGCCTGCAAGGCACGCCGCTGCCGCTGATCGGCAAGGTGCCGGTGCAATTCATGCAGGCGCTGCCCTATGTGCTGACCGTCATCCTGCTTGCCGGCTTCATCGGCAAGGCAATCCCGCCGCGCGCCGGCGGCGTGCCTTATGTCAAGGAACGCTGATCTATCATGGCTCATGATCTGTTCGAAGCGGCGAAAGCCGCCATGGCCAAGGCCTATGCGCCCTATTCGAAATTTCCGGTCGGCGCGGCGTTGCGCACCGAGGACGGCCGTGTCTTCACCGGCGCCAATGTCGAGATCGCGTCCTATCCGGAGGGCTGGTGCGCCGAAACCACCGCGCTCGGCCACTACGTCATGGGCGGCGGCGGCAAGATCACGGAAATCGCCGTGATCGCCGAACGCGTGGCAAAATGCTCGCCCTGCGGCGGCTGCCGGCAGCGGCTGGCGGAATTCTGCCGGCCGGAGACGAAGTTCTATCTGTGCGATGATAGCGGCGTGGTCGAGACCGTGACCATGGGCGAGTTGCTGCCATACGGGTTTGAAGGCGATGTGCTGAAATGAAGGAAGCGCTCGATCACCTCGTCGAAAGGCTGGACGGGCTGGCGCCGACTACCGCCTTGGTGCTGGGGTCAGGGCTTGGCGGGCTTGTCGACCAGGTCGAGGATGCGGTGCGCATCTCCTACGCCGACTTGCCGGGGTTTCCCCGAAGCGGAGTCAGCGGCCATGCGGGCGAGGTGGTGGCGGGGCTCTTTGCCGGCACGCCGGTGCTGATGCTGTCCGGCCGGGCGCATTATTACGAGCACGGCAACGCGGCGGCGATGCGGCCGGCACTCGAGGTGCTCGCCGGCCTCGGCATCTCCAGGCTGATCCTCACCAACGCCGCCGGTTCGGTCGATCCCGGGATGGGCCCGGGCTCGGTGATGCTGATCACCGATCACATCAATTTCTCGGGCTCCAACCCGCTGATCGGCGAACCGAGCGACCGCCGTTTCGTCGGCCTGACCGAAGCCTACGACGCCGGTCTCCGCTCCGCCATCGAGCAGGCGGCGAAGGCCACCGGTACCACGCTGCACAAGGGCGTCTATATGTGGTTCTCCGGCCCATGCTTCGAGACGCCCGCCGAGATACGCATGGCGCGCGTCATGGGCGCCAACGCGGTCGGCATGTCGACGGTGCCGGAGGTCATTCTCGCCCGCTTCCTTGGGCTGCGCGTCGCCGCGTGTTCGGTCGTGACCAACCTTGCCGCCGGCATGACCGGAGCCGAGCTGTCGCACCAGGAGACCAAGGACATGGCGCCGGTCGGCGGTGCGCGGCTGGCGACCATCCTGCAGCGTGTTTTTCAGGACGGGCTTCCGGAGCACAGGGTCGACGCCTGATGCTTCCCCAGGAAATCATCCGCCGCAAGCGCGACGGCCAGAAGCTCTCGGCTGAGGAGACAGCGTTCTTTATCGGAGGTCTGACCGCCGGCACAGTCACCGACGCGCAGGTCGGCGCCTTTGCCATGGCGGTGTTCTTCAACGGCATGAGCCGCGACGAGGCGGTGGCGCTGACTATGGCGATGCGCGATTCCGGCGATGTGCTCGACTGGTCGGATCTGCCCGGCCCGGTCACCGACAAGCATTCGACGGGCGGCGTCGGCGACAATGTCTCCTTGATGCTGGCGCCGATCGTCGCTGCCTGTGGCGCCTATGTGCCGATGATTTCCGGCAGGGGTCTCGGCCATACCGGCGGCACGCTGGACAAGATGGATGCCATCCCCGGCTATATCAGCCAGCCGGATGTTGCGCGGTTCCGCAAGACCGTGCTCGAAACCGGCTGCGCCATCATCGGCCAGACCGCCGATCTCGCACCCGCCGACGCCAGGCTCTACGCGATCCGCGATGTGACAGGAACGGTGGAATCGGTGCCGCTGATCACCGCCTCGATCCTGTCGAAGAAGCTGGCGGCCGGCCTTGGTTCGCTGGTGCTCGATGTCAAGGTCGGCAACGGCGCCTTCATGGAGAAATCGCGCGACGCAACCGCACTGGCCAACAGCCTGGTCGACGTCGCCAATGGCGCCGGCCTTAAGGCCTCGGCGCTGGTCACCGGCATGAACGAGCCGCTGGCGTCCGCCGCCGGCAATGCGGTCGAGGTGCGCAACGCCGTCGATTTTCTCACCGGCCGCTTTCGCGACCGGCGGCTGGAGGACGTGACGCTGGCGCTGGCCGCCGAGATGCTACAATCGGCAGGCCTGGTATCGTCCAACCAGGACGGCCTGCGCCGCGCCGCCGAAACGCTGGCCGGCGGCCGCGCCGCTTCCATCTTCGCGCGCATGGTGGCGGCACTGGGTGGTCCCGTCGACTTTGTCGACAATCCGGAAAAATATCTGCCGAAAGCGGCAACGGAATTCGCGGTCAAGGCGAGCGCGAACGGCTTTGTCACCGGCATCGCGACCCGCGAGATCGGGCTTGCCGTGGTCGGGCTTGGCGGCGGGCGGACGCGGCCCGACGACAGGATCGATCACGTCGTCGGCATCACCAGGCTGTTGCCGGTCGGCGCTGAAGTGCGGGCCGGCGAAGCGCTGGCGCTGGTCCATGCCCGCAACAGCGAGGATGCCGAAGCGGCCGCGGCCGCCGTGCTTTCGGCCTATACCATCGGCACTTCCAAACCGGCCACGGAGAAAACCGTCATCCGGCGGATCCTGCCGCGCGGGTAGAGCCATTCCGATGGTATCGGATGGGCTCTATCTTTCTTTGGACCACGATCTTGTCCGAAAACCGGTCCCCACTTTTCGCTGGCGCGGACCTGCGGTTCGGGATCACGTTCTACTGAACCAGCAGCAGCTTGCCGTCTTCGACCTGATATTTTTCGAGCCGCTGCAGAAAGCTCATGCCGATCAGGTTGGTGTGCAGCGCCCTGTCGTCGAGCACGACGGCCTCGACGCCCTCGACGGTGATCCTGCCGATCTGCAGGCGGTCGATCATGACCAATGCTGCCTTGATCGCCCCGTTGGCGGTGTTGACCTGATGGCTGAAGTCCGTCGAATTGAGCGAGATGCCGATCCTGCGCGCAGTCGAGGTGTTGATGGCGACGAGCGTGGCACCGGTATCGATCATGCCGTCGATCTGCCGGCCGTTCAACTTGAAGACCGACATGAAATGCCCGCGCGAGTCCGCGGCGACGACGACCTTGCGGCCGAGCGGCTGCGGCGTTGTGGGCCTGTCCCGGACGGCGGCGAGATTCAGGTCGGTTTGTGTGTCCGCCGGCCTGGCTCCGATGGCGGATTTCAACAGCCGCTCGATTACCTGTGAATTGGACTGATACACGATCGGCAGCGATGCCGACGTTCCGGCAAACACGCCAAGGATGAGGAGCTTGCGCAGCATGGACCGGCCTTTGTGGTTGCCGATCCTTAGTCCGACATGGTGATTGCCGCTTTAACGAGTGCGGAAACCAGCCGTTTGCGTAAACAATCGGTAAACGGATCTATTTGGTGCCGTACATGCGGTCGCCGGCATCGCCGAGACCCGGCATGATGTAGCCCTTTTCGTTGAGCTGGCGGTCGATGGAAGCGGTGAAGACCGGAACATCGGGATGTGCCTGGGTAAACCGCTCGAGGCCCTCTGGTGCCGCCAACAGGCAGAGGAAGCGGATGTTGGTGGCACCGCGGCCTTTCAGCTTGTCGATCGCCGCGATCGCCGAATTGGCGGTCGCCAGCATCGGATCGACGACGATCACCAGCCGGTCGGCGAGGTCGCCCGGCGCCTTGAAGAAATACTCGACCGCTTCCAGCGTCTCATGGTCGCGATAGAGGCCGATATGGGCGACACGCGCCGCCGGCACGAGATCGAGCAGGCCTTCGAGCAAGCCGTTGCCGGCGCGCAGCACCGAGGCGAAGACCAGTTTTTTGCCCTCCAGCGTCGGCGCCTCCATCGTTTCGATCGGCGTCTCGATGGTCGTCGTCGTCAGTTCCAGGTTGCGGGTGACCTCGTAGCCGAGCAGCAGCGAGATCTCGCGCAGCAGCCGCCGGAAGCCGGCCGTCGAAGTCTCTTTCTTGCGCATGATGGTCAGCTTGTGTTGGACAAGCGGATGGTCGACGACGGTAACGCCCTTCATGGTGTTCTCCAACTGCGCAGGTGAATAGTGGATGGTGAATGGTGAATAGTGAATAGTGAACTGGTTTGCGAGTCCTTGGTTGCGCGGAAAAACTCGCGGTTGACGAACCGAAGCGCCGGTTTCACCATTCACCATTCACCATTCACCTGCCCTTGGCGCCGAGCCTGCCCAGCAGCACCGCCCTGGTCTTCCTGTCGACGAAGGCTGCCTCGATGGCCGTCCTGGTGACGGCGGTGAGCGCCTTGTCGTCCATCGCAAAATGCTCGGCAGCGATGTCGTATTCGCGTTTCAGCGAGGTCCAGAAATAGGGCGGGTCATCGGAGTTGAGCGTCACCTTGCAGCCCGCTGCCCGCAAGGCGGGGAAGGGATGGTCGGCGAAGCTGTCGAAGATTTTCAGGGCGATGTTGGAGCCAGGGCAGCATTCGAGCACGACGCCTTCGTCGGCGATGCGCCGCATAAGCTCGGGGTTCTCGATGGCGCGCACGCCATGGCCGATGCGAGACGGGCGGATGTGGTCGAGTGCCGCCTCGACGCTCTCCCAGCCCATCAATTCGCCGGCATGGACGGTGATGCCGAGGCCGGCCTCGCGGGCGATCTCGAAGGCCCTGACATAATCTTCCAGGTCGCCTATCCGCTCGTCGCCGGCGACGCCGAAACCGGTGACCAGCGGATGCCCGCAGCGCGCGGCGAAACGCGCCGCCCGCTCGATCGATTCGACACCGAAATTGCGCACGCCGGTGACGATCATGCGGCCTTCGATGCCGGTCTTCGCCTTGGCGCGGGCCATGCCTTCGCCGAGCGCGTCGGTATAGGCCTTCGGCGACAGCCCGGCCTTGCTGGCATGGTCGGGCGAGGTGAAAACCTCGGAATAGATGGCGCCGTCGCGGGCGAGGCTGGTCAGGTAATGGTCGGCCAGCCGCGCATAGTCTTCTTCGGTGCGGAACAGATCCGACGAGAAGTCGTAGGCGGCGAGGAAAGAGGTGAAGTCGCGCCAGACGAAGGAGCCGTCCTGGATGTAGCGCGAGGCTTCCTTGCCGTATTTCTCAGCCTGGCGGAGGACGAGTTCAGGCGCCGCTGCCCCTTCGATGTGGCAGTGCAGTTCTGCTTTCAAAGGCATTCAATTATCCCGTCAGGCTTTTTCTTATGACACAAGTTCCTGTCGGAAAACCGTGTGACACTTTTCCGGAACCCGCTTCGAAGCGCGGCCGAACACCGCGCCTTAAACAATAGCGCCCGCACCATCGATCGGCTATGGTCCCGCCGATTTTATGGCGGATCAAAACGATGTCGGTTGAAAGAACCACTGCTGCGGGCGGCATGGAAACCTCCTATGGTTTCAAGCGGGTAGGGCCAGGCGACAAGCAGTCCCTGGTCAATGATGTTTTCCACAAGGTGGCGAACCGCTACGACCTGATGAACGACCTGATGTCGGCCGGCTTGCATCGATTGTGGAAGGACGCCATGGTCGCCTGGCTCAATCCACCGAAGCGGCCGGGCTGGAGCGTTCTCGACGTTGCCGGCGGCACCGGCGATGTCGCCTTCCGCATCGTCGAGGCGAGCGGCAGGCACGCTCATGCAACGGTTCTCGATATCAACGGCTCGATGCTCGCCGTCGGCCGCGACCGGGCCGAGAAAAAAGGCCTGTCGGCAAATACCGATTTCGTCGAAGCCAATGCCGAGGAACTGCCTTTTGCCGACGCTACTTTCGACGCCTACACCATCGCTTTCGGCATCCGCAACGTGCCGCGCATCGATGTGGCGCTTGCCGAAGCCTATCGCGTGCTGAAGCCTGGCGGGCGCTTTCTCTGCCTTGAATTCTCCGAGGTCGAGATGCCGCTGCTCGACAAGGTCTATGAAGCATGGTCGTTCAACGCCATTCCGCGGATCGGCAAGGTGGTGACCGGCGATGACGAGCCCTATTCCTATCTGGTCGAATCGATCCGCAAGTTTCCCAATCAGCAGAATTTCGCGGCGATGATTTCGCGCGCAGGCTTCGAGCGCGCCTCATTCCGCGATTATTCCGGCGGCATCGCCGCGCTTCATTCGGGCTGGAAGCTTTGAGGCTGGCCCGCATTTTCCGACGTGCCTTGCGCCAGTTCAGGAAACCGGCAGGGCAAAGCCAGCCATGAGCAGCATCGGCGCTGGTTTCAGGCTCGTGCGGGCCGGCTGGGTGCTTGTGCGCGAGGGTGTCATCGCGGCTTTGCCCGGTGACGAGCTCTTCGGCTTGCCGAAATTCGGCTGGCGTATGGCCCGGCTGTTCACCCGCCGTCGGGCGCTTGCCTATGAGCGCGGCGACAGGCTGGCCAAGGCGGTCGTGCGGCTCGGCCCGTCCTACGTCAAGCTCGGCCAGTTCCTGGCGACACGGCCGGATGTCGTCGGCAACGATATCGCGCTTGATCTTGCCATGCTGCAGGACAAGATGCAGACGTTTCCCAAGGCCGAGGCTGTCGCCGCGATAGAGGCCTCGCTCGGACGCAGGGTCGACGAGCTCTATGTCAGTTTTGGCGAGGCCGTCGCCGCCGCCTCGATCGCCCAGGTCCATACCGCCGAAACGCTGCAGGACGGCGTCGTTAGGCGAGTGGCGGTGAAGGTCATCCGGCCGGGCGTGCGCCGCCGCTTCTTTCGCGATCTCGAAAGCTATTTCCTCGCCGCCCGGCTGCAGGAAAAGTACATCCCGTCGTCGCGCCGGCTGCGGCCGGTCGAGGTGACGGAGACGCTGGCCCAGACTACCAAGATCGAAATGGATTTGAGGCTGGAGGCAGCGGCTTTTTCGGAGCTCGGCGAGAATACCAAGGACGATCCCGGCTTCCGTGTGCCGTCGGTCGACTGGGAGCGCACCGGTCGTGACGTGCTGACCATGGAATGGGTCGACGGCATCAAGATGAACGATATTGCCGGCCTGACCGCCGCCGGCCACGACCTGAAGGCGATTGCGGCCAACCTCGTTCAGTCGTTTCTGCGCCATACGCTGCGTGACGGTTTCTTCCACGCCGACATGCACCCGGGCAACCTGTTTATAGAAGCCGATGGCACCATCGTCGCCGTCGATCTCGGCATTGCCGGCCGGCTCGGCAAAAAGGAGCGCCGCTTCCTCGCCGAAATCCTCTACGGGTTCATCACGCGCGATTACCAGCGCGTCGCCGAGGTGCATTTCGAGGCCGGCTACGTGCCGCGCCAGCACAATGTCGCGGCCTTCGCCCAGGCGATCCGGGCGATCGGCGAACCGATCCACGGCCAGCCTGCCGAGACCATCTCGATGGCCAAGCTGCTGACGCTGCTGTTCGAAGTGACCGACCTCTTCGACATGGCGACGCGGTCCGAGCTGGTGCTGCTGCAGAAGACCATGGTCGTCGTCGAAGGCGTCGCCCGCACGCTCGACCCGGCCTTCAACATGTGGAAGACGTCGGAGCCGGTGGTGAGCGGCTGGATTGCCCGCAACCTCGGCCCGCGCGCCCTGCTGGCCGATGCGCGCGACGGTGCCAACGCGCTGCTGGCGCTGGCCCGCCAGGCACCGGACCTCGCCGCCCGTACCGAGCGGCTGTCGCGTGAGATCGACCTGATGGCCGAACACGGCCTGCGCTTCGACGAAAGGACCGCACGCGCGATCAGCAAGGCCGAGGCGCGCTACACCCGCTCCGGCCGGCTGGCGCTGTGGGTGATTGCATTGACGCTGGTGTATATCGCCTGGCGTATTTTCTAGCGCTTGTTGCAAAGTGATTGCATTGCTATCATTGCACTCAGCAATTCCCGGCAAGGTGCAATCAGATGGCCAGCATCACGATCCGCAACCTTGATGACGAGGTCAAGGACCTGCTGCGCCGACTGGCGGCGGAGAATGGCCGGTCGATGGAAGACCAGGCGCGGGTGATGATCCGCGCAGCGGTCGAAGGTCAGTTCGGTTCGGCCGGTCGCATCGACCAGATCGAGAAAACACTGCGCGAACTGACGAGTTCGCAGAGTCCAGCAGCGCCGGTGGTCGCCGTCTCCAGCCCGCGAGGCATCCTCTCCGGCAAGCGCATCCTGCTGATCATCGGCGGCGGCATCGCCGCCTACAAGGCGCTCGACCTGATCCGCCGGCTGCGCGAGCGCGGTGCGGCAGTGCGGGTGGTGATGACCGCGGCGGCGCAGGAGTTCGTCACTACGCTGTCGGCCGGGGCGCTGTCGGCCGACCATGTTTTCACCGAATTGTTCGACCGGCAGGACGAGCACGACATCGGCCATATCAGGCTGTCGCGCGAGGCCGACCTTTTGGTCGTGGCGCCGGCCACCGCCGACCTGATGGCAAAGCTCGCCAATGGCCATGCCAACGACCTTGCCTCGACCGTGCTCATCGCCACCGACAAGCGCGTCTTGGTGGCGCCGGCGATGAACCCGAAAATGTGGGCGCATCCGGCGGTCCGCCGCAACCGTGCGACGCTGAGCAAGGACGGCGTCGCATTCGTCGGCCCGGCGAAGGGCGAGATGGCCGAGAGCAACGAGGTGGGCGAGGGCCGCATGGCCGAGCCGCTGGAGATCGTCGCCGCGATCGAGGCGCTGCTCGACAGCCGGCCAAAGCCGCTGGCGGGCAGGAAGATCATCGTCACCTCCGGGCCGACGCATGAACCGATCGACCCGGTCCGCTACATCGCCAACCGGTCGTCGGGCAAACAGGGCCACGCCATCGCGGCGGCGCTGACCAGGCTCGGCGCCGACGTGCGTCTCGTCTCCGGCCCGGTCGGCATTGCCGATCCGGCCGGCGTCGCCACGCTGCACGTCGAAACGGCCGTCGAGATGAAGGACGCCGTCGAGCAGCTGCTGCCGGCCGACGCGGCAGTGTTCGTCGCGGCTGTCGCCGACTGGCGCACTCAAAGTTCGGCCGGGGAAAAGATCAAGAAGGTGGCGGGCGAGGGGCCACCGGCGCTGCAGATGGTGGAAAATCCCGATATTCTCGCCGGTGTCGGGCATCACAAAAAGCGGCCGATGCTGGTGGTCGGTTTCGCCGCGGAGACGCAGGACCTGGTCAGGAATGCCCAGGCCAAGCTTGCAAAAAAGGGTGCCGATCTTATCGTTGCCAACGATGTCTCCCATGAAGATGGTTCCCCGGGCGTGATGGGCGGCGACCGCAACAAGGTGCGGATCGTCTCGAAGGCCGGCGTCGAGGAATGGCCGGAGATGAGCAAGGACGAGGTGGCGACGCGGCTCGCGGCGCTGATCGCCGACCGGATGAAGACGGTCGTTGTCTAGTCAATCTCCCCCACGGAGATTGACAGCTTCGCCGGCTTCGTGTCGGTCGCCCCCGAAATCCGCAAGGCGGCAAGGCATCCCAGGATTCCGAGCGGGATAAACGCCAGGAACAGCCAGGCGGCGACAGTTGCCGCGGCCTCACGGTTCAGGCCTTCGGAAAAGCCGCTGGCGTTGGCGACGATGCCGGTCAGTGCCGCACCCACGGCATAACCGATGCGCTGCATGGTCGGCACAGCGGCCGAGGCGATCGTCTGCTCGCCTTCCTTGGCCGATGCCACGATGACACGCGTGACGAACGGCCAGGCGATGCCGAAACCGCCGCCTTGCAGCAAGGCACAAAGCAGGATCAACGGGATAGAGCCGGCCGGCACCGTATAGGCGAAACCGGCGACGCCCGTGGCGATCATCAGCGCCCCGCCGATGATGATCAGCCGCTCGCGCTCCGGCGGCGCATTGGCGACGAGGATCGACAGGATCGACCAGGCGATCGATTCGGCGGCGATGATGTAGCCGGTGGTCAGGATCGGAATGCCGTGCAGGCTGGTCAGAAGCAGTGGTCCGTAGACCGCGAACGAGCAGGTCGCCACCGAAAACGCCGCGACCATGGTCATGCCCGCGCCGACCGGCGAGCGCCATGAGAACAGCCGCGACGGGAACAACCGCGAGCGCGGCTTCAGTGCATCGATATGGATGAACAGCGCCAGGCTGATCAGGCCGAGGGTGAGCAGCAGCGACGAGCGCAGCAGGGCGATGTCGACGCCAGCGGTGGCGATCAGCACGACGCTGACGGCGAGGCAGCCAAGTGCCGCAAAGGGGAAGGGCGGCGCCGAGCCGCCCGTCGCCTGCGGCCTCGTTGCTTCAGGCGTATCGAGCACAAGGAAGCTTGCCAGCGCCATGGCCGTGCCTCCGAGGGTAAAGACGCCGAAGGCCCAGCGCCAGGACAGCAATTCGGTCATGACCGCGCCGAGCACCGGCCCGCTGAAGGCGGCGACACCCCAGATCGCCGACATGACGCCGAAAAGCTGCGGCCAGATCGCGCGGGCAAACAGCCGCTCGACCGAGACGAAGGCGAGCGACACCAGCGCGCCGCCACCGAGCCCTTCGATCAGGCGGCCGCAGAGGAACAGCGGCATCGAAGGCGCGGTGGCGCAGACCAGCGCGCCGGCGGCATAGAGCATTGCGGCGACCATCATGTTGGTACGCAGCGCGACATAGCTCACCAGCCGTCCGGCGGCCGCACCGGCAACGATGGCGCCGAGCTCGTAGATCGCCAGCGACCAGCCGACCAGTTGCACGCCGGCAAGTTCGCCGACCATGGCCGGCATGACCGTTGCTACCATGGTTTCGTTGGTGGCGTGCAGCAGAATGCCGAGGCTGATGAAGCAGAAGCGCGCCAGATCGCCGCACGCCCACAGCGCGCGCCAATCGACCCCGTTTGTGCTTGTTTTGGTCATTCAGTCCCCCGAGCTTCCCTAGACGCTGGTCTAAAATATTGGAGCGCTCTTCACGTCCAAATGAGTACATGCCGCAGTATGGGAGGACTTCTAGAACCTCAACCATAGTTGAGATCAAGCGGTTTTGATCGCCGTTGACGTGGCGGATTTCAAAATTGTGCGATGGGGGACGATCACGAGGCGTTGAGATTCTGGTCAGACCGAAGACAAGCAATATTGGATCGCCGCAATCTTCGGTCACGGTAACGGCATGAACACAGTTGCCATGCCGTGATCTTCGAGCGCCGCAACTTTGAACATCAGGGCGGCCCATCCTCTGCGGAGTGGGCCTGCCGGAATCTATGAGCCTTCGGCAGCTATTCGCAGGCCGACACCTACGCTCCCCGCCGCTCGGGAGCCATGCTACGCCGTTATTTGAAGGAGTGGATCAGGTCCAGCGACGTGACGGCGACCGCCAGGTTGACGCCGGTCTGTGCCTGGACACTGAGCGGCTGCAGCGAAAAGGCGCTGTCGAGGCCGCCGACCAGGAGATTGGCGCCGCCACCGGTGACCGCGCTGGCCTCGGCGTTCACGCCATAATAGCTGCCGGCAAGGTCGCCTTCATCGTGGTTGCGGGTCGCCGCCAGAACCGCCCATACCAGCTGGCCCTGATACGTCCGGCCAACATCGACGCCGAGCTTGGAAATCACCCCGGTATAGACTTCGGAGGGGCCGCCACGATGCGGACGAAAGACACAGGAAACACCCTTGTTGGAGGTGACGAGATAGGCCGTGCCGCCGTCGATGGTGCAGTCGAGCACGCCGAGCTGGAGCTTGCTGGCGCTGGCGGGAGCGGCAACGACGGTCGTGGCGAGAGCAGCGGCACAAGCGAGTTTCTTGATCATGGCAGGGTCCTTTCGAAATTGCCTTGTACAAACGGCTGAGCACGCCGAGCGTTCCGCCGAAAACTTGGCGCCAGCAAGGCGGAGCTAAACGCAGGGTTGTCGGAGTGCGGAAACGGAGGCCCGATTAACCGGCCGCTCAGCCGGCACTGGTGCGGGCCAGGCCGTCCTTGGCCGGCTGGTAGGTCGGATTGAGGTGCACGGCTTCGCGGTAGGATTTCGCGGCCCTGACCTTGTCGCCGCGCCGCTCGTAGATCAACGCCTGGTTGGACCAGGCCTCGGCATTCTTGCCGTCGAGCTTGATGGCCATGTTGAAGTCGGCGAAGGCATTGTCCTCGTCGTTCATGGCAAGGTAGGAGAGGCCGCGCCCGTTGTAAGGCTCGGAGGCATCCGGCGCCAGCGAAATGGCGGTCGAGAAATCCTCGATGGCAAAGGCGTGCTGGCCCTGACTCTGGTAGATCAGGCCGCGATTGTGATAGGCGCGCGCATCGGTCGTGTCGAGCTGGATGGCCTTCTGGAAATCGTTGAAGGCTTCCTGGACCCGGCCCGCCCTGCGGTAGAGATTGCCGCGGCCGATATAGGCGGCGTCATAGTTGGAATTGATCTGGATCGAGCGGTTGTAGTCGGCGAGCGCGCTCGCCTGATCGCCGAGGAAGCGCTGGATGAGCGCCCGGTTCGAATAGGCCTGGTAAAAATTCGGATTGAGCTGGATGGCGGTGTTGAAGTCCTTCAGCGCCGCCTGGTATTGGCCGCCGCGGCCATAGGCCGAGCCGCGCACATTGTAGGCTTCCGGATCCTGGGGGTTGCGCTGGATCACCGCCGACAGCGAGGAGATGTTCTCGCTCGAGGCTTGCGCCTTGTCGATGTTGTTGAACTCGCCGGTCGGAACGCTCTGGCAGCTGGCAAGCGCCATCCCGGAAAGCAGGGCTGCCGTCAGGGCGAGGCCACGCCACGCGGTTCTGCGCTCTACGGTAATTGCGTCCATGTCTGCCCTGTCCTTACTGCGCCGTCTGGTCCGTTCCCCCTCCGAACCGGCATCTCTCCCAACCGGTCCTCTCGGACCGGGTCGAACTCACAACAAAAAGGTGGCGGCGATTCCGCATCGCGCCACCTTGGGTATCCTTGGAAAAGGACGAAAAATTGACGTCAGAACCGCGGCGGACGCGGAGCACCGGCACCGGCAGCACCGGCCGCGACCGGACGCGGCGTCATCGGCAGCAGGCCTTCGCGCTGGGCGCGCTTGCGGGCCAGCTTGCGGGCGCGGCGCACGGCTTCCGCCTTTTCACGGGCGCGCTTCTCGGAGGGCTTCTCGTAATGTCCGCGCATCTTCATTTCGCGGAAGATGCCTTCGCGCTGCATCTTTTTCTTGAGCGCGCGAAGCGCCTGATCAACATTGTTGTCGCGGACGAGTACCTGCACGTGCAATCCTGTCTTTCGGGTTTGAAATCAACAGGCAAGCGGCCATAGCCGCAAGCCTCCGCGGCGCGTTACACCACGAATTGGGGCGGCTGATAGCAGAATCAAGGGGCTCTGTCCACAGCCGATTGAGAGGCGGTGCCGTCCGGGCGGGCACGACAGTCCCACATGGCGGCTTGATTTTTTCAATCTGTGAACTATAGTTCACGAGTGACCATCGTTGAACAAACCGCCGAGTTCCGGGACTGGCTCAAGGGTCTAAACGATATGCGGGCGGCCGAGCGGATTGCGATCCGCGTGGCACGTATCCAGTCCGGACTGATGGGAGACGTGAAGTTCTTCGATGGCATCGGCGAGCTTCGGATAGACTACGGTCCCGGTTACCGACTGTACTTCGTCAAGCGCGGCAGCGCGCTCGTTATCCTGCTCTGCGGCGGCGACAAGTCCTCGCAGAAGCGCGATATCAGGAAGGCCATTGAAATGGCCAAGGAGATCTGAAATGCCCCACGAGACCTTGCCTTTTGATCCTGCCGAACATCTCGGCCGCGCGGAGGCCCAGGCCGAACTTCTTGCCGACGCCTTTGCCACGGGCGATACCGGCTATATCGCGAATGCTCTCGGCATAGTTGCCCGCGCGCGCGGCATGTCCAAGGTGGCGAAAGATGCCGGCGTCACCCGGGAGGCCCTGTACAAGGCACTGAGCCCCGATGGCGACCCGCGCCTCTCGACATTGCTTGGCGTGGTGAAGGCCTTAGGGGTGAAACTCACCGCCGAAAAGACCGAAGCCTGAGGCCGCCGAATCCCGAAACGAAAAAACCCGCCTCGGCGGCGGGTCGCTGGTGTGAATTAGCACCATAGAGAAGTTAATAGCATAGCTGCCGGCACAAAGCAAGAACAAAATTCGCCTTGGGTCAGATAGGCGCCGCTATGCGGTGGCCAGGTGAAGCTGCTCGAAACCCTCGAAGAACTCGCCGTAGTCGCAGGTTATCTCCTCGCCGGCGGCGATGTCGCGGGTTGCGGTGGCCCCGCCATATTGCGAAAAGTCGGTGTTCGGCTTGTCGGCGTGGTTCATGAAGCGGCCATTGTCGACCTCATAGACCGTGAAGCCCGGCCGGTCCGGACTGGGATAGGCATATCTGTCGAGCAATTCCTTGAGGTGCGGCGGCGCTGCCTCGTATCTTTCCATCGGGATCAGCCGGTCGAAGTCCGGATCGAGCCGCCAGATCTGCGCGCCTTTCCGGATAGGCTCGGCGGCGAACACGCCGACGCCTTCGATTGCGCTCGCGGCGATATAGGTTCTGATCAGCAGCATGTTTCCAATCCGTCTTCGAGGCGAAGACGGAATCGTCAAATCGCCGGAAAAAGCAAGGCCGGTTTTTCCGGCATTGCGGCTGGCGGGCCCACGCCAACCGCGAAACGCTTCACGTCCGGGTGATCGAGACACCGCCGTCGGCGAACAGTGCCGTGCCGGTGGTGAAGCTCGATGCATCGGAAGCCAGGTAAAGCGCAGAGCGGGCGATCTCCTCTGGCTCGGCGACGCGCTTCAAGGCATGCAGGTTTTCGACGAAGGCCCGCGATTCAGGTGTCTTGAACGTTGCCGAGGGCGTGTCGGTGCCGCCCGGCAGCAGCGCGTTGACCCGGACGCCCTTGGCGCCATATTCGGCGGCCAGCACCTGCGTCAATCCGATCAGTCCGGCCTTGCTCGCCGCATAGCTGGTCATGCCGGGCATGCCGACGGTGTAGCCGACAAAGGTGGAGGTAAAGATCAACGAGCCGCCGCCGCGTTCGACCATCGCCGGCACCTGGTATTTCGCGCCGAGAAAGGCGCCGGTCAGATTGGTATCGAGCGTCTCGCGCCAGCCCTCCAGCGACAGCTCCGAAACCGGCCCCATCCCACCGACCGAGCCGGCATTGTTGAAGGCGATGTCGAGCCCGCCGAATTTCTCGACCGCCAGGCCGACCAGGACTTTCGCGTAGGCTTCGTCACGGACATCGCCGGCAAGAGCGATAGCCGTGCCGTCGGCGTCTTCGATTTCGGCAACCAGCGCATCGAGTTCCGCCTGGCGGCGGGCCGCGACGACGAGCCTGGCGCCTTGCTCGGCAAAGAGTTTTGCCGTGGCGCGGCCGATGCCGGAGCTAGCGCCGGTGACGATGGCAACTTTGTTGATAAGTGCGAGCATTTTTTTGCATCCTTTTTGGCGCCGGCCCTTGCCGGCAATCGGGATGCTTGGTCGCAAATCGGGGCGGCGCGAACCACCCGATACCTGCGAGGTGGTGTCGGCCTGGACTATTGCCTAAGCAGCCAGCCGAGCCGATCGAGCGAAAATGCGTAGCTGACGGCGATCAGCAGGGCGACGGCCATGCCGGCCGTCGTGTAGCCGGCCAGGTGGAATCCGGCAGCGCCGCCGAACAGGATGACGAGTTCGAGCACCAGCCGCAAACCGCCCGGCACCGGAACCGGTGCCCGCCCCGAGCGGCTCGGATCGTTCGGCACCGCGAAGACTCCCCAGAGCGCGGCGGCAACGAACGGCAATGCCACGGCAAGGATCCAACTCCACATGCCCGCTGCGAGGCTCCAGCCCGCCATGCCGAGGCCGAGCAAAGCGGCGAGCTCCAGCAAGAAGCGCAATGTCAGGTTCCACCAGACGTTACCCACCGCCATAATCCTCCGATCGTCAGGCGACGGATAGCGGTGGAAGGCAATTGCATCAACCTGCCCGGATGCGGCTTTTTCACCACGGCGCAAAACGGCAAGCGCCGTCGCAAACAGTGCAAGGCTGGCAGCGCCGTTTCGCTAGTGATACAGCTCGCGCGCCGGCGTTCGAGTGAATGCCCGGCCGTCATTTGCGAGGCCTGCGACGTTGAAGAAATACTCGGTATTCGCCATCGCCCGCGAGGCCATGCGCGGTCACAAGGGCTGGGAGGAACAATGGTCCTCACCGGAGCCGAAGAAGGAGTACGACGTCATCATCGTCGGCGCCGGTGGCCACGGCCTGGCCACCGCCTATTATCTCGCCACCGTGCACGGCGTCACCAACGTCGCGGTATTGGAAAAAGGCTGGCTCGGCGGCGGCAATACCGGCCGCAACACCACCATCATCCGTTCCAATTATCTCTATGACGAAAGCGCCGGCATCTACGACCATGCGCTGAAGCTGTGGGACGGGCTCAGCCAGGAGCTCAACTACAACGTCATGTATTCGCCGCGCGGCGTCATGATGCTCGCCCATAACATCCATGACATCCAGGTCCTGAAGCGGCACGTCCATGCCAACCGGCTGAACGGCATCGACAATGAATGGCTGACGCCGGAGCAGGCCAAGGAATTCTGCCCGCCGCTCAACATTTCGCGCAATGCGCGCTATCCGGTGATGGGCGCCTCCCTGCAGCGCCGCGGCGGCACGGCGCGGCACGATGCCGTCGCCTGGGGCTATGCGCGCGGCGCCTCGGCGCGCGGCGTCCACATCATCCAGAATTGCGAGGTCACCGGCGTCAAACGGGCGCCGAACGGCGCGGTAACCGGTGTCGAGACGACGCGCGGCTTCATCGGCGCCAGGAAGGTCGGCGTGGTTGCCGCCGGGCACTCATCGGTGATCATGAACATGGCCGGCGTGCGCATGCCGCTGGAAAGCTATCCGCTGCAGGCGCTGGTGTCGGAGCCGGTCAAGCCGGTGGTGCCTTGCGTGGTGATGTCGAACACCGTGCATGCCTATATCTCGCAATCCGACAAGGGCGAGCTGGTCATCGGCGCCGGCACCGACCAATATGTCTCCTATTCGCAGACCGGCGGGCTGCACATTTTGCAGCATACGCTGGACGCCATCTGCGAGATGTTCCCGATCTTCACGCGCATGAAGATGCTGCGCTCATGGGGCGGCATCGTCGATGTGACGCCGGACCGTTCGCCGATCCTGGCCAAGACGCCGGTGCCCGGCCTCTATGTCAATTGCGGCTGGGGCACAGGCGGCTTCAAGGCGACGCCGGGTTCGGGCCATGTCTTTGCCCATACGATCGCCAGGGACGATCCGCACCCGATCAACGCGCCTTTCACCATCGAGCGTTTCCGCACCGGCCGCCTCATCGACGAGGCGGCGGCGGCAGCGGTGGCGCACTGATGATGACCGAGATGGCCGTCGCCATGCCGCTGATGCTCGCCGGCGAGCAGGGCCTGTTCCATATCCCCACGCCAGAGGAGGTGCGCCTGCAGCCCATCAGCCGCGTCGGCAATGAAGCGGATTGGCCGTTTTCCGTCGACGAGGGTGTACTCGCCTGCGCCTGGAGCGCCGGTCAGAGAGTGGTCACCTTTATGGAGAACCGGCCAGCCGATCTCGAGGAAGGCGAAAAATTCGAGCGGCGCTACGTCATCGTGACGACCGAACCGATGACGCTTTCGGTCGGCAATATGGCGTATCGCGACCTTTTCCGCCCGGTAGCCAGCATCGAGGAGCGCATCCGGCTGGTCGCGCCCTTCGTGACGATGGGCCAGAGGCTTTGCGACCAACCTGCCGGCGCTCGCGTCGGCCACGGCGAACTGTAGGACCAACCATGCTTCTCATCCGCTGCCCCTATTGCGAGGAAGAGCGTCCGGAGCTCGAATTCCGCAACGCCGGCGAGGCGCATATCGCGCGTTCCCCCAACATCGCCGGCGAGAGCGACGACGACTTCGAAAAGTTCTTCTTCATCCGCTCAAATCCCAAAGGCATCATCTATGAGCGCTGGCGGCACATGCATGGCTGTGCGCGGTTCTTCAATGCCGTGCGCGACACCGTCAGCGACAGGTTCCTGATGACTTACAAGGCCGGCGAACCGAAGCCCACCAAGCTGCCGGGAGCCGCCAAATGAGCGCCACGTTCCGCATTGCCGGCGCCGGGCGGCTCAAACAGGCAAAGATAGCTGGCTTCAGCTTCGACGGCCGCCCCTATACCGGCATCGAGGGCGATACGTTGGCCTCGGCGCTGCTTGCAAACGGCGTCCATCTCGTCGGCCGCTCGTTCAAGTACCACCGGCCGCGCGGTTTTCTGTCGGCTGGCGCCGAAGAGCCGAACGCGCTGGTCGAGATCAAGCGCGACGCGGCACGCAAGACGCCGAACGTGCGTGCCACGGTGCAGGAACTCTATGACGGATTGACCGCACAGTCGCAGAACCGCTGGCCGTCGCTCGCTTTCGACATCGGTGCCGTCAGCAGTATTGCCTCACCGATGCTTTCGGCCGGCTTCTACTACAAGACCTTCATGTGGCCGAAGGCCGCGTGGAAAAACCTCTACGAGCCCAAGATCCGCGCCGCCGCCGGTCTCGGCGTCGCTCCTGACCAGCCGGATCCCGACCACTATTCGGCGCGCTTCGCCCACTGCGAGGTGCTGGTACTTGGCGGCGGTGCCGCGGGCATTGCCGCGGCATTGGCCGCGGCCGAGACCGGCGCGCGCGTTATCCTTGCCGACGAGCAGGCGGAATTCGGCGGCAGTCTGCGCTTCGAGAGCGGCGCGAAGATCGAAGGCCAGGACGGCTTTTCCTGGGCGCAATCGGCTCTCGCCAAGTTGAGCGCGATGGACAATGTCCGCGTGCTGCCGCGTACCACGGCCTTCGGCTATTACGCGCAGAATTTCGTCGGGCTGGTCGAGCGCGTCAGCGACCATCTGCAGAACCCCGGCCGCGACCTTCCGCGCGAGCGGCTGTGGCAGGTTCGCGCCAAACGCGTGGTGCTGGCGACCGGCGCCATCGAGCGCCACATGGTGTTTGCCGACAACGACCGGCCGGGCATCATGCTGGCGTCGGCGGCGCGCACCTATCTCAACCATTACGGCGTCGCAGTCGGCAGGAATGTCGGCGTCTATACGGCGAACGATTCCGCCTATGCGGCGGCGATCGACCTGAAAAAGGCCGGCATCAACGTGGCGGCGATCGTCGACCTGCGCGACAACCCGACCGGGCCGGCGATCGACGAGGCGAGGGCGCTCGGCATCGAGGTCAATTTCGGCCGCGCGGTGATCCGCGCCGGCGGCAAATTGCGGGTGTCGTCGATGACCGTACAGCCGAAGAATGGCGGCGGCGAACGCACCATGCCGGTTGACGCAATCCTGATGTCGGCCGGCTGGACGCCATCGGTGCATCTGTTCTCGCAATCGCGCGGCAAGGTCGCCTTCAATGACGAGACCAAGCGCTTCGTGCCCGGAATTTATGCGCAGGACTGCGTCTCGGTCGGCGCCTGCAACGGTACCGACGGGCTGTCGGCGACGATCGACGAGGCCTATGCAGCGGGCGCGAAGGCGGCCAAGGACGCCGGCAGCAGGCCGGCCAAGGGCACCAAGCCGAAGGTCGACGCCGGCGAGAGCTGGTCGCGCGGCATGCTGGGTGCAGCACCCGGTGCCGGATCGGATACGACGGTCAAGGCCTTTGTCGACTTCCAGAACGACGTCACCGCTAAGGACATCCGCCAGGCAGTGCATGAGGGCATGCGCTCGATCGAGCACGTCAAGCGCTTCACCACCAATGGCATGGCGACCGACCAGGGCAAGACCTCCAACATGCACGGCCTGGCGATTGCCGCCGAGACGTTGGGCAAGCCGATCCCGCAGGTCGGGCTGACGACGTTCCGCGCGCCCTATACGCCAGTGACATTCGGCTCGATCGTCGGGCACGCGCGGGGTCCCCTGTTCGACCCGACCCGCAAGACGGCGATCCATCCCTGGGCCGAGCGCCAGGGCGCTGTATTCGAGGATGTCGGCCAATGGAAGCGCGCCTGGTATTTCCCGAAGCCGGGCGAGGACATACATGCCGCCGTCGACCGCGAATGCGTCACGGTGCGCAAGACAGCCGGCCTGTTTGACGCCTCGACGCTGGGCAAGATCGAGGTGGTCGGGCCGGATGCGGCCAAATTCATGGAACTGCTCTACACCAATCCATGGGAGAAGCTCGAGCCCGGCCGCTGCCGTTACGGCATCATGCTGCGCGAGGACGGCTTCATCTATGACGACGGTGTCGTCGGCAGGCTTGCACCCGACCGTTTCCATGTGACGACGACGACCGGCGGCGCGCCGCGCGTCATGAACCATATGGAAGACTATCTCCAGACCGAGTTCCCGCATCTCAACGTCTGGCTGACCTCGATCACCGAGCAATGGGCGGTGATTGCCGTGCAGGGACCGAAGTCTCGCGACATCATTGCGCCGCTGGTCGAGGGCATCGACATGTCGGATGAGGCGCTGCCGCATATGTCGGTGCGCGAAGGCCGGATCTGCGGCGTGCCGACCAGGCTGTTTCGCATGTCGTTCAGCGGTGAGCGCGGCTTCGAGGTCAACGTGCCGGCCGATTACGGCGAGGCAGTCTGGGAAGCGCTATGGGCCGAGGGCCAGAAGCATGGCGCCTGTGCTTACGGCACCGAGTCCATGCATGTTCTGCGCGCTGAAAAGGGCTACATCATCGTCGGCCAGGATACCGACGGCACGGTGACGCCGAACGACGCCGGGCTCGACTGGGCGGTCGGCAAGAAGAAGACCGACTTCGTCGGCATTCGCGGCATGGCGCGGCCGGATCTGGTCGCCAAGGGCCGCAAGCAGCTTGTCGGCCTGAAGACCAGGGATCCCAAGGTGGTGCTGGAGGAGGGCGCGCAGATCGTCGCGGACCCGAAGCAGGCAATCCCGATGAAGATGATTGGCCATGTCACCTCAAGCTATTGGTCGCAAAATTGCGGCCGCTCGATCGCGCTGGGGCTGGTCGCCGGCGGCAGCGATCGCACGGGCGAGAGGCTCTATGTGCCGATGCCGGACGGGGTGATCGAGGTGGAGGTCACCGGCATGGTGTTCTTCGACGAGAAGGGAGAGCGCCTCAATGGCTAAGGCCGCTTTGAAAACCGACGCCGCCGGACCCTCAGTCGAACGCCGTCCGGCTCTCGCCGGCCAGTCGCTTTCCGCCGCCGGCGTTGCACTTGCCGTGCTGCCGCCGGCCGGGCGCATATCGCTGCGCGCGCCGGAAGCCTCGATTGCGGCACTTTCGAAAGCGCTCTGCGTCGTCCTGCCGCAAAGGCCGAAAACCTCGGCGGCAAAGGCCGGACGCACGGCCTTGTGGCTCGGGCCGGACGAATGGCTGGTCATCGACGAGAGCGGAAAAGATCCACTCGCCGACTGCGCCAGCATTTCCGTACTGCATTCGGCGGTCGGCATCTCGCACCGCAACGTCGCCATATCGGTTACCGGTCCGGCTGCCGCGGCAACGATCAATGCCGGCTGCCCGCAGGATCTGTCGCTCGACGCCTTTCCGGTCGGGGCGGCGTCGCGTACCATTCTCGGCAAGGTCGAAATCGTGCTGTTGCGCACGGCGGCCGACGCGTTCCGCCTCGAATGCTGGCGTTCCTTTTCCGATTATGTCTTTACTTTTCTGTCGGAGGCAGCGCGCGACGCGGCAGCATAGGCATGTTCGCCGCGCCCGACCGTTCTGCGACAGCGAGCCGAGGGAGAATGCAAATGCCGCCGAACTCCGCGCCGAAGTCGCCGGTCAAGACGCCGGCCGTGCGCTCTTTCGAAGACGAGCAGCGCACTGGGACGGATATCGAAGAGGAACTCGAGGAAGGTCTCGAGGATACATTCCCGGCCAGCGATCCGGTGTCGATCACCGGAACGGCCATTCCCGGCGCACCGGCAAGACCCGGCAAGCCCAAAAGCGTGGTGGGACAGAAGCGCAAGAAGTGATCTGCGCGGGGTGACAAAAAGCAGGGCTGAGGCCGGCACGATGGGCGGCCGTAAATTGCTGCCGCCCTTTCGTTTCCTCACCGCGTATTGTTGCCCGATCGGCTCAGAAGCTGCTTGGCACGATCCATGGGTCGATGCCGATGCCGAGCCTCGGGCCCTTGCTGCCGGCCTTGTGGGCCGCGGCATCGGCCTTTTCAAGCGATCCGGTCGGCGCGCAATCAAGCTTCGCACCGGTCTTGGTATCGATGCAGGTCACTTCTTGCTTGCCTGACTGATTGCTGCCGGCAAATGCGGCGCCAGAGAGCGCCAGCAGGGCGGCGAGCGTGAGGATTGCCTTCTTCATCGTCGGTCTCCGGTTCAGCTATTGAATTTCTCGTACATGTACGTCATTGCGTACAGATACGCCCTGGACTCCCGGTGTTCAAGCAAAATCGTACGCGTACGGAGAATTGCCGAACGCCCGGCGCCGCAGCGCAGATCGTTCGGAGAAGATCCTGCAGATCGGCAGGAGCGCCGCTCTTCAACAGTTGACCGGCGGCGTGAGCGGCGCAATCTCGTGCGCGGCGATGGCTTCGAGCATGATGTCGCCGATCCGTGTGATGAACGTCGTCTGGTCGCCGAACGGGTAGAACGGGAAGGTGATCAGCAGCGAGATGGCGCCGTGGCCGACCGCCCACAGCATGGTGGCGATGGCGCGTGGATCGCCTTTGAGCCTGCCGGCGGCAACGCAGGCTTCGACCCTCGCGATCAGCACTTTCATCGCCGGGTTGCCGCTCTCCATTTCGGCGAAGGTCTTTCCGGCTGGCGGCCTGACTTTTTCGGTCATGAAGACGGTGCGGTATTCGTTGGGATTTTCCAGTCCAAAGGCGGCGTATTCGACAAGCACCGCCTTGAGCGCCTCGATCGGGTCGTCGGCCGTATGATTTGCGATGCGCCTGGCCAAGGTCTCGAAGGCATCCTCGGCCAGCGCGAACAGGATGTCCTGCTTGTCGGCGAAATAGGAATAGACCGACATCGGCGCATAGCCAACGCGCTTGGCGAGCTTGCGGATGGTGAGGCCGTCATAGCCTTCTTCCTGGACAAGCTTGTGCGCGGCGTCGACAAGTTCGGAACGCAGTTCAGCCTTTTGTTTTTCGCGGCGCTCCTGGACGCTTAGCTGCAACTTTCTACTGCCTTATGACTGATGGCTGGATGCAGCATATATACGCTGTACGGCGTCGGGCAAGGGTGGCACGAAGCAGAAGCTTGACTGTCGCGTGGCTGGCGATCGCGCTCGGCTTCGCCATGGAAGCTCTCATTCTGACCGTCAGATTTGCGGCAGGTGCCTACCCGGCGACGACGCAGGTTCTGATCGAACTGGCGCAAGGCGTGACCTGGTCGTTCTTCGCCTGCGCCGGCGTCAGCCTCGGCACGGCGCTCACCAAGGTGCGAGGCTCGCTCGGTGGCCTGATCGGTGCGATTTCGGCGCCACTGGCGATGGGCATCGCCAAAGGGACGCGAAAGGTTATGGTCAGCGCGCTGGACGCGGCGGCAAAGCCGGCCATCCTGTCGCTCACGACGCTCGGTGTGCTGCGGGCGATCGAATACGGGCTGCTCGGCTGGACACTGGCGTCGCTGGCATCGAAGGAAGAACCGCGTCCGCTCCATTTCGCGCTGGCAGGCGCCCTGATAGGCGCGGTATTCGGCGGCGGCATCACGGTGCTGACCATCGAGACGGCCGCGGCAAATGACGCTGCTCTCGCAATGCCACAGGCGATCGCAACCGGCCTCAACGAGATCGTGTTCCCGATCGGTTGTTCACTAGTCGTCTACATTGCGCTGCAGGTCAGCCGCCACATGAAGTACGTCGCGGCCGAAGCCAAATAGATTTGGCACAGATAGGCTTCTCCGCCTGACGAGAGTCAGACCGCTTCCGGCTGGCGTTCGATCAGCGTCAGCGTCAGCCAGCGCGCGGTCAGCGCCGGTTTTTTCGAGCCCTCGATCTCGATCGTCACGTCGTGCGCCGTCTGCACCCACCCCGACGGCCTGACCTTGACGTCGGCCAGCACGAAACGGGTGCGGATGCGCGAGCCGGTCTTCACCGGAGCCAGGAAGCGCAGCGAATCGAAGCCGTGATTGACGCCCATCTTGCTGTTTTCCAGCGGCGGCATGGTTTCGAAGGTCATCGCCGACAACAGCGAAAGCGACAGGAAGCCATGCGCGATGGTGCCGCCGAACGGCGTTTCGCGGCTGGCGCGTTCCGGATCGCAATGGATGAACTGATGGTCGTCGGTGGCATCGGCGAACTGGTCGATCATGCGCTGGGTGACGACCCGCCATGGCGACACGCCGACTTCCTTGCCGACGTTGGCCAGAAGCACATCGAGACTGATCGGTTCCACGCTGATGTCCTCCATCTTCACCCCCGGCATTTCACTCGCCGGATGGCGTGCGTCTCATTCCTTGAACAATGTCAGCCCGTGTTGCACCGACTGCCCGCCATCGATCGGCAGGATGGCGCCGGTGACATAGCTGCCGGCCCGGCTGCACAAATAGAGCGTTGCGCCGGCAATGTCATCCGGTGCGCCGATGCGGCCGATCGGAACGTGGTTGCCGATATGTCTTGCCTGGTCCTCGGTGCCGGTGGCGAAGGCCGTCATCCGGCTCCGGAAAGGGCCAGGCGCAAAGGCGTTGACGGTGATGCGGCGGGCGGCGAATTCGATCGCCAGGATGCGTGTCAGGTGGTGAACCGCAGCCTTCGAGGCCGAGTAGGAGTAGGCATCTTCGGCCAAAGGCTGCGTGCCCATCACCGATCCTAGGTTGATCACCCGGGCCGGGTCGGCATCGCTGGCGGCGGCCTCGAGCAGAGGCAGCAATTCGCGCGTCAGATGGAAAACCGCGGTGACGTTGACGCCGAACACCTTGGCCCAGGCATGGTAGGGAAAGCTTTCCAGCGGCGCGCCCCAGGAGATGCCGGCATTGTTGACCAGGATATGCAGCCGCTCGGTCCGCGCCTGGACCTCGGCGATAAGTGCTGCAATGCCGGCCTCGCTGGAGACGTCGCCGGCAAAACCTTCCGCCCGGCCGGAGGCGCCAAGCCCGTTCAGTTCGCCGGCAACCCCGACGCAATCCTCGCCCTTGCGCGAGGCGATCATCACCGAGGCGCCGGCCATGACCAGAGCGGTCGCCGCCATGCGGCCGATGCCGGTGGCGGCGCCGGTGACCAGCGCCGTCTTGCCGGCGACTGAGAACAGCTCGTCCAGATAGCTCATCGTACCCTCCGTGCAGTTCACCGCGCTTTGGTTCAAGGAAGCGGCTTCACGTCGACAAGGCTAGCCGAACTTCGATCATGCTTGCCATGGGTAAAGTAGCTGGGGTGGGGCACGCTTAGCGGCTGAATGGTTAAGCCCGAAATGCAAGGTGGTCATTCGGCCGTGACATGGGTCGGATGAATGATGCGGCCATTTCCGTTAACGAGCACCTTGTAAGCGGTTAATTTCGCACGTGAAGCAAGTCGTCATTACTCCTCCGCCCAAGCCGCAGGCGGGTCTTGAGGAGTTGGGAGGTGGCCGAGCAGTGGGGCGGGACTGACATTCGTATTCGTGGACGGGGACTATGCTTTCGGGGGGAAAGCCATGGGTAAGAAACAACGCACCGTCCTGCTGGCAGCGATTTTTGCGACTGCCTTTGGCGTCTTTTTGCTGATCCTGATCCTGCAGATGATCAGTTTTTTAGTGGACTAGACCGAAGCGAAACGCGTCCCTTTCCGGAGGGGCTCTACCGCAGGCTTTCCAGTTCGCGGATGCGTTTGGCGCCGTCGGCTTCGAGCTGCCTTGTGACCGCGCCGATCAGCGCTTCGGCAACGACGAAAAGTGCGGCGGATGAGTCCCACGCCGAAGGCACTGCGGTGCGCCCGGCGATGACGTGGCGGGCGAAGCGGGCGATCGGCGACAGCCACTGGTCGGTAAACAGCACGATCTGCACGCCGCGCTGGTTGGCGGTCTCGGCAAAGCGGACCAGGCTGTCCTGATAGCGCCTGATGTCGAAGATCACCAGCACGTCGCGCTTGCCCATGTCGATCAGCCGGTCGCGCCAGACGCTTTCCTGCCCGCCGAGGTGAAAAACGTTGGGCTGGATGATGGCGAGGTGGGCGGCCATGTAGCGTGCCAGCGGGTCGGTGAAGCGGCCACCGATCAAGAATGTCTTGCCGCGCCGGTCGGCCAGCTTGGCGACGATGTCGGCAAGCTGCTTGTCCGAGAGATGCCGGAATGTCTCGCGCATATTGTCGAGCGTCGCCTCCAGCATCGGCGAGACGGCGCTGGCGCCCTGCGATGGCGGATTGAGCGTGCGCGAGGCCGGCGACTGCAATTGCGCCGCCAGTTCGTCTTGCAGCGTCGACTGGAATTCCGGATAGTTCTGGAAGCCGAGCCGGGCGACGAAACGCAGGATCGTCGGCGACGACACGCCGGCGGCAGCCGAGAATTCGGCGACCGTCTTCAGCCCGATCAGCGGATAGCTGGCGATCAGCGTTTGTGCTGCGCGCCGCTCGCCTGCCGGCATGGTGCCCATGCGGTCGGAGATCAGTTCGGCAATGCTGGAAACCATGTTTTTCCCCACCCAGGCCGTGCCGTTACCGCATTATCGAAATCGCGTTTGACAAAGCCGGCCAAACTGTATGAAATCATCCGCAGGGACGCAATGAGGCAAAATACGTAACATACGATACAGCGCTCCCCGGGGACAGCAGACAATGGAGACAGCACGGCCCGCCAGCCTTGCATCGCCTGAAACCGTAAGGGTGACGAACCCCGGCGGATCGAGCCCCTTCGTGCTGACCTGCGACCACGCCTCCAATTTCCTGCCACCGGAATTCGGAACGCTCGGCCTTGCCGCCGAGGATCTTTCCCGCCACATCGCCTGGGATCCCGGCGCCTTGCCGGTGGCGCGCCGCATGGCCGAGGCGCTCGATGCGACGCTGGTCGAGACCTGCATCTCGCGGCTCATCATCGACTGCAACCGCCCGCTCGACGCGCCGGACCTGATAGTGACGGTCAGCGCCAGCGAAAAAACCGTGGTCCCGGCCAACCAGGGACTTTCGGCCGACCAGCGGGAGGCGCGCATCGCGCTGGCGTGGCGACCGTTTCACGAGCGGATCGCAACGGTCATCGACGAGCGCCTGGCGGCTGGGCGGGAGACCAGGCTGGTCTCGATCCATTCCTTCACGCCGCTCTACAAAGGCAAAAGCCGGCCCTGGCACATCGGCATCATCCACGACGAGGATCGCCGGCTGGCGGCGCCGCTGATCGCGACACTGAAGCGGCTTGCCGGCGTCAGCGTCGGCGTCAACGAACCCTATTCGCCGGCCGACCGGGTCTATTTCACGCTGGAACGCCATGCGCGCTCGCGCGGGCTGCCCTGCGCAATGATTGAAATCCGCAACGACGAGATCGCCGGCGCGGCCGGGCAGCGGAAATGGGCGGATCTGCTCACCGGTATTTTTCTCAATCTGGAGCCCGAAGCGGCCAAGGCCTCCAGACCAAGCGCAGTCGGAAAGTCAGTTCAATCGGCCAGCTAAGAAACCAAAAGGGGACTTTAAAATGGTAGCACCGGGTTACAGCGAAGTTGACAAGAAGGAGGACCTGAAAGTTCTCCACGGAATGGGCTATGCTCAGGAACTGTCGCGAAGCATGAGCCGCTTCTCGAATTTCGCGATCTCGTTCTCGATCATCTGCATCCTCTCAGGCGGCATCAATTCCTTCGCGCAAGCGACGTCGTCCATCGGTGGCGCCGGCGCTGGCATCGGCTGGATCGTCGGGTGCATGGTTTCGGGATTTTTCGCGCTCGCCATGGCCCAGATCGCCTCTGCATTTCCGACCGCCGGCGGCCTCTATCACTGGGCATCCATCCTAGGGAACCGTTTCACTGGCTGGCTCACCGCATGGCTCAATCTGCTCGGCCTGATCACCGTGCTCGGCGCCATCAACATCGGTACTGCTTTCTTCTTCGTCGGCACTTTCGGCGGAGCCTTCGGCATGACTGGCACGCCTGGTGAGATCGTCGGGTTTGTCGCCTTCATCACCGTGTTGCAGGCGCTGCTCAATCATTTCGGCATCAAATTGACGGCTATGTTGACGGACGCCTCCGGCTTCCTGATCCTGGCAACGACAGCCGTGCTGATCGTCGCCTGCCTGATGTTTGCTCCAGCGATCGACATCACGCGGCTGTGGACGTTCACGAACTATTCGGGCGACGCGGGCGGCGGTGTTTTCCCGCAGTCCGATTCCATGACGTATCTCTTCCTGCTCTGCCTGCTGCTGCCGGTTTACACCATCACTGGCTATGACGCGTCGGCGCATACTTCGGAAGAAACGTTGAGGGCGGCGCACTCGGTTCCGCGGGCAATCGTTTCGTCCGTAGTCTGGTCGTCGCTGATCGGCTGGGTGATGCTGTGCGCGATCGTACTGGCGATTCCGGATCTGGCGGCCGGCGCCAAGCAGGGCTGGAGCGTGTTCTTCGCCACGATGGACGCGATCTTGCCGGCGTGGCTGAAGACACTGCTCTATCTGGGCATCCTGATCGCGCAGTTCCTCTGCGGTCTGGCAACGGTCACCTCTGCCTCGCGCATGCTTTTCGCCTTCTCGCGTGACGGCGGCATGCCGGTCGGCTCGGCCTCGCTAGCCAAGGTCAGCCCGACCTGGCGCACGCCGGTCAATGCGATTTGGACGGCTGCTGTGCTCGAGGTCATCTATGTCTTTCTTGCCCAGTTCATCTCGGTCGGCGGCACGAACATCTATACCATCGTCGTCAATTCGACATTGGTGTTCCTGTTTCTGTCCTTCATCATTCCGATCGTGCTCGGCATGATGGCTTTCGGAACGGAAAAATGGCCGAACCCCGGCCCATGGAACCTCGGCGCCGGCCTGTTCAAGCTGTTTTGCATCCTGTCGGTCATCGGCATGGCGATCATCTTCTACATCGCCATCCAGCCGCCGAACGACAAAGTGCTCTATATCACCTTGGGCTTCATTGTGCTGACCGCGGTGCTTTGGTTCGGTTTCGAGAACCGCCGCTTCCAGGGTCCGCCCATCGGCGACCAGATCGCAAAGCGTCAGGCGGCGATCAAGGCAGCCGAGCTAGCCATAGGCGAAGCCGGCGCCTGACCCCCTCTCATGACCATGGCCGGCATTCGCGCCGGCCGTGGTTTTCGTTTCCTTTTCAAAGTGACAAGCCCGAAACGACAAGCGCTGGAGTGCCAAAGGAATGGCCGGAAATTTCTCGTTCGATCAGTTGAAGCAAGCGGTCTCCAGCGGCGAGGTCGACACGGTGCTGGCCTGCATCGTCGATATGCAGGGGCGGCTCGCGGGAAAGCGGTTCCTGGCCCGTTATTTCGTCGATTCCGCGCATGACGAGACGCATGGCTGCAACTATCTCTTGGCGGCAGACATCGATATGGAACCGGTGCCCGGCTACAAGGCGGCGAGCTGGTCGAAGGGTTATGGCGATTTCGTCATGAAGCCGGACCTTGCGACGCTGCGGCTCGTTCCGTGGCTGGAGAAGACGGCGCTGGTGATCTGCGACGTGCTCGACCACCATACCCATGACGACCTGGCGCATTCGCCACGCGCCATGCTGAAGAAGCAGGTCAAGCGGCTGCAGGATCGCGGCTATATCGGCTATTTCGCTTCCGAGCTCGAATTCTATCTGTTCAGCGAAACCTACGATTCCGCCCGCAAGAAGCACTGGCAGGGCCTCGAGACGGCATCGCCCTACATCGGCGACTACCAGATCGGCATCACCACCAAGGAAGAAGGCGTCATGCGCCGGCTGCGCAACGAGATGGAGGCGGCCGGCATCCCGATCGAGAATTCGAAGGGCGAGTGGGGGCCAGGCCAGGAAGAGATCAATGTCCGCTACGCCGAGGCGCTCGACATGGCCGACCGCCACGTCATCCTGAAGAACGGCGCCAAGGAAATCGCCGAGTCCGAAGGCAAGGCGATCTCGTTCATGGCCAAGTACAATTACGGGCTCGCCGGCAATTCCAGCCACATCCATAATTCGCTGTGGAGCGCCGACGGCAAGACGCCGTTGTTCTACGACAAAAATGCCGAGTGGACGCTGTCGACACTCGGCCAGCAATGGGCGGCCGGCCAGCTCAAATATGCCAAGGAATTCACCTGGTTCCTGGCGCCCTACATCAATTCCTACAAGCGCTTCCAGGCCGGCACGTTTGCGCCGACCAAGATCATGTGGAGCGAGGACAACCGCACCGCCGGCTTCCGTCTTTGCGGCGAGGGCACCAAAGGCATCCGCATGGAATGCCGCATCGGCGGCGCCGATTTGAACCCCTATCTGGCTTTCGCCGCGCTGATCGCGGCCGGGCTTGCCGGCATCGATGAAAAGCTTGAGCTGCAGAAGCCCTTCGTCGGCGATGCCTACCAGGCCTCGCAGCTGCCCGAAATTCCAAAGACATTGCGCGACGCCGCGGCGACACTGGCGGAATCGAAAATGCTGAGGCAGGCGCTCGGCGACGATGTGCTGGAACATTACGTCCACACGGCACACTGGGAACAGTTCGAGTACGACCGCCGGATTACGGACTGGGAACTGCACAGGGGGTTCGAGCGGTATTGAATAATCTGGCAACGTTGGCGCCGCTCCTCACCCTCAGCCTCTCCCGTGAAGAACGGGGGAGAGGGGGCCCGGCGCTGAGCTTGTCCCTTCTCCCCGTCAGTATACGGGAGAAGGTGCCGGCAGGCGGATGAGGGCGGCGCTAACCAACGACATTATTGTAGAATGCGAGGACCCAAGGCATGACCGAAACGGTCAAGATAAAATCCCCCGTCGACGGTTCGATCTATGCCGAACGGCCTCTTGCCACCGACCAGGCGATCGGTGCCGCGGTCGAACGTGCCAAGGCGGCGCAGGAGAAGTGGGCTGAGACGCCGGTCGTCGAGCGCGGCAAGTACATGCTTGCCATGCTGGAAGCGCTGGTCGCCATGACCGACGAGATCGTGCCGGAGATCGCCTGGCAGATGGGCCGGCCGGTGCGCTATGGCGGCGAGTTCGGCGGCGTCAGGGAACGCGTCAGCTACATGGTCGAGATCGCCGAGGCGGCCTTGAAGCCGGTCATGGCCTCCAACCCGAAGGACGGCTTTCGGCGCTATGTGAAGAAGATGCCGCTCGGCGTCGTCATGGTGATCGCGCCGTGGAACTATCCCTATCTCACCGCCGTCAACACCATCGTCCCGGCGCTGATGGCGGGCAGCGCCGTCATCCTCAAGCATGCGGCACAGACATTGTTGGTCGGCGAACGGTTTCAGCAGGCGTTTGATAAGGCCGGCCTGCCCAAGGGCCTGTTCCAGAACCTCGTCCTGAACCACGCGCAGACTGAAAGGCTGCTCGGCTCCGGCAAGATCGACCATGTCAACTTCACCGGCTCGGTCGCCGGCGGCCGCGCCATCGAAAAGGCGGCGGCGGGCACCTTCATGACGCTCGGCCTCGAACTCGGCGGCAAGGATCCGGCCTATGTGCTGCCGGACGCAAAGATGGACCATGCCGTTGCCAATCTGGTCGACGGCGCCTTCTACAATTCCGGCCAGTGCTGCTGCGGCATCGAGCGCGTCTATGTCCACGAGAAGGTCTACGATGAATTCGTCGAGGGCTTCATTGCCGAGACCAGGAACTACGTCGTCGGCAATCCGCTCGACCAGGCGACCACCATGGGGCCGATGGCGCAGGCGCGCTTCGCCGACCTGATCCGCGAGCAGAAGGCCGAGGCGTTGCGCAAGGGCGCCAGGGCGCACATCGATATGAAGGTGGCCAACGACAGGCAAGGTTCGCCCTATCTGGCGCCGGAAGTGCTGACCCAGGTCGACCACCAGATGAGCGTCATGCGCGAGGAAAGCTTTGGCCCGATCGTCGGCATCATGAAGGTGCGCAACGACGAGGAAGCGATCGCGCTGATGAACGACAGCCCCTATGGGCTGACGGCCTCGATCTGGACGCGCGACACCGGCCATGCGGCGGCGATCGGCGATCGCGTCGAGACCGGCACCGTGTTCATGAACCGCTGCGACTATCTCGACCCGGCGCTGGTCTGGACCGGCGTCAAGGACACCGGCAAGGGCGCGGCACTGTCGGCCATCGGCTACGACAATCTGACCAGGCCGAAATCATACCATCTGCGCGAGGTGATCTAAGGTGGCGATCGACAAGCATGCGATCGCTGTTGAGGGGGAGTAATGGCGGATACACAACAATCGACGCTGCCAGATGGTGAGGGTCCCGAGAGTATCGGCGGATGGCTTGTCCTGCCGATGCTCGGGTTGATGCTCACGCCGATACTGGGGTTGGTACAACTGCACAATACCGACTATCTCGGCATGTTACAGAACTGGCAGGCCTACAGTTTGTCCCAAGGTGTGCTGATTCTTGCCGAATTGGTGATATCCGGCATCCTAAACCTTACAGCGCCGATCCTGTTATTGTTCTTCATGTTCAAGCGCTGGCAGATATTCCCCGGCTGGTACATGATTTGGGCATTCGCGATGCCGGTATATGCCGTTCTCGATCCATGGGCTGTGCATCTGGCTTTTCCTACCGCCGTTCCAGAATTGGCCGACGCGTACGACGCAGACACCGTGGGCGGAATTTCGCGCTCGATATGGGCCGCAGTCATCTGGGTTCCGTACATGATGCGGTCGGAACGTGTGGCCAACACCTTTGTAAACTAATGACATCCAAGAGCACGAAAGCAGTCAAGAAGGTCGAAATGACAAAACTCGTTTCCAAATGGAATTACCCGACGACCGTCCGCTTCGGCGCCGGACGCATCAAGGAGCTGCCGGAGGTGCTGGCGGCGACCGGCATCAAGCGGCCGCTGTTCGTCACCGATCCGGGACTGGCCAGGCTGCCGGTGGTGGCCTCGACGCTGAAGATCCTCGACGACGCCAAGGTGCCGTATGGCGTATTTTCCGAGGTCAAGCCGAACCCGGTGGATTCCAACCTG
This sequence comes from Mesorhizobium sp. M0106, assembly GCF_040322715.1. NCBI lineage: Bacteria > Pseudomonadati > Pseudomonadota > Alphaproteobacteria > Hyphomicrobiales > Phyllobacteriaceae > Mesorhizobium > Mesorhizobium sp. M0106. Next base: position 179,804 of record NZ_JAMYUA010000001.1, on the reverse strand, counting down.
ACCGCCGGCATTGCCGTGTTCAAGAAGGGCAAGCATGACGGCGTCATTGCCTTTGGCGGCGGCTCGGCGCTCGACCTCGGCAAGCTGATCGCCTTCCAGGCCGGGCAGACACGGCCGGTCTGGGATTTCGAGGATGTCGGCGACTGGTGGACACGCGCCGATGCCGATGCGATCGCGCCGATCATCGCCGTGCCGACCACGGCCGGCACCGGCTCGGAAGTCGGCCGCGCCGGCGTCATCACCAATGAAGCGACCCATACCAAGAAGGTCATCTTCCATCCAAAGCTTTTGCCGGCGATCGTCATTGCCGATCCGGAGCTGTCGGTCGGCATGCCGGGCTTCATCACCGCCGGCACCGGCATGGATGCGCTTGCCCATTGCCTCGAAGCCTATTGCGCGCCGGGCTATCACCCGATGGCCGACGGCATCGCCGTGGAAGGCATAAGGCTGGTCTTCGAAAACCTGCCGAAAGCCTACGCCAACGGCAAGGATCTGGTCGCCCGCGCCAACATGATGAGCGCCGCTGCCATGGGAGCGGCCGCCTTCCAGAAAGGGCTTGGAGCGATTCATTCGCTGTCGCATCCGATCGGCGCGCTCTACGATAGCCACCACGGCATGACCAACGCCGTGTTCATGCCCTACGTGCTGGCCTTCAACCGCGAGGCGATCGAGCCGCGCATCGCCCGGCTTGCCGCCTATTGCGGCATCAAGGGCGGCTTCGACGGTTTTGCCAAGGCGATCATCAAGCTGCGCAAGGAGCTCAAGGTGCCGCATGCGCTGCCCGGCCTGATCAAGGGGCTCGACATGGACAAGAGACGCAAGGGCCTGATTGCCGACATGGCGGTGGTCGATCCGACCGCCGGCGGCAACCCGGTCAAGCTGACCAAGAAGGCGGCGCTGACGCTGCTCGAAAACGCCATCGCCGGCACCGTCTGAGACAATTTTCGCATCGGAAATCGACTTGGGAAAAGAGGCAAAGGAAAGGGGAAAGATGAAAGGCAAGATCGAAACTAGTTAGCCGGAAAAAGAATCGCGAAGCGATTGCTACAGCCGGTTAAAAAGAGTTTACTTTTTCATACTGCGGGGCATCGCTTTCACAAAGCTTTCATCTGGCTGTCACACGAAAACGATACCGCATCGCAGGCGTCCAACGGCGTCAGTTCAACGGAGAGAACACATGTTCAAATTCACGGGAAAACTGCTTTCCCTTTCGGCCGTCGCCCTGATGGCGACCTCTGCCATCTCGTCGGCCCAGTCCATGGATGAACTGGTCGCCGCAGCCAAGGCTGAAGGCCAGCTCACGGTCATCGCGCTGCCGCATGACTGGTGCGGCTACGGCGCGGTCATCGACGGCTTCAAGGCAAAATATCCGGAACTCACCATCAACGAGCTCAACCCCGATGCCGGCTCCGGCGACGAGGTCGAGGCGATCAAGGCCAACAAGGACAACAAGGGCCCGCAAGCGCCCGACGTCATCGACGTCGGCCTGAGCTTCGGCCCGACCGCCAAGAAGGATGGCCTGATCCAGGCTTATAAAGTATCAACCTGGGACTCGATCCCGGACAGCGCCAAGGATGCCGAAGGCTTTTGGACCGGCGACTATTACGGCGTGCTTTCGTTTCTGGTGAACAAGGACCTGGTCAAGGAAGCGCCGGCCGACTGGGCCGACTTGCTGAAGCCGGAATTCGCCAATACCGTGGCGCTCGCCGGTGACCCGCGTGCTTCGAACCAGGCCATCCAGGCAGTCTATGCCGCCGGCCTTTCCGGCGGTGCGGCTGCCGGCGAAGCCGCCGGCACGGCTGGTCTCGACTTCTTCAAGAAGCTCAACGCCGCCGGCAATTTCGTGCCGGTCATCGGCAAGCCCGCGACGCTTGCCCAAGGCCAGACGCCAATCCTGGTGACCTGGGATTATAACGCGCTTGCCGGCCGTGATACGCTGAAGGGCAATCCGCCGGTCGACGTCGTCGTGCCGAAGACCGGTGTCGTCGCCGGCGTCTATGTTCAGGCGATTAGTGCTTACGCGCCGCACCCGAATGCTGCCAAGCTGTGGCTGGAATATCTCTATTCCGACGAAGGCCAGATCGCCTGGCTGAAGGGCTATTGTCACCCGATCCGCTTCAACGACCTCGCCAAGAATAGCAAGCTCCCGGCTGACGTGATGGCCAAGCTGCCGCCGGCCGAGTCCTATGCAGCCGCGGTGTTCCCGACGCTCGACGAGCAGGGCAAGGCCAAGGAAGCCATCACCAAGAACTGGGATGCCGTCGTCGGCGCCAACGTCAAGTAAGACTTGAGATCAGCCGGGCGGCTTAGATGGCCACCCGGCATACCTCCAGGACGGTAGCCGGCGCATGACCGATATCTCGTTGTCCGATCACGCTGTTGCCGGGAAGACCGCGCCTCCTGCCGACGCCCGCAGCATGAGGCTGCCGACGCAATGGCTTGGCGTTGCGCCTTTCTTCATCTTCGCCATCATGTTCCTGATCCTGCCCACGCTCTATCTAATGCTTGGCGCATTCCGGAACGATGCGGGCGAATTCACTTTCGAAAACATAGCGGCCTTGGCGCAGCCGTCGATCGTTGCCGCCTACTGGATCTCAATCAAGGTCAGCCTCGCCTCGTCGCTGATCGGTGCTTTCGCGGGGCTTGCCATTGCCATCGCCATCGTGCGCGGCGGGCTGCCGGAGTGGATACGCTCGGCGACACTGACCTTTTCCGGCGTGGCCTCCAATTTTGCCGGCGTGCCGCTGGCCTTCGCCTTCCTCGCGACGCTCGGCCGGCTCGGGCTCGCCACGGTGCTGCTCAACGTCTTGGTCGGCTTCAACATTTATGCCCATGGTTTCAACATCCTGTCGTTCTGGGGCCTGACGCTGACCTATGTCTATTTCCAGATCCCGCTGATGGTGGTGATCATCGTGCCGGCGATCGATGGGCTGAAGAAGGAATGGGGCGAAGCGGCGGCAACGCTTGGCGCGACCCAGGCGCAGTTCTGGCGCATGGTCGTCATTCCGGTGATCTGGCCAAGTTTCCTCGGCACCGTCATTCTCTTGTTCGCCAACGCCTTCGGTGCCATCGCCACCGCTTACGCTCTGACCGGCTCCTCGCTTAACATCGTCCCTATCCTGCTCTACGCGCAGATCCGCGGTGACGTGCTGCACAATGCCCATCTCGGCTACGCCATTGCCTTCGGCATGATCGTCATCACCGGGCTGGCCAACGTCTTCTACATCTGGTTCCGGACGCGCTCTGAGAGGTGGCTCAAATGAAGTCCGGCAGATTCTGGGCCTGGATCGTCTTCGCGCTGGGCGCGGCCTATTTCTTCATTCCGCTGATCGCGACCGTGGAATTCTCCATGCGCATGCGGCGCGGCGCGTATTCCTTCGATGCCTATCAGGTCGTGCTCGGCGATCCCCGCTTCCAGGCGACGTTCGTCTATTCGGTGGTCGCCGCCATCTTCACCATCGTCCTTGGCGTGCTGGTGGTGGTGCCGGCGGCGTACTGGATTCGTCTGCGGCTCCCGCAGCTAAGGCCCGTCGTCGAGTTCATCACGCTGCTGCCGCTGGTCATCCCGGCCATCGTTATCGTCTTCGGCTACATCAGAATGTACGGGTCGAACTCACCGCTGCCGTTCCTGGCCAGCGACACAGGAGCCAATGCCTTGCTGGTCATCGGTTATGCGACACTGGCGCTGCCCTATATGTATCGTGCCGTCGACACCGGGCTTCGCACCATCGACGTGCGGACACTGACCGAAGCGGCGCAGATCCTCGGCGCCGGCTGGGGCACGATCATCACCCGGGTCATCCTGCCCAATGTGCTGATCGCGGTGCTGTCAGGCGCCTTCCTGACCTTCGCCATCGTCATCGGTGAATTTACCATGGCCAGCCTGCTCAACCGGCCTGCTTTCGGACCCTATCTGCAGAACGTCGGCGCCAACCGCGCCTACGAGCCGGCGGCGCTTGCCATCATCGCCTTCGCCATCACCTGGGGCTGCATGTCGCTGATCCAGATCCTGTCGCGCTTCGCGCCGCGATCGGCGAACCGTCCGAACTGACCCGAAGGAAAAAGCCATGACCGAGCCATTCCTCTCAATCCAGCATGTGCAGAAATCCTTCGGCGCCGCCATTGTGGTGCAGGATTTCAACCTCGACGTCGAGCCGGGCGAATTCGTCTCCTTCCTTGGCCCGTCGGGCTGCGGCAAGACGACGGTGCTGCGCATGGTCGCCGGTTTCGAGGAGCCAAGCGCCGGCAAGATCGTCGTGGCCGGCAAGGACATCACCCGGCTCAAGCCCAACCAGCGCAATGTCGGCATGGTGTTCCAGGCCTATGCGCTGTTTCCGAACCTCACCGTGGCGCAGAATATCGGCTTCGGGCTGAAGGTCGCCGGCATGCCGAAGGCCGATGCCGACAGGCGCGTTGCCGAGATGCTCGACATCATCAAGCTGCCGCAGATGGGCGACCGCTATCCCTATCAGCTCTCCGGCGGTCAGCAGCAGCGCATCGCGCTGGCGCGGGCGATTGCGCCCAAGCCGAAACTGCTGCTGCTCGACGAGCCGCTGTCGGCACTCGACGCCAAGGTGCGCGTGTCACTGCGCGAGGAAATCCGCTCGATCCAGAAGAAGCTCGGCATCACCACCATCTTCGTCACCCACGACCAGGAAGAGGCGCTGTCGATCTCCGACCGCATCGCCGTCATGTATGGCGGCAAGGCCGAGCAGGTCGGCACGCCGTTCGAGATCTACAACCGTCCGGCAACCAAATTCGTCGCCAATTTCGTCGGCACGCTGAACGTGCTCGAAGGCACGGTCACCGACGCCGCTTCGGGCAAGGTGCGCGTCAACTCGCAAGAGGTCTCGCTCAAGGGCAAGCTCAACGGCTCGAAGTCCGGCGACACGCTGTCGCTGGCGTTGCGGCCCGAGGCGATCTCGCTCGGCCGACACCCCGGCCGCGATTCCAGCCTTTCGGGCGAAATCGCCGAGGTGCATTTCCTCGGCTCGGTCATCCGGGTTCGCGTCGGCATCGGCGGCAGCACGGTCTCGCTCGACACGTTCAATAGTCCGGCCACACCGCCGCCGGCCGTCGGCGAAAAGGCCGAGATTTCGTTCTCGTCGGGCGACATGCTGGTGCTGCATTAGGAGAAGAGTGAATGGTGAATAGTGAATAGTGAGAATGCGCTTTACGCGCCGAAATTCCTCTGCACGCAGCCATTCACCATTCACGAGCAGCCAAAGCCGTCGCCGTTTTTGCAGTGCCAATCGCCCGGCTTCACCGCTACGATAAGGCATGGCGCTTTTTGAACTCACCCTTGTCCTGCTTCTCATCGCGGTCGCCCTGACCGCGCTGTCGCGGCGTCTGCAGATTCCCTATCCGTCATTGCTGGCGCTGGCCGGCGCCGGCATCGCCTTCCTGCCGTTTGCCCCGACCATCGAGATCGACCCGGAGCTGGCGCTCGCTCTGTTCATCGCGCCGGTTCTGCTCGACGCGGCCTATGACACGTCGCTGCGCGATCTCAACCGCTACAAGGTTTCGCTCATCCTGCTGGCGCTTGGCGCCGTCATCTTCACCACCGTGACGGTCGCGCTGGTCGGCTGGACGATGGCAGGCCTGCCCATTGCCGCGGCCATAGCGCTCGGCGCGATCGTAGCGCCGCCCGATGCGGTGGCGGCGGCGGCCGTGCTCGGACAGTTCAAGGTGCCGCACCGCATCACCGCCATCCTGGAAGGCGAGAGCCTGCTCAACGACGCCACGGCGCTGTTGATCTACAGGATGTCGGTTTCCGCAGCCGCCGGCTCCATCCTGTTGAGCAGTGCCGTTCCAATGATCCTGCTGTCGACGGTCGGCAGCCTTGCCGCAGGCTATGTGCTCGGCCGGTTGTCTCTCGCCATACTCGGCCGCATCGACGACCCGGCGAGCGGCACCGTAGTGCAATTCGCCTCAACCTTCGGCGTCTGGATCCTGGCCGACAGGATAGGGCTTTCCGCCATCATCACGATCGTCGTCTATGCCATGACGATCGCACGTACATCGCCGCGCCGCATGCCGGCAAGGAATCGTGTCAGCTCCTACTCGGTCTGGGAGACGGCGGTGTTCGTGCTCAACGTGCTGGCCTTCGTTCTGATGGGCCTGCAAGCGCGGTCCATCGTCGGCCGACTTGCCGAGCAAGGACAAAGCGAGGCGTTCGTCTTTGCCCTGGCTGTGCTGGCCGTCGTCATCGTATCGCGGCTCGTCTGGGTTCTGGGCTGCGGCGCGATCCTCAGAGCGCTGGCACGTCTGGGCGACGAGGACAGGCGGAAGGACGCACCGACACTCCGCGGCGGCGTGCTCATCGGCTGGTGCGGCATGCGTGGCCTGGTGACGCTTGCGGCAGCCTTCGCCTTGCCGGCCGACTTTCCGGGCCGTGATCCGATCGTGCTCGCCGCTTTCACGGTCGTGCTCGGCACATTGGTGCTGCAAGGCGTCAGCCTGAAACCGTTGCTGCTTCTGCTCAATCTCGACCTCGATCGGACGGTCGACCGGGAGGTGGCGCAGGCGCGCGTCGCCATCATGCAGGCGGCGCTGGACGTGCTCAGCGGCAAGACATCGAGCGCGGCCGGGGCGGTGCGAGAGCAATATGCCGCCCAGCGCGCCATCGCCGAAAACCCGGAGGATGCCCAGGCGGCGACCGAGTATGACAGGTTGCGTCTTTACGCCATCAAGAGCCAGCGCGATGCGCTGGAGCGTTTGCGCATCGACGGAACGATCGGCGACGAAGCCTACCACCGCCTTGAGGAAGAAATCGACTGGTCGGAACTGGCAGCATCCCCGCCCGGTCGGTTCCAGCCGCTGACCACTTAGCATCTGGCCCAAGCTCCCTCCGCCCGGCTGCACATTGCAAGGCTGTCAGCGAACGGCTACTGCCAGCAGGAAACTGAGCCGGATAAGCAATGAAGCTGGTCAGCTATAACATCCAGTACGGCTTCGGCAGCGATGGCCGCTACGACCTGGCGCGTTGTGCCAAGGTCGTGGCCGGCGCCGACATCGTCGCCTTGCAGGAGGTGGAACGGCACTGGTTGCGCAGCAACGAGGACGACCAGCCGGAAGTTCTTTCGCAATTGCTGCCCGACTATCATTGGGTCTACGGGCCGGCCTTCGACATGGATGCCAACCACCGGCGTGAAGGCCGCATCGTCAACCGGCGGCGGCAATTCGGCACCATGGTTCTGTCGAAGCTTCCGATCGTCTGGTCGCGGCTGCATACGCTGCCGCTCAGGCGCACGCTGCGGCCGCTCAACACCCGCAATGCCGCACTCGAATGCATGATCCGCACCCCTGCCGGTCCGGTGCGGGTGCTGTCGTTGCATCTGGCGCATATCGCGGCCGAGGAGCGGCTGGAGCAGATCGACTATTTGCTCGCCGAGCATCGCCGCGCGCCGTCCGAGGGCGGCCCATGGAGCGGCGCCGACGACGAGCCGGCGCGCAACTGGAGCAATGGCGAACAGGAGCCAGAAAACCCCGTAGCGGCGATCTGGTTGGGCGACTTCAACATGGAGCCGGATAGCGCCGAGTACCGGCGCATTGTCGGCAGCGCGCCCTATCATCGCGGTGCCGCCTATCTCGACGGTTTTGTCGATGCCGCCGCCGTCGCAATGGAACCGACAGCGGATTTCCACACCCATGTGAAGACTATCGATGCCAGGCTGGCAAAGCGCCGGCTCGACCATTGCTTCGTCGGCGGCATGTTTGCCGGGCGCGTGCGCTCGGTCAGCGCCGATATCGAGCAAATCGCTTCCGACCATTTTCCGCTCTGGGTCGATATCGACCTGGAGACGCCGATCGTCATCGGGACGGGCGGCGGATGAACCGCCGATGAGCCTGTTTGTCTTTTTCGCGGTGCTCGCCGCCGCTTCCATGCATGCGATCTGGAACGCGCTGGTCAAGGTCCATCTCGACCGTTTCCTGTCGATCACACTGATGACGCTCGGCATGGGTGCCGCTGCGCTGGTGACGTTGCCTTTCGTCGAGGTGCCGAAGCCGGAAGTGTGGCCATACATCCTCGCCTCGGTTGTCTTCCACATGGGCTACAGGACGTTCCTGATCGGCGCCTACAAGGCCGGCGATTTCGCCCAGACCTATCCGCTGGCGCGCGGCACCGCGCCATTGCTGGCCGCTTTGGGGGGCGTTGTGGTGGTTGCCGAGATGCCGGCGCCGCTCGCCATTCTCGGCATCCTCTTGTTGTCGGCGGGCACGCTGGTGCTGTCGTTTCGCGGCGGCGCGCATCTGGAGAAATTGAACCTGCGCGCCGTCGGCTTCGCGCTGGGCACATCGATCTTCATCGCCAGCTACACGCTGTCGGACGGCAGCGGCGCGCGGCTGGCCGCCACCGCGTCGAGTTATGCCGCCTGGCTGTTCGTCTGCGATGCGCTGTGGGCGCTGGTGCTATGCGTCGTCTTTCGCGGACCACAGGCGCTGCCGGTGCTGGCGCGCGACTGGAAGGCCGGAATCTATACCGGCGTGCTCAGCGGCGGCGCTTACTGGATCGTGATGTGGGCGATGACCAAGGCGCCGATCGCCTCGGTGGCGTCGCTGCGCGAAACATCGATCCTGTTCGCCATGATGATCTCGGTGTTCGCGCTCGGCGAGAAGATGACGGCATGGCGAGGTGCCGCGGTGCTTAGCATCGTTGCCGGCGTCGTTGCGCTGAGAATGGGATAGTCACGCGATCTCCAGGTCAAACACCATCAGCCCGTCGGTGCCACCTTCGAGCGCCGCGACCAGTTTTGCGCCGGCTCGCTGATGCGCTTCATGCTCCAGATAGGCATCGCGTGCCGCAGCGTCGCGAAAGTCGATGGTGAAGCCGTGCGTGAAGCCGCGGGCGAAGGGTTCCGGGCTGGTATTGGCGCTGAATTCGACCTTGCCCATGCCGTCGATCACCGCCCGCAACGCTTCGAGATCGGCATGGATTGCCGCGCGCTCGGCGTCGGCGACATCGTTGCGAAATCTGACGAAGACACAGTGCCTGATCATTCTTTTGTCCCTCATGCCGCTCGGTTGGTGGAAAACACCGCCGGCGGCAACGGCTCGCGGCCAAGGATCAGATCGGCGCCTTTTTCGCCAACCATGATCGTCGGGGCATTGGTGTTGGAGGAGGGGATGCGCGGCATCACCGAGGCGTCGCAGACGCGCAGGCCCTCGATACCGCGCAGCCTGAGATCTGGCGTTACCACGCTCATTGCATCGTGGCCCATGCGGCAGGTGCCGACCGGGTGATGGTCGGTCTTGGAACTGCGGCAAGCGTAGTCGAACAACTCGTCGCCGCTCTGCAGGTCGGGTCCCGGCAGTACCTCGCGCAGTACATAGGGCTGCAGCGCCTTCTGCCGCATGATCTCGCGCGCCAGCCTCAGCCCCTTGATCGACATGTCGCGGTCATAGGGATCGGACCAATAGTTCGGATCAATCAGCGGGCGGTCGGCCGGGTCGGCACTGTTCAGCCGCACGGTGCCGCGCGAGCGCGGGCGCAGGAAGGCCGAGTTCAATGTCACGCCCGGATTGTTCAGCTTCTCGACGCCGGCCTCGATGCCGGAGCCGAGGCCGAGATGCAGCTGGATGTCGGGAGAGGCGGCGGTCGGATCGGCGTACCAGAAGCCGCCGGTCTCGAACAGGCTGGAGGCTACTGGGCCTTTCTTCAGGAGCAGATACTGCAGGCCGGCCCACGCCGTCCAGTGCAGCTTGGCGTAGTTGTCGTAGGTGTGATCGCCGGTGCATTCGGCGATGACGAACAGGTCGAGATGATCCTGCAGGTTGGAGCCGACGCCGGGCAGATCGTGCACCGGTGTGACGCCGACCGCCTTCAGATGGTCGGCCGGGCCGATGCCCGACTGCATCAGAAGCTTCGGCGAGCCGATAGCGCCGGACGAGACGATCACCTCGCGCTCGGCGCGCAGGACCGTTGGCTGGCCGCCCGGCCTGTCGACGATCTCGACGCCGACGGCGCGGCCCTTGTCGACGACGATGCGTGTCACCAGAACGCCGGTCCTGATGGTGAGATTCTTTCGCTCGCGGATCGGCCGGAGATAGGCGACAGAGGCGGAGGAGCGCTTCGCGTCCTTCTGCGTCAGCTGATAGTAACCGACGCCCTCCTGGGCTACCCCGTTAAAGTCGGGATTGAAGGGGATGCCCATCTCCTGTCCGGCACGGAAATAGGCCTCGCAGATCGGCAGCGGCGCGATCGGGTTCGACACGCCGAGCGGGCCCTGGTCGCCGTGGAAATCGTTGGCATAACGTTGATTGTTCTCGGCGCGCTTGAAATAGGGCAGCACGTCGCGATAGCCCCAGCCGGCAAGACCTTCTTCCTTCTCCCAGGCGTCGTAGTCGCGGGCGTTGCCGCGCGTGTAGATCTGGGCGTTGATCGAAGAGCCGCCACCGATCACCTTGGCCTGCGTGTATCGGAAGACGCGGTCCTGCATGTGCTTTTGCGGCACCGTCGACCAGCCCCAGGCGGCGATGCCCTTGGTCATCTTGGCGAAACCGGCCGGCATGTGGATCAGCGGATGCCAGTCCTTGCCGCCGGCTTCGAGCAGCAGCACCTGATGCGACGGATCTTCGCTCAGCCGGTTGGCGAGTACGCAGCCGGCCGGGCCAGCGCCGACGATGATGTAGTCGGTCATGGCGTCACCTGTTCATAGCCTCGGCACCGACAGCGCGCCGTCGACATTGATGACCGAGCCGGTCGAAAAGCCGAACTTGCCACCGGCGAGTGCTGCCACGGCGGCACCGATATCTTCGCTCTCGCCCCAGCGCATCGCCGGCACCAGCCCGCCGTCGATCAGCCCGTCATATTTGGCGGTCACACCCGCGGTCATGTCGGTGCGGATGATGCCTGGCCGCACCTCGAACACGGCGATGTTTTCGGTGGCAAGCCGCAGCGCCAGGTTCTTCACCCACATCGAAAGCCCAGCCTTGGAGATGCAGTAATCGGAACGTTCCGGCGAGGCCATGGCGGCGCTGACCGAAGTGATGGTGATGATCGATCTCGCACCATCGCTTGGCAGGCCGAGCATCGCTTTGGCGACGGCCTGGCTGAGGAATACGGTGCCGCGCAGATTGATGCCGAGCACCCGGTCGAAATTTTCCGGCTTGAGCTCGAGCAGATCGCCGCGCAGGACAGTGCCGATGCCGGCATTGTTGACCAGGCAGTCGATGCGGCCGAAGGCGCTTGTCGCGGCATCAATCAGCGCTGCGTGGCCGTCGAGGTCGGCGATGTCGCAGCTGACATAGGCGAATTTCGCGCCGCGCCCGGTGATGTCGGCGGCGAGCCCGTCTGCGGCTTCGTCAGCAAGGTCGGCGACCAGAATATCGAAGCCGGCGCTGGCCAGCGCCTCGGCACAGGCAAGGCCGATTCCGCGCGCGCCGCCGGTGACGATCGCTGCCGGGCGGCTCATGTTGCGAGCTCCGTCTTGCGGATATGGTCGGCGACGCGCAGCGCCTGTGCGGCGATCGACAGCGCCGGATTGACGGCGGCCGAATTCGGCAGGAAGCCGGCATCGACGACGAACAAATTGCTGTGGTCGAAGGAGCGGCAGAACGGATCGAGCGGCGAGGTCGCTGGATCGTTGCCCATCTTCACCGTGCCGCATTGGTGCGAGGGCGTGCGCTTGTCAAACGGACGCGACAGGACGATCGGATAGCCGCAGGCGCGGAAATTCTCGCGCATCACCTTGGTCAGTCCGTCGAGCGACTGCATGTTGGAGCGCCGCCACTGCATGACGATGTCCTTGCCGTCGATCATGATGCGGCTCTCGGGATCGGGCAGGTCCTCGCACATCAGATACCAGTCGACGGCGTGGCTGGCCATGAAATCCAGCGCGAATTTGGGCGCGCGCCTGACATTGGCCTTGAGGATGTTGCCGTCGATCTTGCCGAGGAGCTGGACATTGCCGAGCGGCTTGCCGCCCTTGCCGTCGGACAGATAATAATCGTTCAGCATCAGCGTCTTCTGGTAGACGGATTTGTTCCGCCGGCGTGGATCGATCGCCAGCATGGCGCTCGAATTGTGGTTCATGAAGTTGCGGCCGACCTGGTCGGAGCGGTTGGCCAGGCCTTTGCCACCGCCTCTGCCCTGAGGGGTGGGCGAGCGCAGCAGGATGGCGGCGGAATTGACTGCGCCGGCCGATAGGATGACCAGCTTCGGCGCGACTTTCTTCAGCGTACCGTTCTGTCGATAATGGACGGCGATGATCGTCCTCGCATCCGGCGATGCCTCGAGATATTCGACATGGGCGCCGGTCTCGAGCTTGATGTTCTGGTCGGCAAGGGCGGCGGTCAGCGGCCCCGTTTGGGCGTCGACCTTGCCGACGCCGGTGTTGGGAAAAGCGTCCCACGGCGTGCTGCCGTCTTTCAGCCAGGCTTCGATGTCGACGCCGAGCGGCAGCGATGCCGGGTGCAGGCCGAGGCTCTTCAACTCGGCGCGGGCACGCGCGATTGGCGGCTCGTCGGGCACCGGCCCGAAAGGGTAGGGCATCGAGTGGAACGGCTCGGTCGGGTCTTCGCCGAGTGCACCGCGCACGCGGAACAGCTGCTCGGCCCTGGAATACCAGGGTTCGAATTCCTCATAGGAAAACGGCCAGGCCGGCGAGACGCCGCCATAGTGCTCCATCTCCGAAAAGTCTTGCCTGCGGTATCGGATCAGCACCGCGCCGTAGAATTTCGAATTGCCGCCGACAAAGTAGTAATTGCCCGGGTTGAACGGCGCTCCGCCGGCCTCAAGCCACATCTCCTTCGGCCGATAATGGCCGTCGACGAAGATCGCGCGGGTGTCGCGTGTGTGCGGTGTTGCTGGCAGTGGTTCGCCGCGCTCCAGCATCAGGATCGAGGCGCCACCGCCGGCAAGGCCGGAGGCGATCGTGGCGCCGCCTATGCCGGAGCCGATGATGACGATGTCGGGATTTGTCATGGCCGTTAGACGATGCGTTTCTCGGTCGCCGGATCGAAGAACACCGCCTTGGTCAGGTTGAAGGCGAGCGGCGTGACCGTGCCGGGCTGGATTTTGGCATCGGCGCGCAGCCGCGCCACCACCGCCTTGCCGCCGAGATTGGTGACCGCGAACGTATCCGAGCCGGCCGGCTCGATGACCTCGATGTGACAGTCGGCGCGGGCGATGTTCGAGGCGTTGCGTTCGGCACCCTCGGGATCGGTCAGTGCTTCCGGGCGGACGCCGAAGATGATCGGTTTTCCCTGGAATGCCGACAGGCCGGCCGGCGCATTGCCCAGCGGCAGCGAGATCGGCTGGCGCGCCTCGCGCTCCATGACGACGGAGAAGCCGCTGCCGTTGCTGCCGATCGTCGCCGGGATCAGGTTCATCGCCGGCGAGCCCATGAAGTCGGCAACAAACAGGTTGACCGGATTGTTATAGATTTCGGCTGGCGTGCCGAACTGCTGCACCTCGCCGTCGCGCATCACCGCGATCTTGGTGGCCAGCGTCATCGCCTCGATCTGGTCGTGGGTGACGTAGACGATGGTAGTGCCGGTGGTGGCGTGCAGGCGCTTGATCTCGATGCGCATGTCGACACGCAGCTTGGCATCGAGATTGGACAAAGGCTCGTCGAACAGGAACAGCTTTGGATCGCGCACCAGCGCCCGGCCCATGGCGACGCGCTGGCGCTGGCCGCCGGAGAGCTGGCTTGGCTTGCGCTTCAGCAAATGGCCGATCTGCAGGACCTTCGCCACCTTGTCGATCGCCTTCTGGCGCTCGCCGGCCGGCACGCCGCGCATCTCCATGCCGAAGGCGATATTGCCGGCAACCGTCATGTTCGGATAGAGCGCGTAGCTCTGGAAGACCATGGCGATGTCGCGCTTGGAGGGGTGGAGATCGTTGATCGTGCGTCCGTCGACGCGGATTTCCCCTTCGGTGATGGTTTCCAGGCCGGCAATAGTGTTGAGCAGCGTGGACTTGCCGCAACCGGAAGGCCCGACCAGCACGAGGAAGCCGCCCTTTTCCAGGTCGAGGTCGATGCCTTTCAGGATCTCGACCGCTCCGAAACGCTTCTTCAGCCCGTCAATTTCCAGAAAAGCCATGCGATTATCCTTTGACGGCGCCGGCCATCAGGCCGCGCACGAAATAGCGGCCGGCGAGCACGTAGACGAGGAGCGTCGGCAGCGCGGCGATCATCGCCGCCGCCATGTTGACGTTGTATTCGACGACGCCGGTCGAGGTGTTGACGACATTGTTCAGCGCCACCGTCATCGGCATCACGTCGCCTGAGCCGGCATAGGCGGAAGCGAAGAGGAAGTCGTTCCAGATGTTGGTGAACTGGTAGATCACCGTCACCACGATGATCGGCAGCGAGTTGGGCAGCATGATGCGCCGGAAGATCTGGAAGAAGCTGGCGCCGTCGATCTGCGCCGCCTTCACCAGCTCGTTCGGAAACGCTTCGTAATAATTGCGGAAGAACAGGGTGGTGAAGCCGATGCCGTAGACGACGTGAACGAACACAAGGTTCACGGTCGGATTGCCGAAGCCGAAGGTGAGGCCGGTCGCGTTCTGCAGCTTGACGCCGAACCGGCCGAGGCTGCCGAGGATCGTTGCCATCGGCAAGAGGACGGACTGGAACGGAATGAAGCAGGCAAACAGCATCAGCCCGAACACCAGCGTCGCCCCGCGAAAGCGCCACTTCGTCAGCACATAGCCGTTGAGCGCGCCGAGCAGGGTCGAGATGATGACGGCCGGAACCACCATCTTGATCGAGTTCCAGAAATAACCCTTCATGCCGACGCAGGTGAGACCCGAGCAAACCTCGCTCCACGCCCTTATCCAAGGTGCGAAGGTCGGCTCCTGCGGCAGCGCCAGCATGTTGCCGTTCTGGATTTCGTCCATGGTCTTGAACGAGGTCACAAGCATGACGAACAGCGGCATCAGATAGAACAGCGCGAACAGCGCCAGCAGCCCGTAGATGACAATACGGTTGACCGTCCTGGCGCTGATACCGCCAGTGCTCTGGCGAGCAGGAGTGGCCACGGCGCTCATCGCGGCTTCTCCCGAAGCTCGGAATAGAGATAGGGAACGATGATCGCGGTGATGGTCATCAGCATGATCACGGCGCTGGCCGAGCCGACGGCCATCTCGTTGCGCTTGAAGGTGTACTCATACATGAAGTTGGACGGCAGCCAGGCCGAACCGCCCGGCCCGCCGCTGGTCAGCGCGACCACCAGATCGTAGGATTTGATGGCGAGATGCGCGAGGACGATCAAGGCGGACAGGAAGATCGGCCGCAGCAGCGGGATGACGATGCGACGGTAGAGCTGGAAGGTGGTGGCGCCGTCGATCTGCGCCGCCTTCAGGATCTCGCCGTCGATGCCGCGCAGGCCGGCCAGGAACATCGCCATGATGAAGCCCGACGCCTGCCAGACGCCGGCGATGACCACCGTGTAGATGACGAAATCCTTGTTCTTGATCCAGTCGAAATGGAAGCTCGTCCAGCCCCATTGGTGCAGCGTCTGCTCGAGGCCGAGGCCGGGGTCCAGGAACCATTTCCAGGCAACGCCGGTGACGATAAACGACAGTGCCATCGGGTAGAGGTAGATCGGCCGCAGCACACCTTCGCCGCGGATCTTCTGGTCGAGCAGGATCGCTAGGAACAGGCCGAGCGCCAGGCAGATGGAAATATAGAGGAAGCCGAAAATCCCCATATTGGTGATCGACGTGTACCAGGAGGACGGCGGATCGCTTTCGAAAGTCCAGCGCCATAGCCGCTGATAGGCGCGTGGCCCGGTGATCGCATAGGAGGGAAAGGTCTTGGAATTGGTGAAGGACAGATAGATCGTCCACAGGATGAAGCCGTAGACGAAGACGATAGTGGCGGCGAAGCTCGGCGCCAGCACGAGCTTCGGCAGCGCGTCCTGAAGGCGCGAGCGCACCGTGGCGCCCGGACGGGCATCGTGCTCCGGCGTCAGCGTGATACTGGTTTCAGCAACTGTGCTCATCTGTCCATTCCGTATGGCGGGTCCGGAATTCTGCTGTCTCGGGCTCTGCGGCACGAAAGCGTGCCGGTCGGCGCAACCGCAAAACCTCGCCGCAGGGGATCTCCCCGGCTTGCGCCGGGGAGATCATTCACATGGGCGGGTGCCTTACTTGGCGTCTTCGATCGCGCTGACCAGTTGGATCACGGCCTCGTCCGAGGTCTTGATCTGGCCGTGCACGAATTTCGAGACGACATCCTTGTAGGCGTTGGCAACCGCGGGAGGCGCGCCATAGCCCTGCGCCAGCGAACCGAACAGCGTGCCGCCTTCATTGGCGGCCTTCAGGTCGGCCATGCCCTTCTTGCCGCAAGCGTCGAAATCGGTGTCCGGCACGTCGGTGCGGGCCGGAACAGAGCCCTTGACGACGTTGAAGGCCGACTGGAAGCTCTTCGACAGCGTGGCGGTGGCCAGGGCGATCTGGGCGGCTTTGCGGTCCTCCGGAACGTTGAACATGCCGAACATGTCGGAGTTGTAGACGACGCTGCCGTCGGTGCCCGGGAAGCGGTAGCACAGGAAGTCGGTGCCCGGGACCTTCTTGGCGGCGTTGAATTCGCCCTTGGCCCAGTCACCCATCACCTGCACCAGCGCATCGCCCTTGATGACCATGGCGGTGGCGAGGTTCCAGTCCCGGCCCGAGAAGTTCGGGTCGACATAGGTGACGAGCTTGGCGAGATTGTCGAACGACTTCTTCATCGTGTCGGACTTCAGCGACTCCTCGTCGAGGTCGTTGAAGGCCTTCTTGTAGAACTCGGGCCCGCCGGTCGACAGCACGACTGAGTCGAACATTGTCGCTTCCTGCCAGTTCTGGCCGCCCAGCGCGAGCGGGATGACGCCCGCCGCCTTGGCTTTGTCCAGCAACGCAATGAAGTCGTCGAAGGTCTTGGGCTCGGTGCCGCCGATCTTGTCCATCACCGCCTTGTTGATCCATAGCCAGTTGACCGAGTGGACGTTGACCGGAGCCGCGACCCACTTGCCGTCATAGACGGAGAATTTCTGCAGGGCCGCGGGAACGGACTTGTCCCAGCCTTCCTTTATCGCCGTCTCGGTCAGGTCGCCCATGACGCCGGCTGCGGCGTAATCGAGCACGGTATAGCCAAGCATTTGCGAGGCGGTCGGGTAGTTGCCGGCCGCCACCATCGCCTTCAGCGCGGTCATGGCGGCGTCGCCGCCGCCGCCGGCCACCGGCACGTCCTTCCAGGCAAAGCCTTCCTTGGCCAGATCCTGCTTGAGCACGTTCAGCGCGGCAGCTTCGCCGCCCGACGTCCACCAATGCAGCATCTGGACTTCCTTGACGTCTTCGGCATGGGCCGCGAACGCAACGCCCGACGCGAGAGCCGTCCCGATAAGCAGTTTGCGCAACATGTACTTCCTCCCTTGTTGAACTTACACGACCGGCGGATGCCCACCGGGTTCTTCCCAACTCAGCCGACCCACCATCCGGTGCGCTGGCCGCGATGAAACTGGATTGTCTTTTCCTCGGTATAATCCTCGACGGCGCGCTTGCCGAGTTCGCGTCCGAGACCGGACTGCTTGTAGCCGCCGAAAGGCAGTTCGGGGTAACCCTCCATGAACGTGTTCACCCAAACAGTTCCCGAACGCACATTCCGCGCCACCGACATGCAGGTATCGATGCTGGCGCTCCACACGCCCGCCGACAGACCATAGGGCGTGTTGTTGGCGATGTGCAACGCCCTTTCAATCGATTCAAAAGTCAGCACCGAGAGCACCGGACCGAACACTTCCTCGCGCGCAATGGCCATGTCTTCGGTGACGTCGCGAACGATGGTCGGATCAAGATACTGGCCGGCGCTCGAAGCAAGCTGCTTGCCGCCGCTATAGATCCGGCCGCCGCTGTTTTCCGCTGCCGTCACGTAGCCGGTGACCTTGGCCATATGGTCGGCGGAGATCATCGCGCCGACCTTGGTGCGGTCGTCGAGCGGGTCGCCGACAACCACCTTGGCGGTGAGGGCTTTGACGGCGCCGAGGAACTCGTCGGCGATTGCCTCATGGACGATCAGCCGGCTGCCGGCATTGCAGCATTCGCCGGCATTGAAGAAGCCGCCGAACACCGCCGCATCGGCGGCGGCCTCGAGGTCGGCATCGGGAAAGACGATCTGGCCGTTCTTGCCGCCGAGCTCCATCGCGACTTTCTTCAGCGAGTTGGCGGCAGACGCCATGGTCATCCTGCCGACGCGGGTGGAGCCGGTGAACGACACCATCTCGACCAGCGGATGGCTGACCATCGGTGCGCCGACATCGGCGCCCAACCCGGCAAGGATGTTGACGACGCCATCCGGCAAGCCGGCCTGCATCAGGATCTCGCCGAGCACGAAGGTGGAGGCCGAGGTCATCTCGCTCGGCTTGACCACCGCGGTGCAACCGGCGGCGAGTGCGAAGGGCAGTTTCTGGCTGACGATAAGGAACGGGAAATTCCACGGCGTGATGATCGAGACGACGCCGATCGGTTCGCGCAGCACGACGCCGAGCATGGCGTCGCCGAGATTGGCGTAGCTTTCGCCGTGAAGGGTCCGCGCAAGTGCCGCGGCATAGCGCCAGATGTCGACGGCGCCGCCGATCTCGCCGCGCGCTTGCGCAATCGGCTTGCCGGATTCCAGCGCGTCGAGCCGTGCAATCTCGTCCAGCCGCGCCTCGATCAGGTCAGCAGCCTTGAGCAGGATCGCGGCGCGTTCGGCGGCCTTCATGCGCGGCCACGGGCCGGTCTCGAAGGCCTTGTGCGCGGCCTGTACCGCCGTCTCGACGTCCGCCGCGCCGGCTTGCGCATAGCGCGAGACGGTGAAGCCGTGGCCGGGGCTGCTGCGCTCCAGCGTGCGGCCGTCCTGGGCGTCGACGAACCTGCCGCCGATCAGCAGCCGGTAGCTTTGCGGCGCAGCGGCTGCCTCGGCGGGCATGGCGATGTTGAGAGGTGCGTTCATGTGAGTTTCAGGTTCCTAAGATCTTGAGAAGGCCGGCTTCTGCTTGGCATTGAAAGCCTCGACGCCGGCCCTGAGATCGTTTGTCTGCGCGATGAAGCTGCTGGCCAGCGCTTCGGTCGCGGCAGCACTCTCCTCGCTTTCCGCAATGGCAATCATCAGCTTGGCGGCCTCGGTTGCCAGTGGCCCGCGCTCGGCGATCTTGCCGGCCCAGGCCTTGGCTTCGGCGAACGCCTTGCCGGTCTCGACCACCCGGTCGACAATCCCCAGAGCAAGAGCCTCGGTCGCCAGAAACACCTCGCCGCCGAGCGCCATCCGCCGCACTGCCTGCGCGCCGAAGCGGCGCACGGCGCGCTGTGTGCCGGACCAGCCGGGAACGACGCCGATCGAGGTTTCGGGGAACCCCAACTTCACCTGCGTTTCCGCCACGCGAAAGTCGCAAGCCGCCGCCAGTTCCAGCCCGCCGCCCAGCGCATGGCCGGCAAGAACGGCGATCGTGGGCTGCCGCAGCCGCGCCAGCCGGTCGAAGACGCGGTGGCCGTAGCGCACCCATTGCACCTGGAAATCGGCAGCGCTCATTTCTGCCCAAGCCTCGACGTCGCCGCCGGCGCAAAAGCCCTTGCCTTCGCCGCAGACCAGCACGACGCGGACGCCGGTTGCTGTCTCGGCCTCGTCGAGTGCCGCTTCCAGCGCCCGCAGCATCGGAATATCGAGCGCGTTGAATTTCTCCGGCCGGCGCAGCGTGACAATGCCGATGGCGCCGTCGGTTTCAAAGGTTACCAGACGCTCAGCCATGTGCGCCTCCAAGCGACGCGCCGCCATTGAGCGATAGGCCGATCGGCCGGTCCCGGTAGAGCGCATCCGGCGTCACTTTCAGGTCGTTGGCGACGGCGAGCGGGATCTCGGCCTGCGCCAGCACATCGCGCTCGAGGTCGATGCCCGGCGCCAACTCGGTCACCATCAGCCCCGCAGGCGTCAGCTTCATCACGCAGCGCTCGGTGACATAAGTGATGTCTTGTCCCTGCGCGACGGCACGCTTGCCCGAGAAGGAGATATGCTCGACCTCGTCGACGACTTTCTTGACCTTGCCCTCCTGGTCGATGCGGATGCCGCCACCGGCAAGCGACAGCTTGGCGCCGGCGTTGAAGAAACCGGAAAAGACGATCTTCTTCGCCCGCGCGGTGATGTCGACGAAGCCGCCGGCACCGGCGGTGACATGCGGCCGCGCCGAAAGCTTCGAGACATTGACAGAGCCGTGCCGGTCGATCTGCAGGAAGGACAGCAGCGAGGCGTCGAAGCCGCCGGCCTGGAAATAGATGAACTGGTGCGGCGAGGGCATGAAGGCGTCGGCATTCGACGAGCAGCCGAACTTGAAGTCGAGCAGCGGCACGCCGCCGACCGCGCCCTGTTCGATGACCCAGGTGACCTTGCCGTGCTGGCCTTCCTCGAGCAGAATGCGCGGCACATTGGCCGAGATGCCGAAGCCGATATTGACCGCCATGCCGTCGGCAAGCTCCATGGCGACGCGGCGCGCAATGACCTTCTGGACGTTCATCTCGGCGTTGCGAAAGCTCGACAGCGGCCGGAAGATCTCGCCGGAGATGGCCGGATCGTAAGGCGTCAGCGTCGTCTGCAACTGGTCGGGCGCCACCACGATATGGTCGACCAGCACGCCGGGCACGCGCACATCGTGCGGCTTCAGCGTGCCGTTCTCGACGACGCGCTTGACCTGCGCGATGACGATGCCGCCATTGTTGCGGGCGGCCAGCGCCTGTTCGAGGCCGCCGAGATAGGCACCCTCATGCTCATAGGTAAGGTTGCCGCGCTCGTCCGCCGTGGTGGCGCGGATGATCGCGACCTGCGGTACGATCGAGCGGAAATAGAGCCATTCCTCGCCGTCGAACTGCTGCACCGAAACGATCGGCTCGCTGGCGGCAGCATTCATGGCGCAACCCTGATGGCGCGGGTCGGCAAAGGTATCGAGCCCGACCTTGGTCAGCACGCCGGGGCGCTTGGCCGCGGCTTCGCGGTGCATGTCGAACAGAATGCCGGACGGCACGTTGTAGGCGGCGACCGTATTGTCGCCGATCATCTTCCAGATCTGCGGCGGTTCCGACGATGACGGCCCGGACGGATAGGAGCCGCACAAAGTGCGCTTCAACAGGCCGGGCTTGGCTAGATGGTCGATGCCCTTGATGCCGTACATGTCACCGGCGGCGATCGGGTGCAGCGTCGTGATGTCCCTGGGATGGCCTTCGGCGTCGAAGCGCTCGCCGATCGCGGCAAGCACCGCATCCGGGCAGCCGAGGCCGCTCGACGACGACACGGAAACGACCATGCCATCCCTGATCAGGCCGGCAGCCTCAGCAGCTGAAACGAGCTTGCTCACGCGGCGCTCCCGAGCTTCGGGTCGATGGCAACGGCGTTTCCGGACCTGGCCGATTGCAATGCCGCTTCGGCTGATGTCAGCGACCAGACGCCGTCCTCGCCGGTGGCGGACGGCTGGCCCTCGCCGCGGATCGCCGCGTGGAATTCGCGCAGCGAACGGGCATAGAGGTCTTCGCGGTCGAAGCTCAATTCCTCCTCACCCTGTGCCGTGCGAAGCAACACAGAGCCGAGCGGCTTCTGCGTCATCACGTCCTTGGCGATCAGCGAGCCTTCGCTGCCATGCACCTCGAAGCCGCTGCCGGCGAATTTGGTGGTAAAGCCCTCGTGCGACTGGGCGATGACGCCCGATGCGAAGCGCCAGAGGCACATGGCGCCGTCTTCCAGCCCGCCGGCGGCCATGCCGGCCGATTGTGTGAACGCCGAGATCTCGACCGGATCGTCGCCGAGCACGAAGCGCAGCGTGTCGGCATCGTGGACGGTGATGTCGAGCACCACGCCGCCGCCCGCGTCCGGCCTGGTGATGCGCCAGCCCTGCAGGTGTTCCGGCAGATAGACAGAGTGGAAGACGCGCGCGGCGATCGGCCTGCCGATGCGGCCGCCAGCGATCGCTTCGCGCATCGCCCGATGCGAGCCGGCATTGCGCAGATGGTGATTGGTGCCGAGCACAACGCCGGCGGCCCTGGCCGCCGCGACCATCTTGCGCGCGTCGGCGCTGGTCAGCGCCAGCGGCTTTTCGCACAGCACATGCTTTCCCGCCTCGATGGCGGCGAGTGCCTGTTCGAGATGCAATTCGTTAGTGGTCGAGATGTAGACGGCGTCGATATCGGATTTGAGCAGGGCGTCGAGCGTCGAGACCGCCGCCGGAATGCGGTTTTCACCGGCGTAATTGGCGGCGCGCTCCGGGCTGGAGCTCATCACCGCGGCGATCTCGCCGTCCTTCTGCGCGCGGATGGCGCCGATCATGAACTGTCTTGCGATCGTGCTGGCGCCGATCAATCCCCATCGGACGGTCATGCCGCGTCTCCCATTCCTGCACGCCGAGTTCCATTGCGATCGGGGCCGCAGCTTTCCCGGACCACGAGGTTGACGGCGCCGATATGATCCTCGGCGCGCGTGGTGCGCGACTGGATCATCTTCAGCACGACATGGGCGGCGCGCTCGCCGAGGCCGGCGGTGTTCACCGCGACGCTGGTCAGCGCCGGCATATAGTGCTCGGCCTCGGCGACGTCGTCGAAGCCGACGACGGCAAAGTCCGCGCCGGGTTCCAGGCCGCGCTTGCGCAGCGCCAGCAAGACGCCGAAGGCGACCGCATCGTTGAAGCAAAGGGCCGCGGTCGGCGGCGCGGCCATGGCAAGTGCGGTTTCCAGGCAGGCAATACCGCCCTTGCGGCTGGTTTCGCCCTCGAAGACCAGCCTGTCGGCCGGATCGATGCCGAGCGCTTCACAGGCCTCGCGAAAGCCGCCCAGGCGCTCGTGATAGACGACAAGGTCGGACGAGCCGCCGAAGAAGGCCAGCCGGCGGTGGCCCTTGCCGATCAGATGGGCGGTGGCGAGATAGGCGCCGCGATGATTGTCGGGCGTGATCACCGGGATACGGCTTTCGGGAAGCCGGCGCATGACGAAGACGACCGGAACGCCTGCGGTCTCAAGGCGACGGAACGCACCAGGCGTGGTGCCGCGCGCCGGCGACACGACGAGCCCGGCGACACCCTGCTCCATCAACGATTTCAGAACCTCTTCCTGGCGCACCGGGTTTTCAGCCGTATTGGCGATGAAAGGCACGACTCCGGCCGACTGGAAGACGCGCTCCATGCCGACCGCGAGCTCGGCGAAAAACGGATTGGTGAGATCGTTGATGACCATGCCGATGACGTTGGAATGGGCCTTGCGCAGATTGGCGGCGCCGCGGTTGTAGACATAGCCGACGTCCTCGATCGCCTTGCGCACCTTGAGCGCGGTTTCGGGCCGGATCAGCCCGCTGCCTTGCAGCACCAGCGATACCGTCGATTTGGACACGCCCGCCTCACGGGCGATGTCGAGTATCGTTGCCTTGGCCCGGCTGGCCATCCAGATCTGTCCTCCCGGTGGTTTCTTGTGCGATTTTATTGGAACGATCTAATCCCTGCGGCGCATTTGAGTCAATCGCGTTTTTGCGAAGCCGGGAAAAATGCGGCTCGGTGGCGCAATTCTCCGGCAAGCAGGGCTTTCGGCTGCTGCGATGCAGCAATTTTCGCTGCACGAGGCAGGAGTCAAAATATCTTGATTTGTTGGAACGTTCCATTTAACAGGCGTTGGCAAGGGAGAGAGCCATGGACATCACCTTGCCCGGGGAAGGCGCCGGCCGTGTCCGCTGCCGGCTTGTCGGCCAGCCGGTACAGCCTGTGGCCGGCGCTCGCTTCTCGCGTATCGCCTACGCCGCCGCCCATGTCGTTGCCGATCCCCTCGCCATGACCGATCCGTGGTCGAGGCCCGCGGTCGACTGGGACAAGACGATGGCGTTTCGCCATCACCTCTGGGGGCTTGGCTTCCGTGTCGCCGAAGCGATGGACACCTCTCAACGCGGCATGGGTTTCGACTGGGCGAATGCCAAGGAATTGATCCGCCGCTCGATCGCCGAGGCGCGAAGCGTCGAAGGCGCCGATCTTGCGTCGGGCGCCGGCACCGACCATCTGGCGCCGGGGGGCGCCAGCAGGCTAGACGATGTCATCGCGGCCTATGAAGAACAGCTCGGCTTCATCGAAGGGCTTGGCGGCAAGGCGATCATGATGGCCAGCCGGGCGCTGGCGGCGGTCGCCAAAGGCCCCGACGACTATATCGGCGTCTACGACCGCATCCTGTCCCAGGCCTCCGGCAAGGTCATCCTGCACTGGCTGGGCGACATGTTCGACCCCGCGCTGAAAGGCTACTGGGGCAGCAGCGACTTCGAAACTGCGCTGGAGACGGTGGTCGCGATCATCGAACGCCATGCCGGCAAGGTCGAAGGCATAAAGATATCGCTGCTCGATGTCGGCAAGGAGATTGCGCTCAGGGACCGGCTGCCTGAGGGCGTGCTGATGTTCACCGGCGACGATTTCAATTACCCCGAGCTGATCGCCGGCGACGGCGACAGACATTCGCACGCGCTGCTCGGCATTTTCGATGCGATCGCGCCGGTCGCCAATGCAGCGCTGGCAAAGCTGGCCGACGGCGACCGCGCCGGCTATGACGCGCTGATGGCGCCGACAGTGCCGCTGTCGCGCAAAATCTTCGAGGTGCCGACCGAATATTACAAGGCCGGCATCGTCTTCATGGCATGGCTGAACGGCCACCAGGAGCATTTTTCGATGATCGGCGGCATGCAATCGGCGCGCGGCATCCGTCACTATTCCGATGTCTTTCGCCTTGCCGACCAGGCAGGGTTGCTGGCCGACCCCGAGCTTGCCATTGCCAGAATGACAAGCCTCTGCGCGGTAGCGGGCGTCTGATCGCGAGCGCTACAGCGTCCGATCCAAAGGTTGCTTCGGGTGGCTTTGCGATTTGCCTTGTCTGGGCAAATCTGTATGCGGTATGCGTCCGGCAACAGAGAAGCCGATCCGGCGCTCCGCCGGCCAACTGGCATAGGTGCCGTTCTGCATTGGGGTAAGCTGATGACCTTCGACCTTCAGGGCAAGCGCGTTTTCGTGGCCGGACATCGCGGCATGGTCGGCTCGGCCATCCTGCGCAGATTGGCCGACGAGGATTGCGAGGTTATGACCGCCTCGCGCGCCGAGCTCGATCTTCTCGACCAGGCCGGCGTGCGGCGCTGGATGGCCGACCGCAAGCCGGATGCAGTGGTGATGGCGGCGGCCAAGGTCGGCGGTATCCTGGCCAACAACAGGCTTCCCGTCGATTTCCTGCAGGACAATCTCGTCATGCAGAACAATGTCATCGACAGCGCCTTCCGCAACGAGGTGCAGAAGCTGCTGTTTCTCGGCTCATCCTGCATCTATCCCAAATTCGCGGCGCAGCCGATCTCCGAGGACGCCTTGCTGACCGGGCCGCTCGAGCCCACCAACGAATGGTATGCGATCGCCAAGATCGCCGGGCTGAAACTGTGCCAGGCCTATCGGCGCCAGTACGGCGTCGACTACATCTCGGCGATGCCGACCAATCTCTACGGTCCGGGCGACAATTTCGACCTCAATTCCAGCCATGTCGTGCCAGCTCTGATGCGCAAGGCGCACGAGGCCAGGCGCGCCGGCCGCAACAGCCTGGAGGTGTGGGGATCAGGCACGCCGATGCGTGAATTCCTGCATGTCGACGACGCCGCCGACGCGCTGGTCTGGTTGCTGAAGAATTATTCGGGCGACAGCCACATCAATGTCGGCTCGGGAGAAGACATCACCATTGCCGATCTTGCCCGCACCATCGTGTCGGTCGCTGGCGCCGATGCTGCGATAACGTTCGATGCGACGAAGCCGGACGGCACGCCGCGCAAGCTGATGGACGTGTCGCGTCTGTTCGCCACCGGCTGGCGCCCGCGCTACTCGCTGCGCAGCGGTCTGGAACAGACCTATGCGTGGTTTCTGGAGCACGTCGAGACCGGGGATCTCCGCCTCGGCGCGGCCTGAGGCCGGTATTGGCCGGGAACATCAGTCGACGAAAAATACCGACGGCCAATTGAGGGATTATCTGGATGGTGGGCGTGACAGGGATTGAACCTGTGACCCCTGCAATGTCAATGCAGTGCTCTCCCGCTGAGCTACACGCCCATCCGAAGCCGCGCATACACCATTTTTGGTTCGGCACGTCAATAGCGGGAAAAGCGAAAGAATGGCTGGCTTGCCGGGTCGGTCAAGACGCGACAAAAAGCGCGTCAGGCGGCCTGCAGCATCTTTTCGACCTCGTTGACGAGGTCGCGCAGGTGGAACGGCTTCGATAGCACCTTGGCGTCTTTCGGCGCCTTGGAATCAGGGTTCAGCGCGACGGCGGCGAAGCCGGTGATGAACATCACCTTGAGGTCGGGATCGATCTCCGTGGCCCGTCGGGCGAGCTCGATGCCATCCATCTCGGGCATGACGATGTCGGTCAAAAGCAGCGAAAAAGGTTCCTCGCGCAGCCGCTCATAGGCGCTGGCGCCATTGTCGAAATCGCTGACCTGATAACCGGCGCGCTCCAGCGCCTTGACGAGGAACCGGCGCATGTCGTCGTCGTCTTCCGCCAGCAGAATGCGTGCCATCTTGTCCCGTCCGAATCACCCAACCGACAATGCCGTGCGGCAAGCCCGTTAACCATGCTGTATATGAGGAGGTGACGGTAAACATCAAGTGAACGTTGGCCGCACAATCCTGATTTGGCTGGCGCTTCGGCGGCTGGACATGCGGGCGGCGAGGTGGCACTTTCCCATCATGATGCATTGGTATTCCCGGGTTCGTTCAAATTGAAAACGGCAGCCGAGGATTTTTCGGTCGTTCCACCCTTCGAAATCCGATCGGGCGCCGAACAGCGCGTTCCCTTCCTCTTCAACTCGCCGCATAGCGGCCGCTACTATCCGGACCGGTTCATGGCTATGGCCAAGCTGGACCGCAACGCCATCCGCCGCTCCGAGGACTGCTACGTCGAGGAATTGTTCGGCGGCGCCGTCGCGCTCGGAGCGCCGATGCTGGCGGCAAACTTCCCGCGCGCCTATCTCGACGTCAATCGGGAGCCGTGGGAACTCGACCCGCGCATGTTCGCCGAACCGGTGCCGTCATTCTGCAACATCCGCTCGGCGCGGGTGGCCGGCGGGCTCGGCACCGTGCCCAAGCTGGTCGGCGAGGGGCTCGACATCTATTCCGGCCGCTTGCCGCTGGCGGAAGCCGTGGCGCGCATCGAAGCGGTCTACAAGCCCTATCACGAGACGCTGAAACGGCTTTTGACCAGAACCCATGCGCGCTTCGGCTACGCCGTGCTGATTGACTGCCACTCGATGCCGGCAAGCATAAGGGTCGGCGACAGCGGATTGCGGCCGGATTTCATCGTCGGCGACCGTTTCGGCATCTCGGCCGCGGCGGCGTTGACCGAGACGGCGATCGGCCTGCTCACCGGCATGGGCTACAGCGTCGCCCACAACAAGCCCTATGCCGGAGGCTTCATTACCGAGCACTATGGCCGCCCCGTGCGCCATCTGCATGCGCTGCAGATCGAGGTCAATCGCGGGCTCTACATGAATGAGCGGACGTTCCAGAGATCGGCTGGTTTCGACGCACTGGCCGACGATCTAGCGCGGTTTTCGGCCGAACTGATGGCGATGCCCGATCACAATTTCATGGATCTGCCGCTGGCCGCCGAATAGCCGCGGAATCGCGGTACCGCCGCTCATGCGGCAGCGTAAAAAAAGACCGCATCGTTTGCACGACACGGTCGAAGTCTAGGGAGGAAACGCCCAAGGAGGGCATGGACAGGAACCCCTGTCCGAGAACAAACGTATTGTGCGCTGCACAAATGTCAAGGCGCGTTCCGGCTTTTTTAATTCACTGTGAAGTGGAAACTGCATTTCCATGACGGCGGCGTTGCATTCGAGCAACAGTTGGCACCATGCGAAAGGCTCCGAACGCCCTTGTTCGGCATAAATCCGTAGGCAAACGGGTATCTCCAAACATGCTGGAGCGGGAGAATCAGTTGGACATCAACATCGAGTTCATGCGGCGCATTGCGCGTGCCGCCGCAGCCGAGACCTTGCCGCGCTTCCGCAACCAGGGCGCGGTCACCAACAAGGAGCGCGGCAGCTTCGACCCGGTCACCGAGGCCGACCGCGAGGCCGAGCGCGCCATCCGGGCGCTGATATCAGCGCAATACCCCGATCACGGCATTCTCGGCGAGGAACATGGCAGCGAAAACATCTCCAGCCGGCATGTCTGGGTGATCGATCCGATCGATGGAACGCGCGCCTTCATTTCCGGCCTGCCGGTATGGGGCACGCTGGTCGGGCTGACGGTCGACGGCGATGCCGTCGCCGGCATGATGTCGCAGCCCTTCACCGGCGAGTTGTTCTACGCCAATGCCTCCGGCTCGCATTATGAAGGTCCCGGTGGCTCCCGAAAACTCGCTACGCGCAAGACGACGAATCTCGCCGAGGCGACGCTGTTCACCACCACGCCGGCGCTGTTCAAGGGAGACGCGCGCCTGCGCTACGACCTGTTCGAGCAACAGGTCCAGCTCGCCCGTTACGGCACCGACTGCTATGCCTTCGCGATGGTGGCGGCGGGCAGCGTCGATATCGTTGCCGATCCCGGATTGAAACCGTACGACATCGTCGCGCTGATCCCGATCATCGAGAAGGCAGGCGGCGTTGTCACCACCTTCGAAGGCGGGCCGGCGGAAAACGGCGGCGACATCCTGGCGGCGGCGACACCGGAGCTGCACGCAGCCGCGATGGCGGCGCTGCGCGGCTGAGCATCCGGTGCACCCACGCGTCTGTTTTGCGCAAATCCGACGGAAACCGCGGTACGGTCCTAAAGCAAATCGCGTCGCGTTCGAGTGAACTCATGTGACGCGCTTGTTTTATGCATGTTATCGCAAAACCGCTGCGCGACATGCATTAGCTGTCGGCAGGCCAAGCGTCCGAGAGACGCAGGCCCCACAAAATGAGCACGAAAGAGATGAGGCCGGTCGGCGCGGACGAATACGCCACACCTTTGATCACAGCTTCCTGAAAGGCACTTCCGTGGAAGGCTCCGGCCGCCAACGGCATAGTCTCGTTGCCGGCCGCCCAGGCGCTGGCGATCACGTAGGCGGCCAGGATCGCCGAAGCCGAATAGATCAGCAGCCAGAAAGCAATCCGCGACGTCGCCGCGCCGAGATTGAGCCTAGACCATGTGAGGCCTAGACCCAGCAAGAGAACGCCCTCCAGGGCGCTGAGCGTGTGCGCGGACAGTCCGAGCCGCGGTGCGGCGAGATACGGTATTGCAAACCCTTCGAATGACGAAAACAGCAGCAGCGCGACGCCAATCTGCAGTAGCCGATGCCCCTGACGTGACAGCGTATTCGATGCGTTCATGGTCGTTTTTCTCCCGGCGAATGGCCTCCATTCTCTTTGGCAGCAACCTAGCGCTCGATGCCTTAACGGGAATAAGGGGGCACGCTGCGTCGGACAAGCGACCCGTGCGGGCTTTGTTGGCGGGCGCCGGCGAAGCGGTCAAACAGCGTCGCCGGTTCCGGGGATGAAGGCATCGAATGCCGCAAGCAACTGCTCGCGATAGAGGTCGGCTTCCTGGAGAATCTCATGGCGGGCGCCGTCGATCATCACTAGCGAGCCGACGCGCAGACGTCTCGCATAGGCTTCGACTGCCCTGGTCGAGACGACCTGGTCGGCGCCGGCGGCGATAATCAGCAAGGGCACCTGGATCTTGGCCATGAAATCGGGGTCGCTGACGATCAAGGACGCCTCGGTGGCCGCCTTCAGCCAGCGGATCGTCGGTCCGCCGAGCGCCAGCTGCGGATAGGTTTCGTAGATCAGCGTGTTGCGCCGATAGCGCGCCGGGTCGCTGGTCAGCTTGTTCATGGCGAAGGGCACTGATTCCTTCGGTCGCGGACCCCATGCGGCATAGAGCCGGCCAAGGCCGAGAAGGCAGAACAGCGAACAGGTGCGGCGAACGGTTTTTATCGAAACCGGCAGGTCGGGCACGGTGAAGAATGGTGCGATCAGCACCATGCGGCGCACGCGGTTCGCCATTGAGGGCGCGGCGAGCAGCGCGATCACCGCGCCGGCCGAATGGGCCAGTATGTAGTAGGGTCCTCGGCAATCGGGCAGCACGATCTCCTCGAAGAACTGCTCCAGATCGCCGGTATAGTCGAAGAAGCTCTGGACGTAGCCGCGCTGTCGGTCGCCGATCATCCGGTCGGAAGCGCCCTGGCCGCGCCAGTCGAGGGTTGCCACGCCAAAACCCCGGTCGGCAAGGTTGCGAATGGTCTCGAAATACTTCTCGATGCATTCGTTGCGGCCGGTCAGGACGACCACGGTGCCCTTCATCGGACGGCTAACCGCGGCAAACAGACCATAGCGGATCTTCTTGCTGTCGCGCGTGGTGAAGAACCCGCCGGCTGCGTTTTCCGGCAGCGGATTGCCCGGAGTCTCATGGAAAGGCGGCGTCTGGTGGAAGAGATCGGTCATACGGTGTTTGGTTTGGGATCGGTGCCGGCATGGGCGCAAGTTAGGCATAGACGCCCATGCGCCAAAAGCAAAGGAATTCGGGACGCCGGAGGTCGACCGAGGCAGCGAAGAAATAAGGCCGGAAGCAGCCTTGGGCGTACTTCCGGCCTCTGTCGACCCGGGAGGAAGGGACGTTACACCCGGTTCGGCCTCGTCGTGTCGCCTTTTCCGGCGACCTGTTCGTGATCTCGAGAACAGTTTTAGTGCCGCCTGGCTGAACGCTCGCCGAAGCCACGGTTCATCTGCCGTTCATCGGCATCGGGACGTGGGCCGGGACCGGTCGCGTTCGGACGCGGGAAAATCTTGAAATGCCGTCGCCGGCTTCCCAAATTTGTCATGCGGTCGCCAATGTCGGGGCCGCTGGCCAATCCGGAACGCCGTCACGGGTTTCGCACCGGCCATACGCAACCTTGTTGCTCAACAGGAGAACACACCATGCGTCACGTTGATTTTTCCCCGCTCTACCGTTCGACCGTCGGTTTTGACCGGCTGTTCACCATGCTCGATTCGCTTGCGCAGCCGGAAGGCCAGACGTATCCGCCTTACAACATCGAGCGCACGGGCGAGGATGCCTATCGCATCTCGATGGCTGTGGCCGGCTTCTCGGAAGATGAGATTTCGATCGAAGCTCACCGCAATGTGCTGACCGTCAAGGGTGAGCGCAAGGAGGAAGGCAATGGCGAAGGCTCCGAACTGCTCTATCGCGGTATCGCCAGTCGAGCCTTCGAGCGCCACTTCCAGCTTGCCGATCACGTCGAGGTTGTCGGCGCCGCGCTGAAGAACGGCCTGCTCTTCGTCGACCTCAAGCGCAACATCCCCGAAGAGCTGAAGCCGCGCAAGATCGCGATCACCTCGGCTCCGGCCAAGGCCAAGCAGATCGAGGCCAAGACTGCCGCCTAAGCCAGGCAGCTTAACTCCGGGACGCCAACTCCCCGGGAAGAAAGGGCGGTGCAGCAATGCGCCGCTCTTTTGCTGGTGGGCAAGGCTTGCTATCCGGCGAGCAGGTAGCCGAAACGGTCGACCTCGTCGGGCGTGGTCGCGAAGCTGGTGACAAAGCGATAGAGCGCTTCGTCTTCGCCAATGTAGCCGTCGTAGCCGAGCGGCCTGTGCCAGTCGTGGAAGGCCGCCCCTGCCGCTTGCATTCTTTCGGCCTCGGCCTTTTTCATGACTGCGAAGACCTCGTTCGCCTGCGGCAGCCAGGCCAGCCGGGCCGAAGGGGAATCTTCTATCGCCGCGGCAAGCCGTGCCGCCATCGCATTGGCGTGCCGTGCTGTGTCGAGCCATAGCCCACCCCTGAAATAAGCATCGAATTGCGCGGCGATGAAGCGCGATTTCGAGAACAGCTGGGCCGCGCGCTTGCGCAAAAAGGCCAATTCCTTGGCTCGCTCGAGGTCGAACAGCACGATCGCCTCGGCGCACCAACAGCCATTCTTGGTGCCGCCAAAGGAGAGGATGTCAACGCCATGCTTCCAGGTCATTTCGGCCGGCGTCGTTTCCAGCGCGACGAGCGCATTGGCAAAGCGGGCCCCATCCATGTGCAGCGGGAGTCCATGCTGCTTTGCGATCGCCGAAATCCTGGCGATTTCGTTCAGCGTGTAGACGGTGCCGACTTCGGTCGACTGGGTGATCGAAACGGCAACCGGCCGCCCGGAATGGACGTTTTCGGGTGCGAAATGGTCCACCGCCCGTTCCAGATGGCCGGCATCGATCCTGCCGAGTGCGCCTTCGACTGTATAAAGCCGCGAACCGCCGGTGAAATATTCCGGTGCACCGCATTCGTCCTCGATGACGTGCGATTCGCGATGGCAGAAGGAAATGCCGCCTGGCTTGTTATAGGTAGTCAGCGACAGCGAATTGGCAGCGGTGCCGGTGGCGACGAAAAACACCGCGACCTCGCATTCGAAGATTTCATTGAAGCGCTGGTAAACGGCCTTGTCGAGGGCACCGTCGCCATAGGCGGTGGAGAAGCCGTCGGCATGGGCCGACAGACCGGCAGCGATACGGGGATGGGCGCCTGCCCAATTGTCGGAAGCGAAAATCATGCGTCTGCCTATGCTGGGGAAATCGATGCGAGCTTGGCCGCTTTCGCATGCCGGCCGCAAGTGGCAGATGCCGAAAATCCGCTAAAGCCAGCGAAACGCATGAGCGTATATGCAGCGACTGAAGGCTACGCTGACACGGCGTTCCGCGCAATTTTCTGTCGCGAAAGCTTCAAGAATTTTGTGAATCGGTCTTGTGTGCATCCAAAATTTCTGTCATAAAAATTTAGGACAGTAGTGCTGTCTTATTTTGTCGCACAAAACTGGCCGCATTGGCATATGATTGCGCCTCTGCGGCATTGCCGCGAGCGACAGCTAGACAGTCTGGCTCCAGCCTGTACGAATACCATATGCGAACGATGCGGAAAGCCGCACGGTCGGCAAGAATTTCGCAAGACGTGCCGCAAGATTGAAAGGGGAGCCACGCGCTTCCCGACGGAAACCAGCGCCCGAAGGGGACGGAACGGAGGACAGGACGATGACGGACATGACGCCATCTGCGACGAAGGCCGCGCAGACGAAAGCGGCAGCCGTCAAAAATCCGTCCCTGACCAATATTGGGCGAACCAGCACCGGCTATGCCGCGCACGGCCTCTATGATCCGCGCAACGAGCATGATGCCTGCGGCGTCGGCTTCATCGTCAACATGAAGGGCGTGAAGTCGCATCAGATCGTCGAGGACGGCCTTGCCGTGCTCGAAAACCTGACGCATCGCGGCGCCGTCGGCGCGGATCCGCTGATGGGCGACGGCGCCGGCGTGCTGGTGCAGCTGCCGGACCGCTTCTTCCGCGAGGAGATGGCCAAGCAAGGGGTCGAACTGCCGAAGCCCGGCCACTATGCAGTCGGCCATGTGTTCATGCCGCGCGACCCGGAGCTGCAGGCGCATATCGAAGGCATCATCGCCGAGGTGGCGCAACTCGAGGGCCAGCCGCTGCTCGGCTTTCGCGACGTGCCGGTCGATAATTCATCGCTGTCCAAGGCGCCCGACATCGCCGCTTCCGAGCCGGTGCACCGACAGGTATTCCTGGGCCGCGGCGCCGAGATCGAGAACGACGACGATTACGAGCGGCGGCTCTACATCCTGCGCAAGGTCATTTCCGGCCGTATCCACGAAGAGACCAAAGGCGTCGACAACGGCTTCTATGTCGTCTCGATGTCGTCGCGGACCATCGTCTACAAGGGCATGTTCCTGGCCTATCAGGTCGGCGCCTACTACAAGGACCTCACCGACCCGCGTTTCGAGACGGCGCTGATCCTGGTCCACCAGCGCTTCTCGACCAACACGTTCCCGTCGTGGAAGCTGGCGCATCCCTACCGCATGGTCGCCCACAATGGCGAGATCAATACGCTGCGCGGCAACGTCAACTGGATGGCGGCGCGGCAGGCCTCGGTCGATTCCGAACTGTTCGGCAACGACATCTCGAAGCTGTGGCCGATCTCCTATGAAGGGCAGTCGGACACCGCCTGCTTCGACAATGCGCTCGAATTCCTGACGCAGGGCGGCTATTCGCTCGCCCACGCCATGATGATGCTAATCCCGGAAGCCTGGGCCGGCAACAAGCTGATGGGTCAGGACCGCAAGGCCTTCTACGAGTATCACGCAGCCCTGATGGAGCCGTGGGACGGGCCAGCGGCGGTTGCCTTCACCGACGGCCGCCAGATCGGTGCCACGCTCGACCGCAACGGGCTGCGGCCGGCGCGCTACATCGTCACCGATGATGACCGCGTCATCATGGCCTCGGAAGCCGGCGTGCTGCCAGTGCCGGAGGAAAGGATCGTCAAGAAGTGGCGGCTGCAGCCCGGCCGCATGCTGCTGATCGACCTGGACAAGGGCCGCATCGTTTCCGACGAGGAAATCAAGTCGGAGATCGCGACCAGGCATCCCTACAAGAGCTGGCTCGCCAACACACAGCTCATCCTCGAGGATCTGAACCCGGTCGAGCCGCGCGCCCTGCGCAGGGATGTCTCACTGCTCGACCGCCAGCAGGCGTTTGGCTACACCCAGGAGGACACCAAGCTGTTGATGTCGCCGATGGCGACCACCGGCCAGGAAGCCGTCGGCTCGATGGGTACCGACACGCCGATTTCGGCAATGTCGGACAGATCGAAGCTGCTCTACACCTATTTCAAGCAGAATTTCGCACAGGTCACCAATCCGCCGATCGACCCGATCCGCGAGGAGTTGGTGATGAGCCTGGTGTCCTTCATCGGGCCGCGGCCCAACATCTTCGATCTTGTCGGCAATTCGCGCCGCAAGCGGCTCGAAGTGCGCCAACCGATCCTGACGAACGGCGATCTGGAGAAGCTGCGCTCCGTCGGCCACACCGAAGACCGTTTCGACACCAAGACGATCGACATCACTTACGGTTCGAATGAAGGCGCGGCCGGCATGCAGGGCGCCATCGACCGGCTATGCGAGCGCGCCGAGGCGGCGGTCGCCGGCGGCTACAACATCATCATCCTTTCGGACCGTCAGCTCGGCCCGGATCGCATTGCCATTCCGGCACTGCTGGCGACTGCGGCCGTGCACCATCATTTGATCCGCAAGGGATTGCGCACCTCCGTTGGCCTCGTCGTGGAATCCGGCGAGCCGCGCGAGGTGCATCATTTCTGCTGTCTCGCCGGCTACGGCGCCGAGGCGATCAATCCCTATCTCGCTTTCGACACGCTGCTCGACATGCACAAGCGTGGCGAATTGCCGGCGGAGGTCGATGCCTACGAAGTCGTCTCCCGCTACATCAAGTCGATCGGCAAGGGCATCCTCAAGGTGATGTCCAAGATGGGCATCTCCACATACCAGTCCTATTGCGGCGCGCAGATATTCGACGCCATCGGCCTGAAGTCGGACTTCGTGCAGAAGTACTTCACCGGCACGGCGACGCTGATCGAAGGCGTCGGGCTGGACGAGATCGCCGCCGAAACGGTCAGCCGCCACACCGACGGCTTCGGCAACGACCCGGTGCTGCGCAACAGCCTCGAGGTCGGCGGCGAATACATGTTCCGCATGCGCGGCGAGGCCCATATCTGGTCGCCCGACGCAGTGGCGACCTTGCAGCACGCCGTGCGCCAAGGCTCGTGGGAGACGTTCAAGGACTATTCCGCCCAGATCGACAGCGAGACGGCGCAGGCGCAGACCATTCGCGGCCTGTTCAAGATCAAGCTTGCGCAAGAGACCGGGCGTAAGAAGGTCACGCTCGACGAGGTGATGCCGGCGGCCGATATAGTCAAGCGCTTCTCGACCGGGGCGATGTCCTTCGGCTCGATCTCAAGGGAAGCGCACACGACGCTGGCGCGCGCCATGAACGCCATCGGCGGCAAGTCGAACACCGGCGAGGGCGGCGAAGAGGCCGACCGCTATCTGCCACTGCCGGGCGGCGGCAAGAACCCCGAACGCTCGGCGATCAAGCAGGTCGCCTCGGGACGCTTTGGCGTCACGGCGGAGTATCTGGTCAATTCCGACATGATGCAGATCAAGGTCGCGCAAGGGGCGAAGCCAGGCGAGGGCGGCCAGCTGCCGGGTCACAAGGTCGATGCGACCATAGCAAAGGTCAGGCACTCGACGCCGGGCGTCGGCCTGATCTCGCCGCCGCCGCATCACGACATCTATTCGATCGAGGATCTGGCGCAGCTCATCTACGACCTGAAGAACGTCAATCCGGCGGCCGACGTATCGGTCAAGCTGGTCTCGGAAGTCGGCGTCGGCACGGTTGCGGCCGGCGTCGCCAAGGCGCGTGCCGACCACATCACCATATCAGGCTATGACGGCGGCACCGGTGCCTCGCCGCTGACCTCGCTCAAGCATGCCGGCAGCCCGTGGGAGATGGGCCTTGCCGAGACGCACCAGACGCTGGTGCTCAACGGCCTCAGGTCGCGCGTCGCGCTGCAGGTCGACGGCGGCCTGCGCACCGGGCGTGACGTCATTATCGGCGCACTGCTCGGCGCCGACGAGTTCGGCTTTTCGACCGCGCCGTTGATCGCGGCCGGCTGCATCATGATGCGCAAGTGCCATCTCAACACCTGCCCCGTCGGCGTCGCGACACAGGACCCGGTGCTGCGCAAGCGCTTCAAGGGCACGCCCGAGCACGTCATCAACTTCTTCTTCTATGTGGCGGAAGAGGTGCGGGCGCTGCTTGTCGAGATGGGCTACACCCATCTCGACCAGATCATCGGCGACACCGACCTTCTGGAAAAGCGCGAGCTGATCCAGCACTGGAAGGCACGCGGGCTCGACTTCAGCAAGATGTTCTACAAGCCCGATGCGCCGCACGAGGCGGTGCACTGGACCGAGCGGCAGAAGCATCCGATCGACGACGTGCTCGACCGCAAGCTGATCGAACTCGCAAAGCCGGCGCTCGAAGCCAGGCAGCCGGTCAGTATCGAACTGCCGATCCGCAACGTCGACCGTTCGACCGGCGCCATGCTGTCGGGCGAGGTGGCAAAGCGCTTCAAGCACAAGGGCCTGCGCGAGGACACGATCTCGGTCAAGCTCACCGGCACGGCCGGCCAGTCCTTTGGCGCCTTCCTGGCGCGGGGTGTCTCGTTCGAACTGGTGGGCGCTGCCAACGACTATGTCGGCAAGGGCCTGTCGGGTGGCCGCATTGTCATCCGCCCGCCGGAGAACACGAAAATCGTTGCTGCCGAGTCCATTATTGTCGGCAATACCGTGCTCTACGGCGCAACCGAGGGCGAGGCCTATTTCTGCGGCGTTGCCGGCGAGCGTTTTGCCGTGCGCAATTCGGGTGTCGCCGCCGTCGTTGAAGGCGTCGGCGACCATGGTTGCGAATACATGACTGGCGGTATCGTCGTCGTCATCGGCCAGACCGGCCGCAACTTCGCCGCCGGCATGTCGGGCGGCGTCGCCTATGTGCTCGACGAGGCGGGTGATTTCGCCGAACGCTGCAACATGGCGATGGTCGAGCTGGAGCCGGTTCCGGAAGAGGACGACCTGATGGAAAAGCTGCTCCACCATGGCGGCGATCTCGACCATAAGGGCCGTGTCGACATATCCGGCGATATGACCAGCCATGACGAGGAGCGGCTCTACCAGCTGATCTCCAACCACGTCCACTACACCGGCTCGGTACGAGGTCGCGAAATCCTCGACGACTGGGCGACTTTCCGGCCGAAATTCCGGAAGATCATGCCGGTCGAATACCGCCGCGCGCTGATCGAGATGGAGCGGATGCGCATGAACGTGGCGGCGGAATAGATTTGGAAATTGCCGGGAGGCCATGCGTCCCGGCAACCACCTTCATCAACAATCCTGACCTCGGACTGAAGGTTGCCACAGCTGCCTTATGAGGTTAACGGGTGCGTCGCCAGGCGTGCCTTCCGGACAGCAGGGACTGGACTATGGGCAAGGTAACAGGATTTCTCGAGATCGACCGGCAGGTGCACAAGTACCAGCCGGCTTCCGACCGCATCCGGCATTTCCGCGAGTTCACCCTGCCGATGTCGGACAAGGAGGTCGAGAAACAGGCCGCGCGGTGCATGGATTGCGGCATTCCGTATTGCCATGGACCGACCGGCTGCCCGATCCACAACCAGATCCCGGACTGGAACGACCTCGTCTACAATGGCGACTGGGAAAACGCGATCCGCAACCTGCATTCGACCAACAATTTTCCGGAATTTACCGGCCGCATCTGCCCCGCACCTTGCGAGGAAGCCTGCACGCTGAACCTCGAGGATATTCCGGTCGCCATCAAGACGATCGAGCAGGCGATTGCCGACAAAGCCTATGAAACCGGCCATATCCGGCCCTATCCGCCGGAACGGAAGACCGGCAAGCGCGTCGCGATCATCGGCTCGGGGCCGGCAGGCATGGCGGCTGCCCAGCAACTCGGCCGCGCAGGCCATGACGTTCACGTCTATGAGCGCGAGAGCCGGCCGGGCGGGCTGATGCGCTACGGCATCCCCGATTTCAAGATCGAGAAGCATTATATCGACCGGCGCATCGAGCAGATGCAGGGCGAAGGTGTCAGCTTCCATTGCGGCGTCAATGTCGGCGTCGACAAGCCGGTCGCCGAACTGCTCGCCGAATATGATGCCGTGCTCTATTGCGGCGGTTCCGAAACGCCGCGCCCGGCCAACATCCCGGGCGACGATCTCGACGGCGTGCACGACGCCATGCCCTATCTGGTGCAGCAGAACAAGCGTATCGGCGGCGAGCCGATCCAGTCGGTCGCATGGCCGTCGCGCCCGATCGTCGCCGGCGGCCAGCATGTCGTCGTCGTCGGCGGCGGCGACACTGCCTCAGACTGCGTCGGCACCGCCTTCCGCCAGGGCGCGGTGCGCGTCACCCAGCTCGACATCCGGCCGCAGCCGCCGGAAAAGGAAGACAAGCTGTCGGTCTGGCCCTACTGGGCGACCAAGATGCGCACGTCATCGTCGCAGGCCGAAGGCGCCGAGCGCGAATTCCAGGTGGCGACGCTTGAATTCATCGGCGAGGACGGCCAGCTGACCGGGGTCAAATGCTGCGAGGTCGACGAAAAGCGCAAGCCAATCGCCGGCACCGAATTCGTCATCCGCGCCGATCTCGCGTTCATCGCCATCGGCTTTGCCGGGCCAGCCGCTCGCGGGCCGGTCTCGGAACTCGACGGGCAGATGAAGATCGTCACCGACAGCCGCCGTTCGAAGAATGTCGAGGCCAATGACCGGGACTACAGGACCAGCGTCGAAAGGCTCTATGCGGCGGGCGACGTGCGGCGCGGCCAGTCGCTGGTCGTCTGGGCGATCCGCGAGGGCCGCCAGGCGGCGCGCGCCATCGACGAGGCGCTGATGGGATCGAGCGTGCTGCCGCGCTGAGCCAGTTCCGAAGAGGTTCTGTTTACTGGCGGATCGCCGTCGTCGTATCGGATGCGGCCGCCGTCGCAGGTTGTGTCTTGGGCGGCCAGGAGAAGTCATCGGCGCGGCCCGGTGAGGCGTCGGGCGCCTTGCCCTCGACGATCAGCCTTTCGCCCGGCAAATTCTTGTCAGCTTTTGCCGGCGGGGCGGCGCCGAGAAGTTCCGAGCCGCCGTCCAGCGCCGGATCGCTGAGCAGCATCGGCGCGGTGCGATCGACAGCTATCGGTGCGGCAGCAGGTGACGGCGCCTCGACGGGAGCGCCGGCCGGGGCAGACGCTGTCACCACGCTTCCCGGCGCGGCCAGCCCAAGGATCTTCATCAGCGGCTTTTCGGTATAGAAGGCGAGCTTGCGCTTGCCGGCCTTCGACATGTTGATGCCGTCGTCGGAGCGCAGGCGCACCGATTGGCCGTTGATGTCCGGTCCGCTGGTGATGAAGGCGCCGTTCTCGTCGACGAACCCGTCCCAGACGTCGACGAATTCGCCGCCGTGGCTTTCGGCGGACGAGCGGAAGATGTCGTTGAAGGCCAGCATGTCGGAGGTCATTTTCGAGACCCGGAAGGCCGGCATGCCAACCCACAGATACGGCACCTTGGTTGCTGCGATGGCCTTGCCGAACGCTTCGGTCCGGCGCTCGTATTCCTTGGTCCAGTTTTCGGATCGCGGCTGCTCGCGCACATCGCCGACGCGCATCTGCTGCCGGTCGTTGGATCCGAGCATGACGACAACGGCTGCCGGTTTTTCGGCGGCGATCAGCGACTTGACCTGGCCTGGCCAGTTGTAGACATCGTCACGCACGAAGCCGGACGATCCGTTGGCACGGATGACGATCCTGACGCCAGTGTTCTCGGCAAAGGCGGCGTCGAGCCCCTCAGCCAGCCCAGACGCCATGAAATCGCCGACCACCAGAACGACGCGTGCATCCGGCGCCTTCTCGGCCACCGGGGTTGTCGGCTCGGCCGGCGGCGGCCGGCGAACTGACCGGGGCTTTCTCAGCTTGGGCCTGGGCTTTGTTCTCTGGAATTCTCTCTGGAATTCGGGCGGCGGCTGCTCAAACCGCTCGCTTCTGCGCGGAAACAACAGGTCGCGCAGCGACCAGCCACGACTTTCCGGCTCCTGCGCCATGGCCGAGGTATGAAAGGCACTGGCTGCGCCGACTGCCAGAACGGCGATCGCCAGAACCACGATCGGCACGCGACGAACGATTAACCGGATGCGCGCAGCCGAAACCAATCACCCTCTCCATCCCGCAACCGGCTCTAGTTCTGCCTGAGCCATTTGAGCACTTCCTTGCTCGGATACCCGTCCTGGGTCAAGCCAGCCTTTGCCTGGAAGGCCATGATGGCGGTTTTCGATCCGTCACCGATCTTGCCGTCGAACTTGCCGTCGTAATAGCCGTGCTCGGAAAGTCGCTTCTGAAGCTCCTGCCTTTCCTCGAAGGAGAGCTTGGTAAACGGTCGCTTCCAGTCCTGCACAAGCCCGCCATAGCCGGCGATTTCGTCGGCAAGAAGGCCCACGGCGAGCGCATATTTGTCGGCATTGTTGTAACGCTTGATGACGGAGAAATTCTTGATCATCAGGAAGGCTGGCCCGCCGCGGCCGCCGGGCAGCTTCAAAGTCGCCGTGTCCGCACCGTTCTTGAACGGCTTGCCGTTGGCACGGGTGACGCCCAGCGCCTGCCATTGCGACAGCGACTTCGAGCCTCCGGGCAGCTTCTTGCCGTCCGGAAGGCTGACCTCATAACCCCAGGTCTTGCCTGCCTGCCAGCCGTTCTTCCTCAGCAAATTGGCGGCTGTCGCCAGAGCGTCGGGAATCGAATTCCAGATGTCGCGCTTGCCGTTGCCGTCCATATCGACCGCATAGGACTGGTAGCTGGTGGGGATGAACTGGGTATGGCCCATCGCGCCGGCCCATGAGCCGCTGAGATGGCTTTCGTCGATGTCGCCGGTCTGCAGGATCTTCAGCGCCGCGATCAGTTGGGTGCGGGCAAATTTCGCTCGCTTCGGGTCGGCATAACCAAGCGTCGCCAGCGAGCGCACCACATTGCGCATGATATTATCGCGCTTGAGGGTTTCGCCGTAGTTAGATTCCATAGACCAGATGGCCAGCAGGATGTAGCGGTCGACGCCGTATCTTGCCTCGATCCTGTCCAGCCAAGGCTTCCATTTCCTTGCCATCTGCTGGCCGACGGCGACCGACTGGTCATGGACGCGGTTGTCGAAATAATCCCAAGCGGGTGCGGTGAATTCGGGTTGAGTACGGGCCTTTTCCAGCACCACCGGGTCAGCATCGTTGATGCCCTTGAATGCCTGGTCGTAGACGGAGCCGGAAACGCCGCTCGCCACGGCGGTAGCACGGAAGCTGGCGACCCATTGGCGGAAGCCGGCATCGGCAAAAGCCGACCCGCTGGGCATGAGCAAGGCAAGCGAGAGGCTGGCGGCCGTCAGGACGCTGGTGAAGCGCCTTGCGGCGTTGCGAACGGACATCTTTTCCTCCTTCTTCATCTCAGGAAGACTATTCATCGCCGAACCCGGTTAGCATTTGGTT
Source organism: Mesorhizobium sp. M0106 (assembly GCF_040322715.1). Lineage (NCBI taxonomy): Bacteria > Pseudomonadati > Pseudomonadota > Alphaproteobacteria > Hyphomicrobiales > Phyllobacteriaceae > Mesorhizobium > Mesorhizobium sp. M0106. The sequence continues at coordinate 137,922 of NZ_JAMYUA010000001.1, read as the reverse complement.
TACCATAGGTGCCGTCCGGGGTGAAAAGATGCGTCAATGCTTTACCAGCTGAGATTTCTGACCCGCCGTTCAGTAATCCTCGATTTCGGCATGAAAATGTCTCGAATCGGGATTGCCGAACAGGCATGCAAATGGATAATTGGCACATGAAGAGAGTTCGCAAGGCAGTGTTCCCGGTTGCCGGTCTCGGCACGCGCTTTCTCCCCGCCACCAAGGCCATTCCCAAGGAAATGCTGACGGTCGTCGACAGGCCGGTCATCCAGTATGTGGTCGATGAGGCGCGCGAAGCCGGGATCGAGCATTTCATCTTTGTGACCGGCCGCAACAAGGCGGTCATCGAGGATCACTTCGATGTCCAATTCGAGCTCTACGACACGCTTGCGCAGCGCGGCAAGGACGACCAGCTCGCCCGCCTGCAGCGGCTGCAGCCGGCGCCGGGGCAGACCAGCTTCACCCGCCAGCAGGTACCGCTCGGCCTTGGTCACGCCGTCTGGTGCGCGCGCGAGCTCGTCGGCGACGAGCCCTTTGCGCTGCTGTTGCCCGACATGATCATGCAGTCGGAAAAAAGCTGCATGAAGGACATGGTCGAGCTTTACGCCGAGACCGGCAACAACATCGTCGCCGTGCAGGAATGCGATCCGGCCGAGGCGCACAAATACGGCATTGTCGGCCGCGGCGAGGCCGCGCATCACGGTTTCCGCATCTCCGGCATGGTGGAAAAGCCGAAGACCGGCACGGCGCCGTCGAACCTCTACATCAACGGGCGCTATATCCTGCAGCCGGAGATATTCAAGATACTCGAAGGTCAGGAAAAAGGCGCCGGCAACGAGATCCAGCTCACCGATGCAATGCTGAAGCTGCAGAAGCAACAGCCCTTCTACGGCTACCACTACCGCGGGCGAACGTTCGACTGCGGCTCGCCCGAAGGCTTCGTCGAGGCCAACGTTGCCTTCGCACTGTGGCGCAGAGACATGAATGCCAGCATGGCCGGTGTCATTCGCACGCTTCTCGACGAACTCGCGCCGTCAGAACGCCGCGGCGTAGCCTTGTAGTTTCAACACCGGTTGCCGCGCTGATCGGCTAAAGCGCGCCGCGTTCGACCGGCCTCATGCGACGCGCTTTAGGTTCTTGTTTTACGCAAGTCGTTATCGCAAAACCGCTGCACACTTTTGCGCGACATGCATTTAGCGCTGCAACTTCAAGCCGACGAAGATACTGTTGGCCGTGTAGTCGCGCCCAACCAGGTTGCTGGTCAGTTTTTCAGTCCTGGCGCGGGTGGTGAGCCCGGTGTAGCGGTTCAGCCACCACGTCAGCCCAACCTCGGCGCTCAGCGTCAAATCATGATCGTCGGAGCCGGTATAGTCGCGCCATTCAAGGCCGAGAGCGGCATTTCCGGTCAGGTTGGCGCGGATCTGCCGCTCGCCGGTGAGGCTGCCGGAATAGAGCATGTCGCCGCTTTCGCCCGCATTCGTCGTGTTCTCGGCGGTCGTCTGTGCGGTGAGCCCGATCGTGGTGCCGCGTTCCGGCGACCATTTGAGATCGGCATTGACCGTCGCGCCCGAAATAGCCGGCAGGGCATCGTCGTCGATAGCTTCGCGCAGCCAGCCGACCGAGAACTCGCCGGTAAGCTTCTCGCGGAGATCGAGCTCGACGCCGGCCCGTGCGCCAAGCCTGGTCGAGGAGCGCTGGAAGCCGTTTGGATCGACACGCAAATCATAAGCGCGCCGGCCGATCTCGATTTCGGTGAACGGGGTGATGGCAGGCGAGATCTCGTAACCGGTACGCAAAATGGCCGAGTAGAGCGTCGAGTCGCGGCCCTTCTGCGACAGCGATCCGCCCGACGAAAGCTTGGCGTCGCCAAAGATGTCGTGCTCGACCGCGCCGGTCAGCGCGAAGCGCATCTTGCCGGCATCCTTCTCGACGGCGAGACTGCCGTTCACGGTCTGGCGCACCGGCTGGCCAACGGCGCCGACGACCGCGTCCGGCGCCGAGGCCGATTCGGGCAAGGCCTCATAGCCCAGCTTGGCGATGGCGCGCAGATCATTGTCGAGATCGATGTTGAGTGTGCCGTCGACGCGGCCTTGCGCCTCGTGAATGTCATAGCCGGACAAGGTTTCGCGGAAGATGCCATAGCCCTCAACCGTCGCCGAATTCTCCCGCCAGTCGGAGACGGCGTTGAAGCGCAGCGTCGTTTCCGACAGCAAGGCCGGCTTGCCGAGGCTGCTCGAATCGGCGTTTGTCGAAGACGTCAGGCCTTGCTCGAGCGTCGGCCGGATCACGAAGGAGCCGAGCTTGATGCCGGTGGCGGCGAACGGGTCGTCCTCGTTCTTCTTGTCCTGGCCTTCGATGGCTTCGGTGCGCTCGGCGCCGGGGTCGAGCTTGAGCCTCTCGGCGGAATCGATGGTGACGGCACGGCGGTTGACCGTATCCTGCTCGTCTATGGCGGCGGTATCGGTGTCATCGGTCGCCGCCGCGGCTGTAGTCGCGGTTCTCTTGCGCTTCTGGCTGTCAGCGGTCTCGTCTTCGGCGTTGGCCGCATTGGCGGCGTGTTGCGTCGCGCTTGGCCGCCGTCGGGGGGGCGGAGCAGGGTTGTCGGGAAATGGGTCGCCGCTGGCCGCTGGTTGATCGAAAGTGCCGCCGGTTGTGGCCGCCTCGCCCGTGCCGTCGTCAGGCAACGCCCCTTGGCTGGCCGGGCGGTAGGTAGGCAGCGGCGTATTGTCGTTGGCGGTTGCAGCAGCCTGCGCGGCTTGGGTTCCGGCTATGCTCGATTGCCTGATCTTGTACTGCTGGTCGTCCAGGATCGTCGATTCCGAAACCTCGCCGCGCAGCTCGGTTTCCTGGGCGCAAAGCAGTGCCGGCCGCGACAACGCAAAGACACTGGTTGCCAGCAGCAAAGCGCAGACCGCCTTGCCCTTTCGTCCCATTTTGTTTTGAGGCTGAAACCCGGACATCGGCACCACTGCTTGCGCGGCGCACGCGCGCCATACTTACGAAACCGTAAATGGGGATGGTTAACGGAGCGTTGAGGCATGGCCCGTCAGGAGGTTCGGGACGGCAATTCCGTTGGACACGCGCGCGCCGAAGCGCTAATCGCATCGTCCATGGACGTGAAATCCCCAGACAGGAAGCGGCATGACGGGCAGGCCGCGATTGCCTCGGCGCTGAGAACCGTGGCGACGGAGCAGGCCGGCGTCGCGGCACTGGCAGACGCTCTCGAAAACGGGCTGGCCGAGCCGTTCGCACGAGCCGTCGGCATGGTGTCGCAGATCGATGGCCGCGTCATCGTCACCGGGGTCGGCAAAAGCGGCCATATCGGCTCGAAGATCGCCGCAACGCTTGCCTCGACCGGCACGCCGGCCTTCTTCGTCCACCCTGCCGAAGCCAATCACGGCGACCTTGGGATGATCGCCAGAAACGACGCCATAATCGCGCTTTCGTGGTCGGGCGAAAGCCTTGAGCTCAAGGGCATCATCGCCTATTCGAGGCGCTTCTCGATCCCGCTGGTCGCGGTCACCGCGGGTGAAAAATCGGCTCTGGCGCGCGCGGCCGACGTTGTGCTTCTGCTGCCGCGAGCACCGGAAGCCTGCCCGCACGGGCTTGCGCCGACGACCTCGACACTATTGCAAATGGTGATGGGCGATGCGCTGGCCATAGCGCTGCTCGAGGCACGCGGCTTCACCCCGGACCATTTCCGCACGTTCCATCCCGGCGGCCAGCTCGGAGCCAACCTGACGCAGATCCGCGAGATCATGCATGTCGGCGACAGGCTGCCGCTGGTGTCGTCAGGTACCGGCATGCGCGAGGCAATCCTCGAATTGTCGCGCAAGGGGTTTGGCTGCGTGGCCGTGACTGCCGCGGACGGCAAGCTGATCGGCATCATCACCGATGGCGACATCAGGCGCCATATCGGCAGCGATCTCCTGGCAATGAGCGTCGATCAGGTGATGACCAGAGAGCCGAAAATGGCCGCGCCCGACACGCTTGTTGCGACGGCGCTGCAGACGATCAACGACTCGGCTATCACCAGCCTGATGGTGGTCGAAGGCAGGCGGCCGATCGGGCTCGTCCATCTGCACGACCTGCTGCGCATCGGTGCTGCCTAGCGGGCTTCTAGACCGCCTCGACCGTCAGTTCCAGGTCGGTATCAGCGGCGCCCGTCACGCGCACTTGCGTGCCGGCCGGCAGGTCAGGGCCGGAGACGCGCCACAACGTGTCGCCCAGCTTTACGCGGCCGCGCCCGTCCTTGATCGGCTCGGCAAGGGTCGCCGTCCGGCCGACCATCTGTGCGCCGCGACGGTTGAGCAGGGGCTGGTCGGTTTCATCATGGCGCCCGCCCACCAGCCGCTTGCCGACATAGGCCGAGACCAGCGACAGCGCGAGGAAGGCGAGGACCTGGACTTGCCAGGTCCAGAAACCGGCATCCCAGATGAGCAGTGAGACGACGCCGATCAGCAGCGCGGCAATGCCGATCCACAGCATGAAAATGCCCGGCGCGATGACCTCCATTACCAGCAGGACGAAGCCGAGGACCATCCAGCTCCACGGGCCGAGTTCGGAAACAATGCGGTCGAGCATGGCTGTGGCCTCAGGTTTCGCTCGGACGAACGACCGGCGGGCGGGCAGCCTGTCGTGCGGCACCGGCGGTGCCTTCGCTTCGGAAAACTTCCTTGGCGATTTCGCCAATACCGCCGAGCGTGCCGATCAGCGATGAGGCCTCCATCGGCATCAGCACGAGCTTGCTATTTGTCGCTGAGCCGATCTTGGTCAGCGCTTCGGTGTATTTCAGCGCGACGAAGTAGTTGAGCGCCTGCACGTCGCCTTTGGAAATCGCCTCCGACACCACCTGCGTGGCGCGTGCTTCAGCCTCGGCCGAGCGCTCGCGCGCCTCGGCATCGCGGAAGGCGGCTTCCTTGCGGCCTTCGGCCTCCAGGATCTGCGATTGCTTGAGGCCTTCGGCGGCGAGGATCTGCGCGCGCTTATTGCGCTCGGCCATCATCTGTCGGCCCATCGATTCGACGAGATTGGCCGGCGGGTTGATGTCCTTGATCTCGACACGAGTGATCTTGATGCCCCAGGGATGCGCCGCCTCGTCAACGACGCGCAGCAGGCGCTCGTTGATGGCGTCGCGGTTCGACAAAAGTTCGTCGAGGTCCATCGAGCCCATCACGGTGCGGATGTTGGTCATCGTGAGATTGAGAATCGCATTCTGCAGGCCGGAGACCTGGTAGGCGGCCTGCGCCGCGTTGAGCACCTGATAGAAGGCGATGCCATCGACGGCAACGGTGGCATTGTCGCGGGTGATGATCTCCTGCGTCGGAACGTCGAGCACCTGCTCCATCATGTTCATCTTGGCGCCGACACGGTCGACGAAAGGCACGATCAGGTTGAGGCCTGGGTTCAATGTCTTGGTGTAACGGCCAAAACGTTCGACGGTATAATTATAGCCTTGCGGAATTGTTCGGAAGCCCTTGATAAGCACCAGCACGACAAGGGCGACAAGAACAAGAAGCGCGATATCAAAACCACTGAAACCCATTTGGCTCTCCCCTCAAAGGCCGGCCATGTTGGATATTCCACGCGACCGATTCCCATCAAACACTTAAGTGTGTTTCAGCAATGTTACAATCAGGTGATCACGGATTGCGGGTGCATAGACGGGTGATCTGTTCAGGCCCAGCCGGACAGCTCGCGCCGCACCATCGCCTCGATCACCGCCATGCCCTCGGCACTGTCGTTGAGGCAAGGGATGTGTGCGAACTTTTCGCCGCCGGCATGATGGAAGGTCTCGGACGCTTCCCTGCCGATCTCGTCCAGCGTCTCGATGCAGTCGACGGAAAATCCTGGATTGACGATGGCGACCGATTTCACGCCTTCGCGCCCTAGTCTTTCGACCGTCTTGTCGGTGTAGGGCTGCAGCCACTCCTGCGCGCCGAAGCGCGACTGGAAGGTGGTAATCAGCTTGTTTTCATCCCAGCCGAGCTTTTCGCGCAGCAGTCGGGTCGTCTCGAGGCAATGGGCGTGGTAGGGGTCGCCCTTGTCGGAATAGGGTTTCGGAATGCCGTGATAGGAAGCGATGACAATTTCCGGTTCGAAGTCGAGGCTCGCCAGATGCTTTTCGATCGAACGGGTGAGCGCCTCGATATAGGCCGGCTCGTTGTAATAGGGTGGCACGCTGCGAATGGCCGGGGCGCGGCGCATCTTCATCAGCGCGCGAAACAGCTGGTCGTTGGCAGTCGCAGTCGTCGTCGCCGAATATTGCGGATAGAGCGGGAAAGACAGGATGCGGTCGCAGCCTTGCTCGACCAGTCTCTCGGCCACGCTCTCGGTCGAAGGGTTGCCGTAGCGCATCGCCCAGTCGACGACGACGTTGGGTAGCTCGCCGAGCGCGAGCCCGAGCTTCTCGGCCTGGGCGCGGGTGTAGGTTCGCAGCGGCGACTCGTTGCGCTCCCGGTTCCATATCCTGGCATAGTTGGCCCCTGATTTCTTCGGCCGGGTGGTGAGGACCACGCCGTAGAGGATCGGATACCAGATCGCCTTGTTGAGCTCGATGACGCGCGGATCGGACAGGAACTCCCGGAGGTAGCGCCACATCGGCTTGAAGCCGGTGCCGTCCGGGGTGCCGAGATTGATCAGCATGACACCGACCTTGCCGGTCCTGACCAGAGGGCGCCCTGCCGACGGCGAGGCGGCAGTCTTCTCGGCTTTGATTTCAGCAGGGTTGGCAAGCGCCATGAGGTTCTCCAACACCGCGAACCAACGGTGCCGCGGCGAAAGTAGCGATGCCGCGCTGGTTTTCAAATGCTGCGTCTGGCCGCACCTTATCCCAGAAATGCAACACCCGCCCGGTCTGCCGGGCGGGTGCATTGCGTTCCTGCGGCCGGATTACTTCGAGGCCGCCGGGATCGTCAAGGTTGCGCCGACCGGAAGGCGGCGTGGCTCGTAGGCTCTGTTGGCATCGGAGATTATTTTCCATTTGGTGCCGTCGCCATAAGCCTTCACCGCGAGATCCCAATAGGTATCGCCGGCGACGATTACATGGCTGCTTTGGGCCGGTGCCGGCTCAGCCGGAGCAGGGGTCGCCGGAGCCGGTGTGGCCGGAGCCGCAGGTGCCGCCGGCTGGGCCGGCTCGGCGGGTGCGGGTGCCGGCGCTGTTTCAGCCGGGACGGCCGGCGGCGTCTTGGAAATGTCGCCGGAGCCGGCCGGCATTTCGGGCATTGCCGGCTCAACGGGCTTTGCCGGCGCAGCCTCAGCAGGTTTTGGCGGTTCGGCAGGGTTGGCAGGTTCTGCGGCCGGGGCCACGGTCGCGGCGATCTCGGTGATGCGGCCGTCGAGCTTCGGCGTATAGGGCCGGTGCGCGCCTAGGTAGTCGGCGACGACCTGTTCCAGCCCCGGGCCGTAATCATAGGCGTTCTTGGCCTTCTCGGCGAACACCTTGTAGCCGTCGCCGCCCTGGCGGACATAGTTGTTGGTGGCGACCAGGTAATCCTTGTCCGGCTTAATCGGCGTCCAGGCGCCGCCTTCCATGACCTCGACCGATTTGACGCGTCCGTTAGGCGGCGCCGATTTGTCGAACGCATATTTCAGGCCGGCAACTTGCGGGAAGCGCCCGGCGCCGTCCTCGACCTGGCTGAGGCCGCTTTCGAGGCCGGCAACCAAATCCTTGCCGGAGATCTGGAAGGTCGCCAGAGTATTCTGAAACGGCAGGACGGTGAGAACCTCGCCCATGGTGACGGTGCCCTGGTCGATGGAGGCGCGCAAGCCGCCGCCATTCGAGATGACGATCTCGACACCTTGGCCCTTGACCCGATCGAGGACGGCGTCGGAGACCAGATTGCCCATCTCGCATTCGCGGGCGCGGCAGTTTTCGCGACTGCCGTCGATCGCCTTGGTGGTCTCGGCGACTTCCTTGTTCTTCAAGGCCTCGATCGGCGCGCCGAGTTCCTTGATGCGGGCAAGCACGGCGGGGTCGGGCGTGATCGATTTGTCGAGATGGATGGGATCGCCGCTTGCCTCCTTGACGACGCCGTTGTCGTCGAACACGACCTTGAATTCGCCGAGATATTTCGAATAGGACGCCGCCTGCACGACCGGCACTTTGTAACCGTCCGGATTGTCGACCATCGTCGGATATGGGCCTTCCGCCTTGGGGTCGGTGTTGGACAGCAGCGAATGGCTGTGGCCGCCGACCACCACGTCGACGCCCGGGATCTTGGCGATCACGTCGCGCTCGCGCTTGTAGCCGATATGGGTGACCGCGATGATCTTGTTGACGCCCTCTCGCTTCAGTTTCTCGACCTCAGCGGTGATCGACTTGACGTCGTCTTCGATGGCAATATTCGGGCCAGGGGTGGCAAGCTCCGGCGTGTCGTTGGTGACCGCGCCGACGATCCCGATCTTCTGGCCGCCGACCTCGACCACGATCGACGGCTTGACGCGGTCGCCGAGCTTGGATTGCGCATTGGCCTTCACATTGGCGCCGAGCACCGGAAACTCGATCATGTCGAGAAACGGCGCCAGCGCCGACTCGCCATCGTCGAACTCATGGTTGCCGAGAGCCTCGGCATCGAATTTCATCTGGTTGAGGAATTCGCCTTCGGTCTTGCCTTTGTAGGTCGTGTAGAAGAGCGAGCCCTGTAAATTGTCGCCGGCGCTGAGCAGCAGCACGTTCTGGCCTTCCAGCTTCTTGCGCTCCTGCGCGATCGCGGTGACCAGGCGGCCGGCGCCGCCGACGCATTCGCCCTTGGTCTCCTCCTCGGCCGAGCAGGTCGATTCGTACTTGTTGTTGCTCTCGATGCGGCTATGCCAGTCGTTAATGTGCAGGATGTTGAGCGTGTAGTCGGCAAAGGATACCCCTGCCGACAGGCCAAGCGCCGATGCCGACAGCGCGGCGATGGCAGCAATCTTCTTCATTCTCGTCTCCCGGATAACTTGAGTACAGCGCCGCGCGTCATTTGGGACGCGCAAAGGACGCTGTACCAATTTTTATTTTGCGCATGATCCTTTCCGAAAATCGACTCCGATTTTCGGGGTCATGCGCAGAGGCGTTTAACGCTCTTGTTTGACTGGGATGTAACAGCCCTCTTGGGCTATGTTCACATCGCGTTTCAGTCGATGCAAGCGGAAATCGGCATCAGCTTTGCCGGCGCAAGAAGACGGCGGCTTGAAACCGCCGCCCTTGTGCAAAGTAAATTTGGAATCGGATTTCAGGTGCGCCTGGTCAGCACAAAATTCTGCCCGCTCGCGCTGGTGCAATTGAGCTGGCTGGTGGAGACCATCAGGCAGTTGAAGCTGATCGGCGTCTGGCGGATCAGCGAAGTGCCATGAATCTCGACCGAGGTGCCGCCGGTCATGGTGTAGCTGCCATCGGCAAGCTTCTGGCCGGTGTCGGTTGCGACGGTCGCGAAGCTGCCGCCCTTGAAGGTGGACAAGCCCGTGCCCTGCGCGTCGATCCAGGAGCCTTCAACCCCCTTGGCCGTGATCACCGGCGGCTCGCCTGGGCCGGTTGTCGTGCAGGCCGCCAACGCGACCGTAGCGGCCGCGGCAATGCCAGCCGAAAGCAGTCTTTGCGCAATCGTCATCTTCAAGATCCTCTCCTCTCGCATCGGCCCGAAAATCGATCCGATTTTCGGAAAGCACGATGCGCACATTCAAAGTGCTAGAGCGTACTTTGTGCGTGCAAATGGACGCACGTGGCTCTAGGCCGCCCCTCTTCAATCGCCCGATTTCCGGGCGATTGCAAGCTGGCCGAGTGTCGAGGCAACGCTGCTATCGAACGAGGATGTTGCGGAATTGCCACGGGTCTTTGGTATCGAGATCCTCGGGAAACAGACCAGGCCGATTGTCGAGCGGTGTCCAGTCGGTATAATAGCTCCTGACCGGCCCGAGATAGGGGCCCTGCACGTCGAGGCAGCGCTTGTAATCCATCTCGTCGGCCTCGACGATGCCGGCCTCGGGATTTTCCAGCGCCCAGACCATGCCGGCCAGCACCGCCGACGTGACCTGCATGCCCGTAGCATTCTGATAGGGCGCCAGCTTGCGCGCCTCGGCCAGCGACAGCTGCGAGCCGTACCAGTAGGCGTTCTTGGCGTGGCCGTAGAGCAGCACGCCGAGTTCGTCGACGCCATCGACCAGTTCATTTTCGTCGAGCACGTGATGCACGGGCTGAGCCTTGCCGGCGACACCGAACATCTCGTGCAGCGACAGCACTGCGTCGTTGCAGGGATGATAGGCGTAATGGCAGGTCGGCCGGTATTGCACCTTGCCCTTCTTGCCGCGCAAGGTGAAAAAATCGGCGATCGAGATCGCTTCGTTGTGTGTCACCAGGAAACCGTATTGCGGGCCGGGCGTCGGACACCATGTGCGCACGCGTGTATTGGCGCCGGGCTGCTCCAGATAGATCGCGGCCTTCGAACCGTTCTTGTGGCTTTTGGCGTTCTTCGGCATCCACGCCTCATGCGTGCCCCAGCCGAGCTCGGCCGGCTGCAGCCCTTCCGAAATGAAGCCTTCGACCGACCAGGTGTTCCAGAACACGTTCATCGGCTTGGGCTTCTTGGTGCGCTGGGTGTCGCGCTCGGCGATATGGATGCCCTTGACGCCGGCCTTCTTCATCAGCCTGGCCCAGCCTTCGCGATCGTGCTGCGCGGGTTCCGAGAAGTCGAGGCCAAGATCTGTGGCGAGGTTGACCAGTGCCTGCTTGACGAACCACGAGACCATGCCGGGATTGGCGCCGCAGCACGAGATCGCAGTGGTGCCGCCCGGGTTCTTCGCGATTTCAGTACGTACGGTCTCGCGCAGCGCATAGTTGGTGCGTGAGGCGTTGTCGGCCTTCTCGTCGAAATAAAAGCCGAGCCAGGGTTCGACCACCGTGTCGATATAGAGGACGCCAAGCTTGCGGCAGAGCTTCATCAGCTCAAGCGAGGAAGTGTCGACCGACAGGTTGACGCAAAAGCCCTGGCCGCCGCCATTGGTCAAAAGCGGTGTCAGCAGCTTCTTGTAGTTCTTTTTGGTCACCGCATCCTGCATGAAGGTGATGCCGCGCTCGTCGAGCAATTTGCGGTCGGTGTCGCGCGGGTCGATGACCGTCATGCGCGACTTGTCGAATTTGAAATGGCGCTCGATCAGCGGCAGCGTTCCCCGTCCGATCGAGCCGAAGCCGATCATCACGACAGGGCCGGTGATCTCACCGTAAACGGGCCAGTTTTCATTCGCCATTTATCGATTACTCCCTCAAAAAACGCTTCGGAACAGCGGCTTGGCCGCGGCGCGACAAACCATAGATCAATGTCACAATAAAGCGAAAAGCGGACGGCCGGCCTCACGCCGCGCCATCCCGGGTACGGCTCGACCAGTCTTGCGAATGCAGGCTTGAAGAGGTCATGTGCCTCGGAGACCGGCAGTTCCAGCAGATCGTCGGCGCAGGCCTCGGCTCCGCCTCAGCTGCTATCGACAGTACCAGGATCGCGGCCATGAACGTGACCGGCCTGCCAAGATGCTGGATCATTGTGCCCCCAAGCCACAAGTTACAGTTGTCTTCCGCCGACAGTCACGGTCGGCTGTCAGGCCCTTATAGTCAAGGTGTGCCCCGTTCAGTGCCAGACGCTGCTCAGCGAAAAGACGCTGCCAGCGCCGCCCCGATGCGGATGGCGCATCCGCGCGTTTCAGCGGATTTTTGCCCTCGGCCCGGCTGTGGAGGCTCGAACCACCAGTTCTACCGGCAGAACGACCTGGCGGGGGGCTTCATTGTCAATAACCATTCGGGCGGCAAGCCTGCCTTTTCCGATCACGTCTTGCGCCACAGTGGTCATCGGAGGCGTGGTGCGTGCGGATTCAGCAGTGCCATCGAAGCCAACGACCGATACGTGGCCCGGCACGCCGATGCCGCGGCGAACCGCCTCGTCCAGTATTGTGATCGCCTGCCAATCCGACATGGTCAGGATCGCGGTTGCTTCAGGCGCCCTGTCGAACACCACTGCTCCGGCAGATGGCTCGCCTGGAATCGTCTCGAGGATCGGGACATCGTCGATCGACAAATTCGCCTCCGCCAAACCCTGTTTGAAACCGTCGAGCCTTTCATCGTCGAGCGGGAAGCCGGCCAGAAGCGGGCGCGTTGCCTGTCCGGGCATGTGGACAATCGGTCGCGCCGAAAGGATGGCAAAATGCCGGTGCCCCAGCCCGGTCAAATGCCGGACGGCAGCTACCGCGCCGCTCCAGCCGTCGATCTTTATCGAATTGATGTCGGGACCCGCGTCGCTTTCGAGAATGACGAAGGGCAGACGCCGTCTCTGGACCGAAATTATGAGACCAATATCGGCGCTGTGACCAAGGATCTTCAACGCCACACATGCCACCAATCCGTTGTGGACCCCACACGCCCGGTTTCATGTCGTCTGGCAGGTGCTGAGCTACACCGGTGTGGCGCTGATTGCGCTCGGACTTATCTGGATCAAGGGACAACTCGAAGCCGAGCGGCTCTATCTCGCCGGGGGATTGGCCGCGGCTATGTATGGAGCATTCTTCGCGGCCATGCTCTCGCGGCCGATCTATGGCGGCGTGCTGTATGACGAGAACGGCTATCCGCCGTTCCGGCCGCCGTTTGGACCGGCGGGCTGGCGGTGGGATGTCAACGTCACCGTCTTTACCGCGATGTCCGCGATCCTGCTGCTGGGCCTGGCTGCGATTTAGGGCAATTCCAGGAAAGGTGTGAAACGGTTTTCCGTCCGGGATTGCGCAGAAACAAAGAGATAGAGCGGTTCGGCGTTTCCGTGAGACGATGAACTGCTCTAGGACAGCGCCAGCGCCCTGAGCCACGCGACCAGCCGGTTACGGTCGGCGGTCATCCCCTTGTAGTCGAGCTGTGCCTCGTCCAGCGCCAGAAGTTGTTCGGCCAAGGACGCCGCGAGCGCCGCGCGGTCGGGGTGGCGTTCCAGCACGGCGAGCGGGTCGAGATGGATGCGGATGGTGAAGAGTACGTCGCCCGAAACGGGGAGCTTTCTCAGCGTTTGCCGCTCGACGCGGATAAAGGCATGGGCGTCGATGTCGCCATCCGGGAATCTCGACGGGCGACTGCTGGCGCGGTCGATGCGTTCGAGGTTGGAGAGCGGGTGGTAGAGTGCGTCGCCCGCCTGGATCGACCAGTTGTAGCGCTCGACGGCTTGGCCCTGGAGTCCGTCGAACATGCGGTTGATGAGCTCGGCCGGGCGTGTGCCTGGACCGAAACCCGGTACCGGTGCGTGGATCTGCTGCAGCGGCTTGCCGAATTTTTCGATCAGCGACCATGACGAGGGGAAGCAGAGCGAGCCGGCGGCCAGACGCCAGCCGCTGTCGTCGCGGCGCATCAGGATCAAATCCTCCTGGACGAGCAGCGAGGCGGCGATAAGCGGCGCATCGCTGAAAGAAGCTGGGGTGCCCGAGCCCTCGAGATTGTCGGTGCCGTCGATCACCTCGATCGCATTGTCGGTACGCCTGTGGGTCTCCGGAAAGTTCGCCGCCAGATGCGCACCGAGCAGATCGAGCACTTCGCGCTGGGCGTCGCGCGTTGCTTGCTCCTCGACAAAGACCTTGTCGGGAATTTCCGCGTAAAGCCGGCGTTTCTCGGCAAGGTAGGGCAGCAGATATTCGTCGACCTCGATCCAGCTATCGAGATTGAGCGGCTTCAGCCCGATGGTGAACAGTTTCGACGAGCCGTCATAGGGTGTGTGGGTCGGCGGGCGGAAACTCATGCCTCTTTGTAGGCTTCCAGTGCGGCGGCGGCCATTCTCGCCGTGAATTCGGTGATTTCGTAATCGGCGGCACCTGCCTTGGCGAAGGGATCGTCCGCCAGTCTGGCATCGAGCACCTCGCGTGGACCGCGCGCGATGATGATGCCGCCGGTCCTTGGCCGCTTTGGCCCGGAGGCGACAAAGATACCTTGCGCATAGCAGGCCTTCAGCCACTCGACATGCGCTTGCTGCAAGCGGTCGATCTCGGTCAGCGGCACCTTGTAGTTCAGCGAAACCACGAACATTGTTGTCTCCCGATGCTTCAGCCCAGCCGCGCCGGGATCAATCCGCGCAGCGAGTTGCCGACGAACAGCGCCTTGGCCGATTTCAGTTCGCTCCACGTGTAGACCGCTTCACCGGCGCGGCCTTGATCCAGCAGTTCGCCGCGCAGGACGCCAGGCAGCAGGCCGCAATCGAGCCGCGGCGTGGCCAGCACGCCGTCGCCGAAATCGGCAAAGACGTTGGTGATCGTGCCCTCGCAGATTTCGCCGCGCTCATTGGCGAGCAGCACCTCGTCGGCGCGGCTGGCGAGATATTCGGCGCGGGCGCGCGTATAGGGTTGTCGGCGGCTGGTCTTGTGACGCAGCAGCGTGTCGCTCGAATCAAGCCGCACCCGTGCCAGTTGAAGTGTCCAGACCTTGTCTGCGGCGAGCGGCTCGTAAGGCTGCGCCGAAACCGCGACTTCGCCCTTGCGCGACAGGACGAGGCGTGTGCGCAACGCGATCTGTTGGTGGCCGACCGCATTCATCAGCGCTTCGCCGACCCTTTGCGGATCGCAGGCGAAACCGAGTTCGCTTGCCGAGCCGTAGAGCCGCGCGAGATGGCGGTCGAAACGGAGGAAACCCGAGCCGGGTTCCCAGCGCATTGTTTCGATCAGTTCGAAATCGGCAGTGTTCCCGTCGCGAAACGGGCTTTCAGCAGACACTCCTGGTACTCCTCTTCGGCTGTCGAATCGAAGACGACGCCACCGCCGACATTGTAGACCGCCTCGCCATTGGCAAAGAGCGAGATGGTGCGGATCGCCACGGAAAAACGCATCCGGCCGCCGGGCGCGATCCAGCCTATGGCGCCGCAATAGACATCGCGCGGGCCACTTTCCAGCTCGCGCAGAATTTCCATAGCGCGGATCTTCGGTGCGCCGGTAATCGAGCCGCAGGGGAACAGCGCGGCGAAAATCTGGCGGATGGCGAGGCCGGGCAAGAGTTTCGCCCGCACGCGGCTCACCATCTGGTGGACGGTCGGGTAGCTCTCGATGCGGAAAAGCTCCGGCACATCGAGCGTGCCAACCTCGCTGATCAGTGAAATGTCGTTGCGCAGGAGATCGACAATCATCCGGTTCTCGGCCTGGTTCTTCTCGTCGTTGCGCAAGAACGCTTTC
Organism: Mesorhizobium sp. M0106; assembly: GCF_040322715.1. Taxonomy (NCBI): domain Bacteria; kingdom Pseudomonadati; phylum Pseudomonadota; class Alphaproteobacteria; order Hyphomicrobiales; family Phyllobacteriaceae; genus Mesorhizobium; species Mesorhizobium sp. M0106. The sequence continues at coordinate 122,787 of NZ_JAMYUA010000001.1, read as the reverse complement.
AGGCGATCGTCCTCGGCTTTTGTTGCCCCGCGCGGCGCGGTGCCCTTCATCGGATGCGTCTCGATCATGCCTTCCGCGTCCACCTCGAAGAACAGTTCGGGCGAACGCGACAAGACGATCGGATCGCCGAGCGCGACCAGGGCCCCATACTTCACCGGCTGGCGTTCGGTCAGCGCGTTGAAGGCGACCAGCGGATCGCCCGACCATTGCGCATGGACCGGAAAGGTCAGATTGCCCTGGTAGCAGTCGCCCTTGCGGATGTGGTCATGCAGCCTGGCAAAGCGTTTGGCGTAGTCGTCCGAAGACCAGGCTGCCTTGGCGTCGAAGATTGGGCCGTTGCTAGCCGGCAGATCGCCTGGCGCGACCGTCTCCTCGACCGGCGCATCGAACACGCCGAGGCAGAAAAGCGGGGCGCGGCGGCCGGCCGGCAGTAGCGGAACGAGCTTGGGTTCGAGCAGGTAACCGGCCTCGTAGGAGAAATAACCGGCCAGCCATTTGCCGCCGTCATGTGCAGCCTGCGCGGCTTCCAGCGCCGGCAAAAAATCCGCCTCGCCATGCGCTGCGATTATCTCGGCCGGCCAGTCGAAAACGAGCTGCCGCGCGGTCTCGTCGTTCCTGAAAATTGCAAAGGGCAGGGGCATAAGGCTCGGATGCTGCGGTCGCCAGCGATCGATCTATATGGGGGCTCGACCGTGCGCAATCGAGGGAACGGCGTCTCAAGACGCAAAGGCGCGGCGGCAAAAACAAAAGCGGCGCCAGAGGGCGCCGCCTTGTTCCAGATGCCGCCTGCGGTGGATCAGGTGTTGCTGGCTTCTCCCGCGGTCGGGAAGCGGCGCGCAAATTCCTTTTCGTCGCCGGCGGCAAGCAGTTTCGCCTGCTCAATCCAGCGTTCACGTTCGATACGGCCGTCGAAATTCAACGTCGCCTCGATCCGCTTGACGTCGTCGGGCGTCCAGGCGGCGATCTGGGCATAGGTCGTGACCCCAAGCCCTTTGAGCAGCCGCTCGTTGGTCGGGCCGATGCCGATCAGGCGACGCAGATCGTTGGCGTTGCCTGCTGCCGCGGCTGTTGCCTTGCCGGTCGCGGCTTTCTTTGCCGCTGGCGCGGTCTTGCTTGCCGCCGGCGCAGCCTTGCTTGCCACTGGCACAGTCTTGGGCGCGGTGGTCGCTTTCGATGCGGCCGGTTTCGGCGTTGCCGGTTTAGCGGCAGTTGCGCGCGGCGCAGCCGCGGCTTTGGCCGTTGCAGATTTCTTCGGCGCCGGTTTGGCCGGTGCGGATGTCGACATCAGCCTTGACGGCGCCTGCATCGCGGCTTTGGTCGCGCCGGTCTTGGCGGCTGGCGCCTTGGCTGTTGCCGCCTTCGCGGTTGGCGCCTGGGTGGTTTTCGCCTCGCCCAGCCGGCGTTCGAGATCGGCGCGGGCGCGGCCGCATGCATCCAACTCACCGGTCAGACGGTCGCTATCGGCCCGCAATCTGTCGCGTTCGCTGCGCGTGCGGTCTAGATCGCCGCGCAAACTGTCGAGTTCGCCACGCAGGCGTCCCCAAATGAACCAGCCAACCAACACACCTACCAGGAACGCCAGGAGCATGTAGAAAAAAGTGCCCATTGTCTTTCTCTCTCCAGTCCGATCCGTCCGCCCTGGCCTGTAGAGCCATGACCTCGGCGAAGGACCATTCGATGGTGGTTCCGCAATTTGCAGAACAGCCGGCTTCGATCGAGCCGTCGGCGACCGGTTTGCCCCTGGCCAACAGCCGTTGTCGCATCCGCCGACACGCCATGACCGGTCGGGATTTTCCGACCTGACCCATTCATGCCCGGCTGAGCTTGAGGGCGGACGCTATCATACAGCTTACGGGAATCTAACGGAAAACTTCCATGGAAAGTTATTTAAGAACAAATATCCAAGACAAGAATAGAACCATCGCCAATATGCATTGCAGCTAAACTGTTCTGGAAAACCCGGTCACCCGGTGTTGCGCATCACCCAGTGTTGCGCATCAATTGTCCAGTGCTTCCAGCTCGTCGATCAGTCCGCTGATCACGCCAAGCCCGATCTGCCAGAAGGCAGGGTCGGCCGCGTCGAGGCCGAACGGCGCCAGAAGCTCGGAATGATGCTTGGTGCCGCCGGCGCGCAGCATGGCAAAATATTTCTCCTGAAAGCCGCGCTCGGCGTTCTGGTAGACCGCGTAGAGCGAGTTCACCAGGCAATCGCCGAATGCGTAGGCATAGACGTAGAAAGGCGAGTGGATGAAGTGCGGGATATAGGTCCAGAAAATCTCGTATCCTTCGCGCAGCTTGATCGCCGGCCCGAGGCTTTCCGCCTGCACTTCCAACCAGAACTGGCCGAGCTTGTCGGAGGTCAGTTCGCCGCTCCTGCGCTCGGCATGCACTTTGCGCTCGAACTCGTAGAAGGCGATCTGGCGCACGACCGTGTTGATCATGTCCTCGACCTTCTGGGCGAGCATGGCCTTGCGTTCGCGCTTGTCGGTGGTCTGCTCGAGCAGCGAGCGGAAGGTCAGCATTTCGCCGAACACCGATGCGGTTTCGGCCAGCGTCAGCGGCGTCGATGCCATCAAGGCGCCCTGGCCGCCGGCCAGCACCTGGTGCACGCCGTGGCCGAGCTCGTGCGCCAGCGTCATCACGTCGCGCGGCTTGCCCATGTAGTTGTGCAGCACATAGGGATGCGCCGAAGGCACGGTCGGATGCGCGAAGGCGCCAGGCGACTTGCCGGGTCTCACCGGTGCATCGATCCAGTTGCGGTCGAAGAAAGTTCTGGCGATCTCCGCCATGTCGGGCGAAAAGCGCTGGTAGGCGGAAAGCACGGTGTTCTTGGCCTCGTCCCAGCCGATGACCGCCTGCGGGGTCTCCGGCAGGGGCGCATTGCGGTCCCAGTGGTTCATCACCTCCATGCCGAGCCAGCGCGCCTTCATCGCGTAATAGCGATGCGACAGGCGTGGATAGGCGTCGCGAACCGCGGCGGCGAGTGCATCCACCACGCTGCTTTCGACGCGGTTGGCGAGGTGGCGGGAATCGGCAATGTCCTCGAAGCCGCGCCAGCGGTCGGAAATCTCCTTGTCCTTGGCCAGCGTGTTGGTGACCAGCGTGAAGACGCGCAAATTCTTGCGGAAGGTCGTGGCCAGCGCCTCGGATGCCCGGCGGCGCACCTCGCCGTCGGCATCCTGAAGGCGATTGAGTGCCGGCTCCAGCGTCAGCTCCTCGCCGTCGACGTCGAAGCGCAAATCGGTCATCGTCTCGTCGAACAGGCGGTTCCAGGCCCCGCGCCCGGTGATCGATTTTTCATGGAAGAGCTGCTCGATGCGGTCTTCGAGCTGATAGGGCTTGTCCTTGCGCAGATCGAGCACCCAGGGCCGGTAATGGGCGAAGGCCGGATCGGCGGCGAGTGCGGTTTCGATCGCGCTATCGTCGATGAGATTCAGCTCGAGCGCGAAAAACAGCAGGTGCGCGCTGGCATCGGTCATCTTTTCCTGGATGTCGCCATAGAGCTTGGCGCGCTGCGGATCCGACGTGTTGCCGGCATAGACAAGCCCGGCATAGGAGACGATGCGGCCGATCAGCTCCTCCAGCGCTTCATAGGCCTGAAGCGCCTCGCCAAGCCTGCCGGCGCTGCCACGCCCGGCCTCGGCGGCGAGCGTGCCTTTCCAACGGCTCTCGAAGGCGATGGCATCGACGGCGGCCTTGGCGATGTCGCGCTTCAACTCGGGCGCTTCCATGCCCGAATAGAGATCGGCCAGATTCCATTCCGGCAGGTCGCCAAGCTCCGCCACGCCCTGACCGGGCGCCGCCGCCAGCTTTCGAGCAAAAACCATGCGCATTGCCGATCCTTCCAGACACAAAAATTCGAGGAAACGAGAAGCCGGTCAAATCCTAAGGAATTCATTCACCGGGTTTTTTGAAAGCTTATTTAGAACCCTGTGCCAAGATGATCCATAGGGCGCATTCTCGGGCGGGCACGGTCGGATCAGTCATGGCAGCTTCCATACTCATAGTCGATGACGATCCCGTGCAGCGCAGGCTGCTCGAGGCGGCGGTGACGAAATTCGGCCACACCGCGATCGTCGCCGATGGCGGCGAGGCGGGTCTCGAGTTTGTCGACGGACCCAATGCGCGCGACGTGTCGGTGGTCATCCTAGACCTTATGATGCCCGGGCTCGACGGCATCGGCGTGCTGAAGGCGATGCGCGAGCGTGGCATCCACATTCCCGTCATCGTGCAGACCGCGCAGGGCGGCATCGAAACCGTCGTTTCGGCAATGCGTCACGGCGCCTTCGACTTCGTCGTCAAGCCGGCCTCTCCCGACAGGCTGCAGGCGTCGATCGGCAACGCCCTCAAGGTCGAAGCGCTCGAAGGCGAAGTGAAGCGCTCGTCACGACAGCGTGGCGGCCATCTGACATTCAAGGACATGATCACCCACAGTCCGGCGATGGATCGGGTGATCCGGCTCGGCCGCAAGGCGGCGGCGTCCAACATTCCGATCCTGATCGAAGGTGAATCCGGCGTCGGCAAGGAACTGGTGGCGCGCGCCGTCCAGGGCAGCGGCGACCGCCGCTCGAAACCCTTCGTCACCGTCAATTGCGGCGCCATCCCCGACAATCTGGTCGAATCGATCCTGTTCGGGCACGAGAAGGGCTCGTTCACCGGCGCCACCGAAAAACATACCGGCAAGTTCGTCGAAGCGCACACCGGCACGCTGTTCCTTGACGAAATCGGCGACCTGCCGCTCGACGTGCAGGTCAAGCTGTTGCGCGCCGTACAGGACGGCGAGGTCGATCCGGTCGGCGGGCGCTCGGCCGTCAGGGTCGACATCAGGCTGATCTCGGCAACCCATCGCAACCTGCTGCAGCAGGTCAAGGACGGCAAGTTCCGCGAGGACCTGTTCTATCGGCTGAACGTCTATCCAATCTTCGTGCCGCCATTGCGCGACCGTCGCGACGACATCCCCTATCTGGTGGAGCATTTCATGGAGAAGGTGGCGCCCGCCGATCCGCGCCACCGCCTGCGAGGCATCTCGGCTGCGGCGCTTGCCATGCTGCAGGCCTATGACTGGCCGGGCAACATAAGGCAGCTCGAAAACGCCGTCTTCCGGGCTTCGGTGCTCGCCGACGGCGACATGCTGACCGAAGAAGAATTCCCGCAGATCCGGACGCAAATCGAGGGCACGGTCAATCTCGATTCGGGTATCGCCTTGCCAGCTCCAGGGTGGCCAGCTTCAGGGGGGCCAACTCCAGGGTGGCCAGCTTCCGGAGTGGCTTCGGGCAGCCAGCCGCGCGACAACATATCCGCCGCTGGCGGCATCGCAGCCGCCGACGCCGATGCACCAGCCAAGCCTCGTTTCGGCACGCTGCGGGCGCTCGACGAGCGCGGCAATGTGCGTGCGCTGGCCGACGTCGAACTCGAAATGATCAAGCTCGCCATCGATCACTACAACGGCCAGATGAGCGAAGTCGCCCGCCGCCTCGGCATCGGCCGGTCGACGCTCTACCGCAAGCTCAAGGAATACGGCATCGACCCGGAAACCGGCCGCGTCGAACGGCTCGCTTCCTGAGTCACAGGGCCAGGCCGGTTCTCATCCGGACATCATTCCACGCAACTGCGCGTCGAAATGATGTGTTCGCCACAGTGTTCACGTATTAAGGCGGACGGTAACAGATCGTGTTTCGAGCTGGCGCCAAAACATGATCTAAACCAGCGGTTTACCAAGATATCCTGCGCAATATTTTTGGCGGGATATCGCCACCGTGTTACCGCATTTCGGCTTCAATAAGCGATGATTAACCATTAGGATCGATATTCGGATGCACACACCACGCATCCGTTTGGTCAAATCCGGGGACAAAACGGCAGCCTGCAAGGCCTTTTGATTTGAACAGAATCGAACGACACAAAAACGGGCGGCATTATCACATGAGCGTCTGGCCGAGATGGCTGGCAGCGGTGATTGTTGCCGTCGGGTTCCTTGCAGCGGCGGCAACCGGCGCCAGCGCCGAGACACGTTCGCTGAAGCTCTATCATCTCCACACGCATGAAAAGGCGGAGATCGTCTATAAGCGCAACGGGCGCTACGACCAGGCGGGCTTGCGAAAGATCAACATCATCCTGCGCGACTGGCGTCGCAACGAGCCGACCAAGATGGATCCGCGCCTGCTGGACCTGGTCTGGGAGGCCTATCGGGAGAGCGGCGCCACCGATTACATCCAGGTCGTCTGCGGCTATCGTTCGCCGGCCACGAATTCGATGCTGCGCAGCCGCAGCAGGGGCGTCGCCGAGAAGAGCCAGCACATGCTCGGCAGGGCGATGGATTTCTATATTCCCGGCGTGCCGCTGAAGAAGCTGCGCGACGTCGGCCTCAGGATGCAGGGCGGCGGCGTCGGCTACTATCCCAGCTCCGGCTCGCCCTTCGTGCATATGGATGTCGGCAATGTACGCCACTGGCCCGGCATCAGCCGCCAGGAACTGGCGCGCGTGTTCCCCAACGGCAAGACGCTGCATGTGCCGAGCGACGGCAAGCCGCTGCCTGGCTATCAACAGGCCCTCGCCTCCTACAAAGCCCGCAAGGGCGCCGGCGCGCCGGCCATCGAACTCGCCAGCGCAAGCGGCGGTGCCAAAAAATCCCGTGGGTTCCTGGCAGCCCTCTTCGGCGGTGGCGACGACGAGGCGGACGACAGCGCCGACGTGGCGATGGCCGAGCCGGCGCCAAAGCCCCGTAACGTGAAGCCGGCGCCGTCCGCCAAGAGCAGCAACCTGCCTGGCATTGCCATCGTGGCGCCTCAGGATGCCAAGCGCGCTCAGATTCCGGAAGTCGCCGATGCTCCGGCGCCTGCGCCTGAACCGGAGAACGACACGCCGGAGACGATCATCGCGGCATTGCCTGCGCGCAGCATCCCGCTGCCGGATTTTGCTCCGCGCCCGAAGACGGACGTCGGCGCCCAGCCGCCTGAGAACGTTCCGTTCGGCGTGGCGGATGCGGCTGGATCGACTGAACAGGCGGTGGCGACCGCGCAAGCGCCGGCAAGTGTGGCGCCGGCAAATGTTCCGTTCGGCATAGCAGACCCGTCTGCTGCGGCCGGCCCGGCGCAGGTCGCTGCAAACAACATTCCCGTGCCGAGCTGGCGGCCCGATCATTCGCTGCCGGCCGATCTTTCGCCGGCGGGTCTTGCGCCGCAGGACAAGCAAGTGTTGCTGGCGCTGGCGAGTGCGGCCGAGCGGAGCAACACCGCCACCGACGCATTCTCGGTATTGCCGTCGGCGCGGCCCGACAGTTCAGAGCCCGACGAGGTCAAGGCCGTTCTGGAAAGGGTCAGCGCGACCGACGAATACAAGGTCGCGTCGCTTTCCGAGCAAGCATCGGTGTTCGAGGAACCGGCGAGCGACGACGGGGCATCGAGCGACGGGGCATCGCCGCGCGAGGCCATCGTTGCCCGCCCGGCAGGCTCCGATCCGGCGGCCGTCATCGGAGCGGGCGTGAAGACCACACGCAAGGAACCCAGGGCCACCGCCCGCGACCTGAAGCCCGGCCCCAAGCCGGTGGTGGTCGCCGCCGCGCCGCAGGCCGCCCGTTGGGCGCTGCACAGCGGTGAGTATGTCGCAACCGTTTCAGATGCGACAACGGCGCCGCGCTACGCCTACGACTTCGTCCGTACGGCACCGAGCGAGGTCTATACGATAGGCTTCCAACCGGGCAACGAGATGGCCGACGCAAACCGGTTCACCGGCAAAGCCGTCAAGTTCATGTCGGTTGCCCGCTTCAAGACCGAGTAGGCCGCGCTGGGCAAATATCGTAAAGGCTGCGCTGGCACCCCGCGCGGCCTCCACCGCCGGCACTGGCTTCCTTCATCCAGGGATGCTAACCACTGGTCGGCATTCTCCCGCTTCGTCTAATGGTAGGACAGCGCCCTTTGAAGGCGTGAATCGTGGTTCGAGCCCATGAGCGGGAACCAGCCTGCGAACCAGATCGGCCAGATCGGCGGCGACTTTTGATGCAGAAGATGCTAGCGCCCGAGCTTGCTTGCCGCGCGCGCCAAGGCTTCGATCTCGTCCCATTTGCCGGCCTTGACCAGCTCGTCCGGCGCCACCCAGGAACCGCCGACGCAGATGACGTTGGGCAGGCTGAGGTAGTCGGCGGCGTTCTTGCCGGTGATACCGCCGGTCGGGCAGAATTTCACGTCGGCAAGCGGCGAGGCGAAAGCCTTGAGCGAGGCAATGCCGCCCGACTGTTCGGCCGGGAAGAATTTCAGAAAGCGCAGACCGGCTTCGCGGGCGGCCATGACCTCTCCCGGCGTGATGGCACCGGGCAGCAACGGCACGTCGCTGTCCTTGGCTGCCGCGAGAAGCTCGCGGGTGATGCCGGGGCTGACGATGAACTTCGAGCCGGCGGCCGCCGCCTCGCCGAACTGCCGGGCGTCCAGGATGGTGCCGGCGCCGACGACCGCGTCTTCGACCTCGCCTGCCACCCGGCGGATCGCCTCCAGCGCGTCGGCGGTGCGCAGCGTGATCTCGATCACCGGCAGGCCACCGCTGGCCAGCGCCCGGGCCAGCGGCACCGCGTCGGCGGGATTGGCGATCTTCAGCACCGGTATGACCGGCTGGCCGTTGAGGAGCGACAGGAGCTTTTCGGTCGTGCTGGGCATTCGTCGTCTCTCCTCTGTTGATCAAGTCGACCGGTTAGCAGAAGGCGGTTTTTCTGTCCACGAAACGCGGCGTGTCGCGATGTCACGCGTGGTGTTCGAAACCTTCCGCGATCTGACCGCTCCCGGCTCTGCCTTGATCCGGCTGTCGTGAGCGTTTAGTGGCTTGGTGATGACACTGTCCAGCCAAGCCTTCCGCGTTGCCGCGCTTTACCGCTTCGCCCGGCTCGACACCTTCGAGGCGCTGCGCGCGCCGCTCGCCGCCTTCTGCTGTGCGCGCGGCATCAAAGGCACGCTGCTGTTGGCGCGTGAGGGCATCAACGGCACGGTCGCCGGCAGTGAAACGGCAATCGCCGCGCTCATCGATCATCTCGAATCCATCGACGGTCTCGCCGGCCTCGAGATCAAATACAGCAGCGCCGCAACGATGCCGTTCCACCGCATGAAGGTGCGGTTGAAGCGCGAGATCGTCACCATGGGCGTGGACAATATCGATCCGGCGGCAGGTGCAGGCACCTATGTTGCGCCGGCCGACTGGAATGCACTGATCTCGGATACGGGTACCATCGTCATCGACACGCGCAACGCCTACGAGGTGTCGCTCGGCACCTTCAAGGGCGCTGTCGATCCCGCCACCAGCAGCTTCCGCGAATTCCCGGCCTGGGTCGAGCAGCATCGGCACGAGCTCGACGGGCGCAAGGTCGCCATGTTCTGCACCGGCGGCATACGCTGCGAGAAGGCGACGGCCTATGTGAAGTCGCTCGGTTTGAAGGATGTGTTCCACCTCGAGGGCGGCATTCTGAAATATCTCGAGGACGTGCCCGCCGAACAGAGCCTCTGGCAAGGCGAATGCTTCGTCTTCGACGAGCGCGTTTCGGTATCGCACGGGCTGGTCGAAGGCGAGGCCGAACTCTGCCGCGCCTGTCGGCATCCGCTAGCCGCAGAAGATCGGCTGTCGCCGAGATATGCCACCGGCGTTTCATGCCCGCATTGCTTCGATGCCCGCTCGGACGAAGATCGCGCCCGCTACGCCGAGCGCCAGCACCAGGTCGAGCTGGCGCAAGCACGCGGCGACCGCCACATCGGAAGTTAGCTTCACGTTAAGCAACTTCACGTCAAGCAACAGCAAAACGATCGATGACCCACAGCCGTGTCCCGTCGCTCTGCCGGCGCGCGACCTCGGTGGTGATGGTGCCGTCGGGAAGCCGGGTCGAGGTGAGCGCCAGGTCGCCATTGATGATAGCCGGGCGCTGATCTCCGGACTGAAATTTTCGGCCGGTCGCGGTGATCTCCGCGAACAGCCCCCGGATGGCTTCGCGGCCGAACGTCAGCTGTCCGCCACCGATGTCGATGACTGCATGCGGCTCAAAAAGCGCGGCCATGGCGTCAATGTCTCCGACCCATTGCCGTGAAATCAACAGGCGCTCCAGTTCCTGGGGTCGCGTGCCGGCTGGCGGTCTGTCTCATCGGTCATGCCAGGCTCCTCTCAAGCGACATGCCGCGACATTACTCGAAGTCGAAGCTGGTTTCGACACGTCCGATGTCCACAGCGCCGCGCGTTTTTTGACGCGGATGGAGGCTGCAGCACTATAATTTCCGCGTGAAATCCCAGCAGATGTCGGTGCAACGTCATGCGTGGCAGCGGGCAAAAGGATGCACGCGTCATTGTAATGTCAAACTGCGGGACCTAGGTCTTCGACGTGCAAACCTGCCCGCGCGCCTTTGGCCGGGCCAATTCTGGAGGCATTGATGTTCGATCCCAAGAAGCTCCTCGACGATCTGCTCGGCTCGCAAGTTCCCGGCACCGGATCAACCGTCCGCGACAAGGCCGGGCAGGCGGTGCAGATGGCCAAGGACAATCCGCTTGCCGCCGGTGCGCTGGCTGCGGTGCTGCTCGGAACCGGCCCCGGCCGCCAGGTCACCGGTGCGGCGGTGAAGCTTGGTGGGTTGGCTGCGATCGGTGGCCTCGCCTACAAGGCCTACCAGAACTACAAGAACGGCAACGCGCCGGCCGAGACGCAAGCTGCAGGCGAACCGGAATTGCTGCCGCCGCCGGCCGATACCGCCTTCCATCCGTCGCAAGCGCCGCAGGGCGAAGACGAATTCACGCTGACGCTGGTCAGGGCGATGATCTCGGCGGCGAAGGCCGACGGTCACGTCGATGACGAAGAGCGGCAGAAGATCGCCGGCAAGCTCAGCCTCGCCGGCGTCGGCGCCGAAGCGGAGAAATTCCTGATGTCGGAACTGGAGGCGCCGCTCGATCTGGATGTGCTGATCGCCGGGGCCAAGACCGATGCGCAAAAGCTGGAACTCTACACCGCCTCGCGTCTTGCCATCGATCCGGACACGCGGGCCGAACGCGGCTATCTCGACCTGCTTGCCGGCCGTCTCGGCTTGCCGGATGCGCTGGTCGACCATGTCGAGGCGACGGTGACGGCGGCGAAGGTGCCGGCAGCGGGCAGCACGGCCAAGCCGGTCGCAGCTCGCGCTGGTAGCTCGAAGAGGAAGCCTCGGAGCTCGGCGCCGTTGGCGTTAGCTTCTCGTTAATCCGGTGAGCGCATGATTTCAGCCAGTCGGATCGGCTTTCCTCCTCCCATGCCCGGTTCGGATCAGGGGCGGTCGCCAACGGCCGCCCTTTTTGTGAGCACAGGCTTTGGGCCGGCTTGCCATGGTTCCCGTCATTTGCGATGCCTCATCCCTTTCAGGGAGTACAGCCATGACCGACTATAAAACCGCCATCGTCACCGGCGCCGGCACGGGCATCGGCAAAAGCGTCGCCACGGCGCTGCTCAAGGCCGGCTGGAATACGGTCTTCTGCGGTCGCCGCAAGCCGGTGCTGGAGGATGCGATCGCCGCGGCCGGGCCGACGCAGGCCAAGGCATTGGCCTTCGCCTGCGACATCAGCAAGGCCGATCAGGTCGACGATCTGTTCGAGACGGTGGCTGCGGCTTTCGGGCGCGTCGACCTGCTCTTCAACAATGCCGGCACGAGCTACAAATCGACGTTGATCGACGACATCCCGGTCGACGTGTGGAACGACATCGTCGGGGTCAATCTCACCGGCTCGTTCCTGTGCGCTCGCGCCGCGTTCGGCGCCATGCGCAGGCAGCAGCCGATGGGCGGCCGCATCATCAACAACGGCTCGGTATCGGCCTATGCGCCGCGGCCGGGCTCGGTGCCCTATACGGCGACCAAGCACGCCATCACCGGGCTGACCAAGACGCTGGCGCTGGACGGCAGGCCCTTCGACATTGCTTGCGGCCAGATCGACATCGGCAACGCGCTGACCGACATGGCGCAGGCGATGACGGTCGGCGTGCCGCAAGCCAACGGCACCATTGCCGCCGAAGCGGTGATGGATGTCGAGCGCGTCGCCGATGCCGTCCTCCATATGGCCAGCCTGCCGCTCGACGCGAACGTGCTGTTCATGACCGTGATGGCGACGAAGATGCCGTTTGTCGGGCGAGGGTAGGCAACCGGTCCAGGTTGTATACATGTCGTTGTCCCAAAACCGCTGCGCACTTTGGGCGACATGCACTAGACTAGGCCGTAAACTCATAAATGCGGAATGACCGGGATAGGTGGAAAGCGGGCTTGGGATTTGTGGAAAGCGGTCATGGCACATGTCATGCTTGAATTGCAGTCATAGAGAATGGTTCATGCATGAATTGGGAACAGATAGCATCGGATTTCGCTTGGGACGGCTCCTGGCGAGACATCTACGTTCTGAACACGTCTGAGGCAGATTGGCAGGTCGTCTGGGACATCCTCCTCGAATGGACCCCGCCTGCTAGTTTCAGTGTCTCCGGCAAGATCGAGTCGATGCCATTGGGCGTCGAAGCGGCCCTGGAAAGCGAAACAGGCAGCTTACTGTCTTTTTACGTCGGGCCAATCCAGCTTGCATGTCACTTCTTCAGCGCTGTCGAAATTGAGTTCGACTTCGATCCAAGGCAAGTCAGCGGAAAAACCGAGGTTGAGAAGCTTGACCGCTTTATGCGATTGCTCGGTGACGCTACTGGGAAGCAGATAATTCTTACGCAGGAAAATGATCAAGAGGCTATCATCGCCCGCTACTCTCCCGATCTTGAGAGTGTGGTCTGGACGGCACTTTCATAGCCAAATGTCTGCCTCCGCAGCGGACTTGATCAAAGATTTGCCTGAAGGTGCGATGCTGCTCGCCGACAAGGGCTACGATGCCAACGCATTGCGCACTGCCATCACCGACCAGAACACTTGGGCCAATATCCCGCCCAAAGCCCATCGCAAGGCCCCGATCTGCTTCAGCCCTTCCTATACAAAGCCCGTAACCTGATCGAGCGCTTCTTCAACAAAGCCAAACAGTTCAGTCGCATCGCGACGCGCTACGACAAGCTGGCTGAGAACTTTCTTGCCGCCCTAAAACTCGTCGCAATCCGCATCTGGCCACGTAGCTATGAGTCTACGTCCTAGTCTAGGGCCGGGTGACCGGAAGCGGCACGCCGGCTAAATATAGCGAAATCGGGCGGATTTCGTAGACGGCGGTCGGATTGACGCGGCGAAGGTCGCGCGCAATGTCGATGGCGGCGTCACGGTTGGCGCAGTCGACGACATAGAGCCCCAGCAATTGTTCCTTGGTCTCGGCGAAGGGGCCGTCGATAACCATTCCGGTGCCTGGCCCGCGCAAGGTGCAGGCGTCTTGTGTCGCGCCGAGCCGGGCCGCCGGCCCAAGGGTGCCTTGCCGGTAGAGCCGATCGTTGATCTGGAGAAGATCGGTCATCAGCGCCGCATCCTGCTCAGGCGTCAGTGCCGTAATCGCTTCTTCCTCGTGATAGGCAAGAATGGCATAGAACATCTGGCGTCTCCTTTCGTCGTCCTCACTTCGCCAGGAACGCCTCGATCCGCTCCAGCGCGCGCAGGATGTTCTCCTCGGAATTGGCGTAGGACAGCCTGACATAGCCTTCGCCGAGAATGCCGAAATCGGGGCCGCCGATCAGCGCCACGCCGGCATCCTCGAGCAGCGCCGAGGTGAGCTTCTTGGCCTTCCAGCCGGTCTTGGAAACATTGGGGAAGGCATAGAAGGCGCCTTTCGGCGTAATGCAGGAAACGCCGGGCAAGGCATTCAACCCCTCGACCACGACCTTCCTGCGGCGGTCGAAGGCGCGCATCATCTTGTCGACGTCGTCCTGCGGGCCGTCGATGGCGGCTATGCCGGCATACTGGCTCGGCGCGTTGACGCAGGACCAGCAATTGACCGCCAGCTTGCGCACCTTGTCGTAGAGATGCGCGCCCTTGTCGCCATTCGGCCAGATCGACCAGCCCATGCGCCAACCGGTCATCGCCCAGGTCTTCGACCAGCCGTTGAGCACGATCAGCCGGTCGCGGATTTCGGGGAAGGCGAGCAGCGAGCAGTGCGTCTCGCCGTCATAGGTCATCACGTCGTAGATCTCGTCGGAGAGGATGGCGACGTCCGGGTGCGCTTGCAGCCCCCTGACCAGCTTTTCGATCTCGGCGCGAGGCGTGACGCCGCCGGTCGGATTGGCGGGCGAGTTGAGGATCAGCAGCCTGGTCTTCGGGGTGATCAGCGCCAAGGTCTCCGCAGCCGAAAAGGCAAAGCCGTTCTCCTCGCGCATCGGCACCGGGATGGGGGCAGCACCGGTGAACTCGATCATCGAGCGGTAGATCGGAAAGCCGGGATCGGGATAGAGAATTTCGGCGCCCGGCTCGCCGAACATCAGGATGGCCGCGAACATGGTCGGCTTGCCGCCGGGCAGGATCATCACCGCTTCCGGCGAGACTTCGACGCCGGTGGTGGCCAGCGTGCGGCGTACCACCGCTTCGCGCGTCGCCAGCAGTCCGTTGGCCGGCGTATAGCCGTGATGGCCATCGCGTAGCGCCTTGATCGCGGCCTCGACGATGTGCTGCGGCGTCTTGAAGTCGGGCTGGCCGATGCCGAGATTGACAATGTCGCGGCCCTGGTGGGCAAGTGCCGTGGCACGCGCCAGCACCGCGAACGCATTCTCCTCGCCGAGGCGGTCGAAGGCCGAAATCGTGTGGAGCATTTTTCCCGTCCGTGTGGTTCTTTCAGCGAGCGTGCGTTTTTGTGAGCGTCCGCCCGCAAAAGTCAAACGGATTGGAGTTTTCGGTGTCGGAAAATCTCAAGAATTGGCAACCGCGCCCGCGGCCCGAACGCAAGGTGCTGGAGGGGCGAACTGTCAGGCTGGAGCCGCTCAACGCCGAAAAGCACGGCGACGGCCTGTTTGAGGCCTCGTCGGTGGCCGATGTCGACGGCCGCTTCGCCTGGCTGCCAGACTACCCGCCGGAGAGCCGTGCCGCCTTCCAGCCGTGGCTGGACAAGGCGGAAGCCAGCGAGGATCCCCTGTTCTTCACCGTCATCGACAAGGCCAGCGGCAAGGTCGCCGGACGCCAGACGCTGATGCGTATCGATCCGGCCTATGGCGTGATCGAAATCGGCAACATCTATTGGGGTCCACTGATCTCGCGAAAGCCGGCGGCGACGGAAGCGCAGTTCCTGTTCATGAAGTACGTCTTCGACGAGCTTGGCTACCGCCGCTACGAATGGAAATGCAATAACCGCAACGAGCCGTCGAAGCGCGCGGCGGAACGTTTCGGCTTCAAGTTCGAGGGCATTTTCCGTCAGCATCTTGTAGTCAAGGGCAAAAACCGCGATACCGCGTGGTATTCGATCATCGACAGGGAATGGCCTGATCTGCGCAGAGCCTATGAGGCGTGGCTGGATCCGGCTAATTTCGACAGCGATGGCCAGCAGAGGCGGCGGCTCGAGGATTTTCGCGCTGAGTTCGGCGCCTGACCATGATCCCGAAAAGTGGACGCCGGTTTTCGGATAAGATCATGGTCGAACAAGAAGACAGAGCCTCCATCCCGAGTCTGCCGGGATGGATCAGGCTCTAGCAGGGGCTATAGATGGCGCATACCCACGACCACGCTTCGCAGGGCCACGACCACAGCCATGGCGCAGGTCATGTGCACGGCTCGACCGACAAGAAGCGCGTGCTGATCGCTGCCTGCCTGACCGCCGGCTTCATGGTCGCGGAGACGCTGGGCGCCATCTTCACCGGTTCACTGGCGCTGCTGGCGGATGCCGGCCATATGCTTGCCGATTGCGTCGCGCTCGGCCTTGCCTGGTATGCCTTTCACCTTGCGAGCCGGCCGGCGACCGTGCGCCTCACCTACGGCTTCGGCCGGGTCAAGACGCTGGTCGCCTACACCAACGGCATCGCCATCTTCGCCATCGCGCTGTGGATCGTCTACGAGGCTTGGGGCCGCTTGCAAGCGCCGGCTCCGGTGCTCGGCGGGCCGATGCTGGTCGTCGCGATTGCCGGCCTGCTGGTCAATCTCGGCTCGTTCTACGTGCTGCATGGCGGCGACCGCGGCAGCCTGAACATGCGCGGCGCCATCCTGCACGTGCTCGGCGACCTGCTCGGCTCGGCAGCGGCGATCGTCGCGGCGCTGGTGATCCTGGCGACGGGCTGGACGCCCATCGATCCGATCCTGTCGATCCTGGTCTCGCTGCTGATCCTGTCCACGGCCTGGTCGCTGATGCGCGAGGCAGCCCACGTCCTGCTCGAGGGCGTGCCGGCAAGCCTCGACCGCGACCTGATCGCGAGGGACATCGAAGGCTCGGTCAAGGGCGTGCGCGAGGTGCATCACATGCATGTCTGGTCGCTCGACGGCTCCAGCAACATGGCGACATTGCATGCCTGCCTTAATGACGGCGTCGATGCGCATATGGCGGTCAGCGCGATCAAGAAGCGGCTTGCGCAGGAACATGGCATAGCCCATGCCACGGTCGAACCGGAATTCGGCCGATGTGCCGACAGCCATGAGCATGATGACGAGCACGAGCATGCGCATGACACGGCATCGCACCGCGGCCATTATCACTGACTTCGGGAGTTCCTGGCATTGGCAACGATCGACATGAACTCTCGCCACCCTGGCGCCGCGTGATGGACCGCGACACCCGCAATGCGGCGATCGGCGCCGCCTGGGTTTTGCTGCTGTTCGGCATCGCAGCCTATTATCTTCCAACAGTGATGCTGGCGGTCGGCAAGGTCTCGACGGTTCTTGCCGGCGTCGTCGCGGCGATCTTCATGGTGGCAATCTTCGTCGTGTTCTGGCTGCGTAGCCGCAGCCAGCGCAAAAAGGGAAAGTGACATGCGCATTCTGATTACCGGCGCGGCAGGCATGGTCGGCCGCAAACTCATCGCCAGGTTGGCCAAGGACGGGACGCTCGGCGGCCGCAAGATCGCCGCGCTCGACCTTCACGACATCGTGCCGCCGCAAGCGCCGGTGCTCGAAGGTGTCAGCATTACCCTCCACACCGGCGACCTTGCCGCACCGGGAGCGACGGCAAATCTGGTCGCGCCGCGCCCCGACGTGATCTTCCATCTCGCCGGCGTGGTGTCGGGTGAGGCGGAGGCCAATTTCGATCTCGGCTATCGCGTCAATCTCGACGGCACAAGGGCGCTGTTCGATGCCATCCGCTTGGCCGCCTATACGCCACGCGTCGTCTTCACCTCGTCGATCGCCGTGTTCGGCGCACCGTTTCCCGACATCATTCCGGACGAGTTCCACCCGACGCCGCTGACCTCCTACGGCACGCAGAAGCTGATCGGCGAGGCGCTGCTTGCCGACTATACGCGCCGCGGTTTCTTCGACGGCATCGGCATCAGGCTGCCGACCATCTGCGTCAGGCCGGGAAAGCCGAACAAGGCGGCCTCAGGGTTCTTCTCCGGTATCATCCGCGAGCCGCTGAGCGGCCATGAAGCGATCCTGCCGGTGCCGCGCTCGGTTGTCCACACACACGCCAGCCCGCGTTCGGCGGTGAATTTCCTGATCCATGCGGCTCAGATCGACGGCAGTGCGGTCGGCCCGCGCCGCAACCTGACGATGCCGGGCGTCGCCGTCAGCGTCGGCGAACAGATCGAAGCGCTGGAACGTGTCGCCGGCGCCAAGGCGGCCAAACTGATCCGCGAGGAGCCCGACGAGACGATCTGGGCGATCGTCAAGGGCTGGCCGACGCGCTTCGAGGCGCGGCGCTCGAGGGAGCTTGGCTTTGCCGCCGAAACGAGCTTCGACGAGATCATCCGCGTCCATATCGAAGACGAGTTGGGGGGCAATATCCCTAGTTAAAGCGCCCCGATCGGACGCAACGAGGTCAGGCGCCAGTCAGGCTGGCCGAGAGCAGCAGCAGGCCGAAAAGGAAGACGAAGGCGGCGCCGCCGATCTCGACGAAGGAATGGATGCGGTTGCCCATGCGGCCGTCGCCGGCGAAATACACCGCCCAGTTCTTCGCGGTCACCGCAAGAGTCGCCAGAGCCGAGACGGTGATTGCGGTGCCGAGCGCCATGGCCAGCACCGAAAGGATGCCGCCGAACCACAGCCCATTCAGCAAGGCGAAGCTCAGCACGATCAGCGCGCCTGAACAGGGGCGGATACCGACGGCAGCCACCGCCGACCAGGCCGTGCGCCAATCGAAGCGATCGCCGGAAAGCAGCACCGGGTCGGGCGCATGCGAGTGTCCGCAGGTGTCGCAGACCTCGCCCGCCGCGTGGCTGTGGTGATCGTGCGCAGCATGGGCGTGGTCGTGGGCGCTGTGATTGTGATGGTCATGCGCATGGTCGTGATCGTCATGCGCATCAAGCGCGTGGGAATGTGCCGCATGGGCATGCGCGGAATGCGCATGGCCGGCATGTGAATGGCCGGCATGGGCAGCCGAGAGGCTGTAGCCCGGATTTGCGCCGAACAGGCGAAGGATGGCCGGGCCTGCCTTGCGCCACAGCAGCCAGGCGCCGAACAGAGTGACGAAGACATAGCTCATGATTTCGAGGAACCATGCGGCGTCTGTCATCGAGACAGCAGTGCCGCGCAGTAAGAAATAGGCGACCAGCATCACCACGATCGCGGTCAGCGCCTGCAGCAGGGCCGAGACGAAGGACAGCATGATGCCGCGCCGGAGCGCCACTTCATTGGCCACCATGTAGGACGAGATCACCGCCTTGCCGTGACCGGGGCCGGCGGCGTGGAAAATGCCATAGGCAAAGGACAGGCCGATGAGCAGCCACAACTTGCTACCGTCCTGGCGCATCGCCTTCATTGCGCCGGCAAGCGCATGATAGAATTCCTGCTGGCGCAGATTGATCCACATCAGGATGTGGGCGAACGGGCCGGTGGCGGTTGGAGCCATGCCGTCATTGGTGCCGATGCCGAGCGAGCTCTGGGCGTGGGCGGAGCCGAGGAAGTGCGTCATCACAAAGGCGACGGCCAGAAGGCCGATGGCCAAACGCAGGGACGGTTTCGTCACTGGATCTATCCTTCCGGCTGACAGGTCAGTTCGAGCTTGGTGGCGAAGATCTTGCTCATGTCGGTGCCCGTCGGATCATTGAAGAAGGCATCGGTCAGGGTCTTCTGGTTCTCGGCGATCGCCTCGTCCGGGTTTGGGCGGACAACCTTGCTGGTGCAGGTCGGCGGCAACCCATCGACCTGCAGATTAGCATCCTCGGTGAAATCGATCGCGGTGTAGAAGGTCGGGTCGTAGACGCCGATATCTATCTTGCCGCTCAGTTTGATCGGCACCTTCGGTTCAGATTCAAACAGGATGATCAACTGGTCATTGTCGAAATTGGCCATCAAATGCGGCGGCGGAGTCATTGCCACGTCCTTGCCGTCGACGGTGACGAGCTGGAAATAGTTGAATTCGGCAAGCGAGGCATGGACGGTATCGGCGACATCCTTCAGCTCCTTGTCGTCGAGTTTCAGGTCGGAATTCTTGTCGAACTCCATCATCACCGTGCTCGAAAACAAATCATCGAAGCGCCAGACATGGCGCAATGCCTTCAGAGTTTGGTGATCCGGGCCGAGGACCACTTCGAGGCGGGCTTCAGCGAAGACGTGGGGATGCACCTCAGCCGGTCCGACGGCGGCAAACGTCGCGGTCAAGGCCGAAGCCAGCATCATTGCTTGCCGTTTCAGGTGCATTCTCGGTCGCGATTCAATCGGCTTCGGTGAATTGCCGACAGTTACCAGAAAGCGGGCGAAAATGGGACCGCAACGCGGCTGAAAGCTCATGCGTTGTCCAGCGCCTTGAACCACTGCACCAGGAAGTCGACGAAAACGCGAACTTTTGCAGGCAGATAGCGCCGGTGCGGATAGACGGCAAAAATGCCGCCGCCGGGCAGAATGCGGTCATCCAGCGCAGTCACCAGCTTGCCGCTTTCGATGTCGGGCGCGGCGATGAAATCCGGCAGGATGGAAAATCCCAATCCAGCCACGGCGGCCGCCCTCGCCGCCATCGGGCTGTTGACCTCGATCGGGCCAGAGACCGAAACACTCACCGTATCGGCACCGTCGCCCTTGAACGGCCAATTGGTCAGCCAGCGGCCGTTGGTGTCGATGATGCAGGGCACGCGGGCAAGGTCTTGCGCCCTTACCGGCATGCCGTGCTTGGCGATCAGTTCGGGAGACGCGCAAAGCCGTACCGAAAATGGCGCCAGGCGCCTGGCGATCAGCGAGGAATTTTCCAGCCGCGAAATTCGCACCGCCAGATCGAAGCCCTCCTCGACCAGATCGACGAAACGGTCGTCGAGATGGATGTCGAGGACGATGTCGGGATGCTGCTTGGCGAAATCGATCAGCGACTGGCCGATCGGCGCGTCGGCAAACGTGCGCGGCGCCGACAGCTTGATCCTGCCGCGCACGTCGCCGGAGGATTCGCGCACCGCATCGGCAAGGCTGTCGACCTCGCGCACGATCTCCGAGGCGCGCCGGTAGTAGGTGTGGCCGGCCTCGGTCAGGGAGAACTGCCTGGTGGTCCGATTGAGCAGCAGCGCGCCGAGTTCGTCCTCCAGCTCGCGCACATATTTCGACAATAGCGCCTTGGAGCGGCCGATCTTGCGCGCCGCCGCCGAAAAGCCTTCGGCCTCGACGACATCGATGAAGGCACGCATGCGGGTCAGCGTATCCATGTCATGCGCCTCCTTGGTGGGCTGAAAGGATGCGGGCGGCGAGCGCAATCAACTGCCGGTCGCTGTTCTTCGGGCCGAGCAGCGAAAGACCGAACGGCGCCCCGCCGGTCTTGCCGAGCGGCAGCGTGATCTGCGGAAATCCCGACAGGCCGGAAAGGCAGAGCAGTCTCAGCGCCCGCTCGCGATAGGTCTGCAAATCGTCGAATGACGCGGCCTTGAGCGGCGCGGCGCCCGGAGCGGTCGGAAGCACAAGAACGCCGTCGTCGCCAAGCAGGCCGGCCAGTTCGAGGCGAAACGAAACGCGACGTTCCGTTTCACGTTGCGCGGTTGCCGCGTCGACGGTCGCGCCGTGCTCGAAACGCTCCTTGACACCGGGTCCCAGCATGCGGTCGCCGCCGGCGATCCAGGCGCCGTGACTTTGCCAGGCTTCATAGCCTTGCAGCCTGCGGAAGCACCAATAGAGATCGTCGGTCGAATGCGACAGCGGCCCGACGCTGCGCGGTGCGCCCAGCACCGAAGCGACACTGCGGAGCATGGCGCGATATTCGTCGGCCTCGTGCGGGCCGAGCACGAGGCCGTCCAGCGCAGCGAGAGTGACGGGGCGTCTCAGTTCGTGGGAATGCGGATCGTCGCCGAGCAGCACCGTGCCGACCTTTTCGTAGATGACGATGTCCTTGGCGAACCAGCCGAACGTGTCCAGCGAAGGCGCCAGCGGCATGGTGCCGTCGAGCGGGATGCCGCCATGCGTCGTCCTGAGGCCGACCAGGCCGCAGAAGCTTGCCGGCGCACGGATCGAGCCGCCGGTGTCGGAGCCGGTGGCGATATCGGCGAGCCCGCCGGCAACTGCCGCGGCAGAACCGGAGGACGAGCCGCCGGTGACGCGATCGGGTGCCACCGGATTGACCGGCGACGGGAAATGCGCGTTCAGCCCCAGCAGGGAAAATGCGAGTTCGTCGGTCTGCGTCTTGCCGACGAAGCGGGCGCCCGAATCAAGCAGCGCCTGGACGGCCGGCGCGGTCGCCATGGCCGGTGAAGCGTCCCGGTATTTCTGCGGATTGCCGCAGCCGGTGCGGTAGCCGGCGACGTCGAAGATGTCCTTTACGGCAAGCCGCAAGCCGGCAAGCGGGCCGGATTTCGCATTGGCTACAGGGGTTTGATCAAGGTCGAGAAAAGCGTTCAGCGGGCCGCGAGTGCCTGTCATGCGTTCGATATCCGGATGTGCTTGCCGCAGCATTGTTCTTCTGGTTGCCGCAGCATTGTTCGATGCCACAAATTTTACAACCTGCCATACGATTTTTATTGATTGTGAAATCTTTCGATCTTATATCGCGCTTGCCCAAAGTCGCACGTGCCTGTGGGTGTCCGCCGATCCTCGAATGGTGAGGGTAATCGGTAAGGTAACTGGAGCCAACCCCTCCAGTCGGTTTAGCGGCCAACCGCCAACCGAGGACACCTTGAAGCAACGACGGTGCGGGCCTTTCTGGTGTTCTGCCGGTCGTCCAAAGACCGGGGTTACTGAAGAGGCACACCTTCATTGCCGGCAGTGCGGACGGGTCTCCCATCCAAGCCAAGGCAGACAAAGCGAACCGAGGCCGGGCAAGGCCAAGGTTCACCGCCGCGAGACGGCGCTTCATGGTTCCGGGGTCTCCACCGGCTGGTTCCATGGATTTCCGTCCCGCCTTTGTCCACCGCGTGTTCGCGAGGCCGAGAGCCCGCGTCCGCAAGCCTTTGTGCGCGCCGCAAGGCGCTGATGGAGAGACCCGATGGCTACCCAGCGCATCCTTGACTTTCTCGCCACCCGACGTCCGAACGGTCCGTGCCTCGTCGTCGACCTCGATGTCGTGCGCGACAATTTCCGCGCCTTCGAGAAGGCGCTTCCCGATTCCAAGATCTACTATGCGGTGAAAGCAAATCCGGCGCCGGAAATCCTGCGCCTGCTTGCTGCGATGGGCTCGTCCTTCGACACCGCTTCCGTTGCCGAAGTCGAGATGGCGATGGACGCCGGTGCGCCGGCGGACCGCATCTCCTTCGGCAACACCATCAAGAAGGAGCGCGACATCCAGCGCGCCTACCAGCTCGGCATCAAGCTGTTTGCGGTGGACTGCGTCGAGGAAGTCGAGAAGATCGCCCGCGTCGCTCCCGGCGCCCGCGTGTTCTGCCGCGTCCTGACCGACGGCGAGGGCGCCGAATGGCCGCTGTCGCGCAAGTTCGGCTGTGTGCCGGCGATGGCGGTCGACGTGCTGCGCCATGCCAGGGCGCTCGGTCTCGACGCCCATGGCGTGTCGTTCCATGTCGGCTCGCAGCAGACCGACCTGACCGCCTGGGACCGCGCGCTGGCAGACGCCAAGAAGGTGTTCGCGACGCTCGCCGACGAAGGCATCGTGCTGAAGATGGTCAATATGGGCGGTGGTTTCCCGACCCGCTATCTCAGGGATGTGCCGGTGGCGCAGGCCTACGGCCAGGCGATCTTCTCGGCGCTCAGGAAGCATTTCGGCAACGCGATCCCCGAGACGATCATCGAGCCGGGCCGCGGCATGGTCGGCAATGCCGGCGTCATCAAGTCGGAGGTCGTGCTGATCTCGAAGAAGGCCGACAACGACAATGTGCGCTGGGTGTTCCTCGACATCGGCAAGTTCGGCGGTCTCGCCGAGACCATGGACGAGGCGATCCGCTACCCGATCGTCACCGCGCATGACGGCAGCGAGACGGCGCCTTGCGTGCTCGCCGGCCCGACCTGCGATTCGGCCGACGTGATGTACGAAAAGACGCCGTACCCGCTGCCCCTGTCGCTGACCATCGGCGACGAGGTGCTGATCGAGGGCACCGGCGCCTACACGACGACCTACGCCTCGGTCGCCTTCAACGGCTTCGAGCCTCTCCGATCCTACGTGATCTGAGGGCTCGCAAGAGTTGCTCAGATCATCCCCGGTGGGCCCCTGTCGCCCGCCCGGGCTCGCCTGTGGAACAATCCGCTTGTGAAGGATCGCGGAAATGAACATTGCAGATCTCATCGTTGAAGGCGTGGGAATCTCCCCCCTCGAGGGGGAGATGGCCGCGAAGCGGCCAGAGGGGGTCGGTTCGACTGGACTCGGCCTCCTGCCGCAGATGGAGGCCGGCGCTTCACGCGCGACAACCCCCTCTGTCGCCTTCGGCGACATCTCCCCCTCGAGGGGGGAGATTGCGGTCGTCGCCGAAAGCGCCGCCGACGTCCCGGCGCGCGAGGCTTTGCTCGATCGCGCCATGGGGCCGAAGCGCCGGAAGAAGTCGTCGGAAAAGCTGCGGCGCGGCCGCCGGCCTTCGGAGGGCCTGGCCTTTGTCGCGCGCGATGCGTCGGGCACTGTTGCCGGCACGGTGCGGCTGTGGGACGTGGTGCTGGGCGAGGGCGGCAAGGCAGCGCTGCTGCTCGGCCCGCTTGCGGTCGACCCGGCGCTGAAAAATGCCGGCATCGGCTCGGCGCTGATGCGCCATGCGGTCACTGAGGCCGAGAGGCTTGGCCATGCGGCGATCCTGCTGGTCGGCGACGCGCCCTATTACGAGCGCTTCGGTTTTTCGGCCGCAAAGACCGGCTCGCTGGCCATGCCGGGGCCTTACGAGCGGCACCGCCTGCTGGCGCGGGAACTGGTCGTCGGCGCGCTCGACGGCGCGCAAGGCACGCTGAAGGCGGCAGGGCGCAAGCTGAAGGCACAGAGGCTGCCGCTCGCTGCGTGACGGATCAGAAACAAGCCGCCCATTGCACGGCGGCTTATTTTCATCCCTGACCGGAGTGGATCAGCCGATCAGCTGGCTCAGCGCCATGGCGACGCTCATGTCGCCTTCGACCTTTATCTTGCCGGACATGAAGGCCATGGTCGGGTTGAGGTCGCCTGATATCAGCGAGTCCAGATCGTCGAGCGACAGCTTTATGGTGCAATCGGCCGGCGCATCGGTGGTCGAGACATCGGCGCCGTCGATGACGATGACGCCGTCGCTGCCGGTGTCGAATTTCACCGAGCGATCGAACCCGGCACTCGCCACGCGCGACCTGATGTTGTCGGCAATCTCCTGAACGCTCATGGCGGTTCTCCTCGTCTGCTTGCGTTTGTCGCGCGCCGGCGCTTCGACCTGGCCGAAGCCGCTTGCCTGGTTTTACAGCCACGGCCGCCGGCGCATATAGCTTCGGGTTGACGTTTACGTCAACGCGGTTCCCCGAGATGAAGATGGGCTTTATCGCCGCAGCATCACGCGGGCATGGTTGCCGGTGCTGTCCTTCGCCAAATTCAGGGATGCGGTGCTGGTGCCGAGCATGAACGTGCAATCGGCGGCCGAGACCTTCCAGCGTGCCGGCGCCGAGGAATTGGCGGTGGTCGAGGATTTCACCGATTGCAAGGTGGTCGGGCTGCTGACCGAAGGCCACCTGATGCGGCGCTATGCCGAGGAACTCGACAAGGCGCGGCGGGATCTGTCGGGCGAGGGGTAGCCGCGTCCTGTCCGGATAGCGATGCGACACACATGTCGGCTGCTGCGTAAGGAGGGCTCACGTCAACGGCCCGCTAATCGCCGGCTCCGAAATCCGATTGCGCGAACTGTCTTCTTCCTTGTGGAAGAGTGTCTTGAAGAAAAAAGCGTCGGGAACCGCCTTGATCACTTTTGCGATCACGGCGGTCGCGAGCACGGCAAACGCTAGGCGACCGAGAAGCACGCTCGTAACATCAGCGCCAAGCGTGACGACGACCAACGTATCCTCAATGAGGCTATGGGCAAAACCCATGAACACGCAGGCAAGGAATATCTGACGCGGCTCCGCGCTAGGCGTGCGCGCCTCGCGGATCAGCAGTCCTGCGCCATAGGAAATCCCGAGAAACAGGCCGACAGCGGCGAAAGGTACCGTCTGCTTTTCGATGCCGGCGAGCCGAAAGAGCGGTGCAAGCCCTCTGTTCATCCAATCCAAAATGCCCGACATCTTGAGAAGCTCGATCACCCAGCTCAGCGCAAGCAGAACAACGAGCATGATGCCCAGGGTTTTGAGCGTACCCAGGAGAAAGCCGCCCCAGTCGGTGCTTTCATTCGTCGGCATCCACGCCGGCTTCACCGGTCCTGACAGCCATCCGGTCACGGCGAATATCTGATGCAGAAGGACAGCAAAGACCAAACCCCCGCCAATACGAAGCGCCGCGGTGACCAGGAAGCTCGGCCCGGCCCTCTGAATGATCCGTTGCTCGATCGGAATGGCATGTGCAAACAGCAAGAGAGCCGAAAGAACCGTCATGTCGGCAGTGCTGAGCGCCGAAACCGGAACCAAGGTGAATACGATCACAAGCGCGCCCCAGATCCCGACCAGCAATCCCGTCAGCCAGGCAAAGGCGAGTTCAGGTGGCAACCCCACCTGCAACATGAGCGGGGAGAAGAACGGAGAAATCGCCTGGATGACGCCAAGGTCCTGCAGCAGCCGCGTGGCAATCGCAACCGGAACGATCACGCGAACCAGTTCCCAATAGATTCCAAGCGTCTCCAATGTCTTGCGATAGAAGGCGGCGCAAATTGCCATCATGCTGCTCCATCATCCCTGGAGCCGTCTGAGTAGCGTGAGACGCTTCGCATTTGTGGTCAAAGTTTGCGATTCCGTGCAATAAAATTGCAACGCACCGACGCTGAGCGCGACCGACATGGACAAGATCGACAGAAGGCTTCTCAACCTGCTCCAGGATGATGCCTCACGTACTAACGCCAAACTGGCGGGGTTAATCGGGCTTTCCCCTTCGAGCTGCCTGCGCCGCATACGACGACTGAAGAAAAGCGGTGTCATCAGCCGCGTTGTCGCGCTTCTCGCACCGGCAAAGGCTGGCCGGGGCTTGAAGGCGATCGTCACCGTCGAACTGGAGCGTCATGGCGAGCAGTTTATGCGGGACTTTCTCGAGTTGGCCGCTCAGGAACCGGCCGTCACTCAGGCCTACAGTGTGAGCGGCGAAACCGACGCCGTCCTCATGCTCCGCCTGACGGATATGGAAGAGTTCGATGCGCTGTGCGAGCGACTGTTCCGAGACCGAAGCAACGTCGCGCGATACCACACGATGTTCGTGATCCGAACGGCCAAAGAAGTGACCGCAATTCCACTGTAGTGTTCGGGTTGCGATAGACCTGCCAGGCCGTGAATTCAGCGGCCCGGCGGAGAAACTCTACGAACATTTCAATATGCCGAAAGGGGGTAGTGCAGGCAGCTTGGAGGCAACGCCTCGCGCACGCGAGGACAATCGCCAGCGCCGAATGTCGGAATTGGGCGCCAGCTCGACGCATTTCATGGCGCCTCCCTCACGCCCAGGCATGAAGCTGTCCTTGTTGGCTCAAGGAGAATTTGCATGCGTGGTCATTGCTTATGTGGCGCTATTGCCTTTGAAGTCGATGGCCCGGCACAGGCCTGCGTGGTCTGTCATTGTGAAAGTTGTCGGCGGCAATGTTCTGCGCCGATGACCTCCTATATTGGCGTCTTGAACGGCCAATGGCGATGGCTGGGCAAGCTACCGAAGGTATTCAACTCTTCTCCCGGTGTGGAAAGAACATTTTGCGATCACTGTGGCACGCCGCTGTCCTTCCGCTCAAAGAACATGTCTGATGTCATGCATTTTTTTGCGGCAGCGATGGAGGAGCCAGAAAAATTTGCACCTACGCTGCATGTCGCTTTTGAGGAGAAGCTCCCTTGGTTGAAACTCGCCGACAACCTGCCGACTCGTTTTGGGCCTGACTATACGAAAGACTAGGATCTGCTCGCATCGAGACAAACGGTGGAAGCTGCGGACAGCATCCGGAAGCGAGATGATGCCTCCGTCCGTTCAAACGGCGGTCGAACATTATCGATCGCGGCTGCTCTCGACCTGCTTGAGCGGCAGCAGGTAGGCGATGATCTGCTGATCGCCGAGTGCTGGATCAAAGCCAATAATGTCGGAGGCGAAAAGGTCGTGGGCGAAGCGGGAGCGATCGTAGTTGCGCGACATCTCGAGCCCAGACTATCCGGCTCTATAGTGGAGCGTTACGGCGACCCAGCAGCAGAGCGATGCCCAACGCCGGAAGCGTCGCCGTCGCGACGGCGAAGAAGACGAATTGCAGCCCGGCCGACCCAGCGACCAAGCCGAGCGCCGGACTGCCGAAGCCGAGCGCCACGTCGAGGAAGACGGTGTAGAGTCCCATGGCCAGGCCGCGGCTGCGTGGTGGAAGATGGCTTACGGCCTCGGCACCGAAACCGGGATAGACCAGCGAGTAGCCGAGGCCAGTCAGGCCCGCTCCGATGGCGGCGAGAACGGGCCCGGGCGCAAGCCAGATCAGCATCAGCCCTGCCGCCTCGACCGCCACGAAGATCACGGCGACGCGCGCGCCCCCTAACCTGTCAGGCAGGTGGCCGAAGCACAGCCTTGCCGCGATCAGCGACGCGGCATAAGCGGTGAAGGGAAGCCAGACCGGCTGCCAGCCGCGTTCGGCAAAGAGCAGCGCGCCAAAGGACAGGATTGCGCCATAGCCAAGGCTGCTGAAAGCAGCTCCGACGCCGGGAAGCCAGACCGCTTGCGCCACGCTCGTCCATGACTGTCGCGCGGCGCTCGCGGCGAGGCTGGTGCCACGCATAGGCAGGATGGCAAGCAGCGTCGCAAGTGGCAGGCCGACCGTCGCGAGTGCGATCGCGGCGAAGCCGCTCGCCGCGTAAAGCGCAGATCCGATCGGCGCGCCTAGCGCGAGCGCCGCGAACATCGCCGTGCCCACCCAGGCTATGACCTTTCCGGAGTTCTGTCCGCCCGCAAGGGAGAGGCCCCAGGCGACGCCGCCTGTGATGATGAAGCTCTCAGACGCGCCCAGTACCGCCCGGCCGGCGAAGAGCGCCGATGCGGACGCTACCGGCCGGTCGAGCAATGCCAGCGAGCCGAGGTAAATGAACCCCGCCAGGACAGCGGCAATGAGGCCGACGACGACGGCCCGCTTGCCGCTGCGCCCATCGGCATAATTTCCGGCTCCAATGCGCGACAGCATCGAGGCAACGAACTGGCTGCCCGTCACCAGCCCGACTGCGAAGGGGCCGAAGCCGAGCTGCTGGTGAAGATGCAGCGGCAGGACGGGTAGTGCCAAGCCGATCAGGAGGAAGCCGGCGAAGACAGCCGCCATGATTGGCACCAGTTCCGCCATCGCGCCATTTCGGTCAGAAGTCCGGGCCATTGTGGCCACCGATAACACGTTGACAGCCGGGCTGTTCCGATCAGTAACGTTCGTAGGTC
This sequence comes from Mesorhizobium sp. M0106, assembly GCF_040322715.1. Classification (NCBI taxonomy): domain Bacteria; kingdom Pseudomonadati; phylum Pseudomonadota; class Alphaproteobacteria; order Hyphomicrobiales; family Phyllobacteriaceae; genus Mesorhizobium; species Mesorhizobium sp. M0106. Next base: position 93,933 of record NZ_JAMYUA010000001.1, on the reverse strand, counting down.
ACGCGCCAGCCTTCGGCCGGATTGTCCGGCGTCAGGACCAGTTTGTTGTCCGAGACTTCGAATTTGCGTTTCATGCTCTTCCCGACAAGGTTGCGGACCAGGGAGGACTCGATCGTGATGACGAAGGTCTTGTCCTGGTCGTTGATGGCGACCGGCCCGTAATAGACTTCGTAGCCATTCGCCGTGTAAGGCGTGTCCGGCGCCTTAGCGTCGGGGTTCTGGGCCTGCACCGAGAGGGTGCCGGCCTCGGTGAAGATGACCTGGCCGGAATATGTCACGGGCTTGAGGTTTCCCTCGGCACCGGCCTCGAGCGACCTCATGCGCCATGCGCCAATGATCGGGGACTCTTGGGAGAAAGCCGGCGTGGCGACCGAAAGCGCAAGCGCAAGGGCAGCGATCTTCAATCTCATCGTCATATGTCGTTGTCCTTTTTCTGGTTTGTGGGTGCGGACAGGCCGTCCGCCCAATCTTCGCTTACACCGAAAGCATGACCTTGATGGCGCGCCGCTCGTCCATGGCGCGGTAGCCTTCAGCGACCTCGGCCAGCGGCAGCTTGAGGTCGAAGACCTTGCCGGGCTTGATCCTGCCCTTGAGCACACGGTCCATGAGGTCGGGCAGGAAGCGGCGCACCGGCGCGGGGCCGCCCAGCATGCGCTTCTGGCCGAAGAAGAGATTCTGGCCATCGAAGCTCACGCCATGCGGCACGCCGACATAGCCGATGGTGCCGCCGGGGCGAGAGCAGGCCAGCGCCTGGTCGAAGGATTCCGCCGTGCCAACGCATTCCAGCACCGAGTCCGCGCCGACGTCCTTAGTGAGCCCTTTGATCCGGGCCACACCTTCCTCGCCGCGCTCAGCGACGATGTCGGTCGCGCCGAATTCGCGGGCGAGTTTTTGGCGGCTGGCGTGCCGGCTCATGGCGATGATGCGCTCGGCGCCCATCTCCTTGGCCGCAAGCACGCCCATCAGGCCGACCGCACCGTCGCCGACCACCACCACCGTCGATCCTTCTCGGACCTCGGCTGCGTCGGCCGCATACCAGCCGGTGCCGAGCACATCGGACACAGCCAGCAGGTCAGGGATGAGTTCGGCCGGCGGCACCTCGGCGGTGGCGACCAGTGTGCCATCGGCCAACGGCACGCGGGCGTAAGGCGCCTGCGCGCCCGACATGAACTCGCGCTGCACACAAGACGACTGGAAGCCGAAGCGGCAATGCGGGCAGGTATTGTCGGAGAGGCAGAACGAGCCGACGACGAACTGGCCGGGACGGACCGTGCGCACCTCTGCGCCGACCTCGACGACGATGCCACAATATTCGTGGCCCATATGCATCAGGCCGTTGACCGGCTGCAGCCCGCGATAGGGCCACAGGTCCGAGCCGCAGATGCAGCTCGCCGAGAGCTTGATGATAGCATCCGTCGGGCGAAGGATCCTTGGGTCTTCGACTTCCTCGCAGCGGATGTCGCCGGGCTTATGAAGAACGGTTGCGAGCATTTTGCTTTCCTTTCGTTCAATCGATGTCAGGCGCCGTAGTCGGCGTCGCTGACGTGTTCCAGCCAGTCCACCACCTTGCCGTCTTTGACCTCCTGGAGGGCAATGTGGATCATGGCCGTCTCGGGTGAGGCACCGTGCCAATGCTTCTCGCCGGGTGCGAACCAGACAACGTCACCGAGACGGATCTCCTCGACCGGCCCGCCCTCGCTCTGAACGAGGCCGAGGCCGGAGACGACGATCAACGTCTGTCCAAGCGGATGCGTGTGCCAGGCGGTGCGGGCGCCCGGCTCGAACGTCACCTGCGCGCCCTGCACGCGCGCGGCGTCGAACGGGTTGAACAGCGGATCGATCCGGACCGTGCCGGTGAACCAGTCGGAAGGCCCCTTGCCAGACGGCCTGGTGCCTGCGCGAAGAATATCCATGGTGATCTCCTGTCAGATGCGTTCGATGCGAAGCGGGAACTTGCCGCTTACGTGTAGGGCCTCTTTGCCCGCGTCGAAGCGGCCGAGCCTGATCAGCCCGGGATGGCGGTAGTCGGCGTAGAACATGGCCAGATTGCCCCAGGGCATGAAGTAGCAAAGGTCGTATGGCCGCTCGTTGCCGAACGGGCCGCTGCCCTCCTCGGTCAGCTTGCGCGGCAGATAGGCAATCTTCTCGTTATGCGCGTAGTCGTCGATGGTGAGATCGAGCGGCAGCATGGTGAAGAAGTCGCGCGCCGACGGATTGTCGTAGAGCGTGGCGGTCATGGTCCGGCCATTGAAAATCATCTTGATCTTCATGTCGGTGGGCTCCTGGCTGCCTGGGTCGCTGCCCTGCTGGCTGCGGGCGGCCCGCGGCAGGACCGTTGCCACGAGCGCGCCGCCGAGCAACGCGCGGCGGCTGAGGTCCGGACGGTCGATCGTCATGGCTGCCGTCATGGCTGCGACCTCCGGGCCAAATGCGATGCTGCAAAGGCGGCGAGCGCCGATCCACAGAGCAGCACCGCGCCGAAAGTGAATGCACCCCACCAGCCGACCGTATCGAAGAGCGTGCCGCCGATGGCGGTGCCGCCGGTGATGGCGAGCTGGATGACGGCTACCTGCAACCCGCCGCCGGCCTCCGCGTCGTCCGCCAACGTCCGGCTGAGCCACGTGCCCCAGCCAACGGGCGCGGCCGTGCCGAAGAAGCCCCAGGCAACGAGCAGCAGCGCTGTGGGAACCGGCAAGGCACCGAGGGCGATGAGCGCAGCTGCCAGCGCCGCCATGACCAGCGGGATGACGATGAGGATGCTGAACAGGCGCGTGCGCAAAAGCCGGCCTATGCAGAGGGTGCCGAGCACCCCGGCCAGCCCCATCGCCAGCAGGATCGCCGAAAGCGCGGCGATGTCGAGCCTAGTGACGCTCTCGAGGAAGGGCCGCAGATAGGTGAAGAGCGCGAACTGGCCCATGAACAGCATCATGATCGACGCCATGCCGATGACGACAGGAAGACGGCCGAGGAGCGCCAGCGGATTGCCTGGACGCTTCCTCCGGCGCGGGGGCAGCGCCGGCAGGCTTGTCCACTGCCAGACCAGCGCCAGGAGCCCAAGCGGCACGACGAGGAAGAAAGCGCCGCGCCAGCCGACATAGGCGCCAAGAAAACTGCCCAGCGGCGCGGCGATGATGGCCGCAATGGCATTGCCAGCGTTTAGCATGGCGAGACCCTTCGGAACCATGTCTTGCGGCACGAGGCGCATGACGATCGCGGTCGACATCGACCAGAACCCGCCGATCGCGATGCCGAGCAGCGCCCGGCCGACCATGAGGAACGCGTAGTTCGGCGCGAAGGTGACAGCGAGCCCGGACACGATGAGGAGAAGGGTGAAGCCGGTCACGACCAGTCGGCGGTCGATCCGGCGCGTGAGGCCGGCGACCAGCAGGCTGGTCACGACGGCGAAAGCGCCCGAAATCGAGATCGCCTGTCCCGTGCGGCCCTCGGTGATGCCGAGATCGGCCGCTAGCGGCGACAGCAGGCTGACCGGCATGAATTCCGACGCGATGAGCACGGAAACACACAGCGCCATCGACAACACCGCGCCCCATGCGGCGCGGTCTTCGACAAGCCTTGTGTCGTAGGTCGTTTCCATAATTGACATCCTTGCAAGGCGACTGGGGCAGATCAGCCGCCCATCCCCGTCGCCATGCTGGAAGATATTGCAGAGGAACCCATTCTATTAGACTGAGTAATTCGCATGGACTTATCTGCTTATGATATAAATGTCAGACGGGAGGTGCCCTATGCAGCGCGATGGCATGAAGGATTTGCTCTGGTTCGTGGCGGTCGCCCGGGAGCGCAGCTTCACCAAGGCGGCGGCCAAGCTCGGAACCTCGCAGTCGACCCTGAGCTCGACAATCAAGGAGCTTGAAGCTCGTCTTGGCGTCCGCCTGCTGACGCGTACGACGCGGAGCGTCGCTCCGACCGAGGCCGGCGAGCGACTTTTCCAATCTCTTGTTCCCCGCTTCGAGGAAATCGAAGCCGACCTCGCAAGCCTGGTGGCCTTTCGCGACAAGCCCTCCGGAACGGTCCGCATCACGCTGTCCGACCATGCGCTCCAGACGACCGTCTGGCCGAAGCTGCAGCCCTTGCTCAGCGACTATCCTGACGTGTGCGTCGAACTCTACAGCGACAACGGCATGAAGAACATTGTGGAGGAGCGCTTCGACGCAGGCGTGCGGCTTGGTGAGAGCATCGACAGGGATATGATCGCAGTGCGCATCGGGCCGGATTGGAGGCTCGTGGCCGTGGCTTCGCCGGAGTACTTTTCCCGCCATCCGGTTCCGACCGCGCCCCAGGATCTGGTTAATCATGACTGCATCAATATGCGGCAGGCGACGTTCGGCGGATTATATGCCTGGGAATTCGCCAGGGATGGCCGCGACCTTCGTGTGCGGGTGGAAGGCCAACTCACCTTCAATTCGTCCATTCCCATGATCGAGGCTGCGATAAGCGGTTTCGGGATCGCCTATGTCCCGGAAAACCTCGTCAGCCACCACATCGCCAAGGGATGCCTTAGGCTCGTGCTTGACGACTGGAGTCCACCGTTTGCGGGCTATCACCTCTACTACCCGAGCAGGCGACAGCTCTCGCCTGCGATGGCGGTGATCGTGGAGGCGCTCCGCCATCGCATCTGACCCCAAGACTGCGCCTATGGATCATGAAGCTGACATTGGGAAATGGTAGGTTCTGACCCAAGCCCTTTGACTTCTACGCTGCGGGCGGCTGCTTTCGCCTCAAAGCAGACGTGTAGCTCGCTCGCCTCTATGTCTGTGATTGACACAGAAGCCAGTCATCGAAAAGGAGCCAAACTCGCAGGCTGAACTGGCCAAGAATTCTCATGGATAGCCGAGGTTTTTCTCGAGCCCAGGCCATGTCTTGGTCGTCAATGGGTAGGACAGGGTTGTCCAGTTATCCCCCGGCAAGACGCGGCAGCAGGAATATCTCCGCGCCTTCCGGCAGTTCCTTCGACCACGTATCGCGATAGATCGTCCCGTCGATGGCGACGGCGATGCCGCGATCGATGTATGGCTCGAGGCCGGGATACTGTTCAGCCAGTTTCCTGAACAGCTCCCTTATGTCCTTCGCCTCGATTTCGACCTTGCTCTTGCCTCCGGCGATCGCGCCGAGCGACCCCCAGAGCGTTACTTCGACCATCAGCCTCCCCGTTCCGCCTCGAGCGCCGCCAGGATGCGCGGCGGCGACATCGGGATATGCGTCATGCGCACGCCAGCGGCGTTCGACACCGCATTGGCGATCGCCGCCAGCGGCGGCACGATCGAGGTCTCGCCGACGCCGCGCACCCCGTAAGGATGGTTGGGATTGGGGATCTCGAGAATCTGTGTGTCGATCATCGGCAGGTCCGAGCAGACCGGGATCCGGTAATCCAGGAAGCCAGGGTTCTGCAGCCGCCCGTCCTTACCGTAGATATACTCCTCGTTGAGCGCCCAGCCGATGCCTTGCGCGGCACCGCCCTGGTACTGCCCCTCGACATAGGTCGGATGCACCGCCTTGCCGGCGTCCTGAACGACGGTGTAGCGCAACACCCTGGTGGAGCCGGTCTCGGGATCGACCTCGATATCGCAGATATGGGTGGCGAAGGAGACGCCGGCGCCGTCGGCGACGAGCTCGCTATGGCCGGCAATCGGTCCCCCCGTCTTTCCGGAAGCGGCCGCGATCTCCTTCAGCGACAATGCTGCAAGGTTGCCGTATTTCTCGCCCTTGGCAATCGCGTGACCTTTTTCCCAGACCACGTCGTCGACGGGTATGTCCCACATCTGCGCGGCGCGTTCTCGCAGGATCTTGATGGCGTTGCGAGCGGCGGAGATCGTCGCCATCGAAGACGAGAAGGTGCCGCGGCTGCCGTCCGTCATATCGTTGTAGCCGAGGCTGGAGGTATCGGCGACCACCGCCTTGATTTGCTCATAGGGGATACCGAGCTCCTCCGCCGCCACCAGCGACAGCGACGCGCGGGAACCACCCACATCGACAGTTCCGACGGCAAGGGAGACCGAGCCGTCCATGCCGATGTTGAGGTCGGTGCAGGTCTGGCCACCGAAATTGAACCAGAAGCCGCAGGCCATGCCGCGGCCCTGGTTCTTGCCGAGCGGCGCCTTCATGTGCGGATGGTTCTTCACCGCCTCCAGCGTCGGCCCGATGCCGATCGGGCCGTATACCGGTCCATAGGACGATCTGGTGCCTTCCTGCGCCGCGTTCCTGATCCGGAACTCGACCGGGTCCATGCCGATCTCCTTGGCCAGCTCGTCGACCGCACTTTCCACCGCAAACGCCGCCATCGGAGCCGACGGCGCGCGATAGGCCGCGGTCTTGGGCCGGTTGACCAGCACTTCGTAGCCGACCGTCCTGACGTTCTCGAGCTTGTAGCAGGCAAAGGCCGTCATGGCGCCGATCTCGGCCCACGTGCCGGCATAGGGGCCGCAGCTATAGCGCAGCGTCGCCTCGGCCCCCGTGATCGTGCCGTCCTTGCGGGCGCCGATCCGAACGTCGATCGAGGTGGCGCTGGTCGGGCCGGAGGCGCGGAACACCTCGTCGCGCGTCATGACCAGCTTGACCGGCCGCCCGGCCTTGCGTGACAGCGCCAGTGCCACCGGCTCGGCCCAGACATGGGTCTTGCCGCCGAAACCGCCGCCGATCTCCGAGGAGGTGACGCGCAGCTTCGAGGCTTCCATGCCAAGCAGTTGGGCGCAATGTTGGCGGTAGACAAAATGGCCTTGCGTACAGACCCACAGGTCGGCGGTGCCGTCGGAGCTCACATTGGCCACGCAGGCATGCGGCTCGATATAACCCTGGTGCGTCTGCTCGGTCTTGAAGGAGCGTTCGACGACGAAGTCGGCCTGGCCGAAACCTACATGGATGTCGCCATGGCCGTACTGGGTGCGCTTGGTGACATTGGAAGGCTTGAGGGGCTTTTGCTCGAGGCCTTCGGTGAAGATGGCGTCGTTGACCAGGGGTGCGGAGTGCTTCATCGCCTCGTCGACATCGGTGACATGCGGCAGCACCTCGTAGTCGACCTCGATCAGCTTCAGTGCCTGCCTCGCTGTGCGGGCATCGACCGCAGCGACCGCGGCCACGGCATGGCCGTCATAGAGCGCTTTCTTGCGCGCCATGCAGTTGTCGAGGATGTCGTACATGGCGGCATCGCCGTCGGTGAGGTCGGGCAGGTCGGCCGCGGTGATCACGGCCTTGACGCCGGCGAGCTTCTCCGCCTTCGACGTGTCGATCTTCCTGATCGTGGCATGCGCATGGGGGCTTCTGAGAACGCGCCCGACCAGTTGCCCGGCCATGTTGAAGTCGGCGCCATAGCGTGCGCGGCCCGTCACCTTGTCGACGCCGTCGGGACGGATGGGACGCGTGCCGACAGAGGTGAAATTGCGTCCGGAGTAACGCGGATCGAAATTCATCGTCATGCTCCCTTCATCACGCTGGCGGCGTCCTGAACGGCACGCACGATCTTGTCATAGCCGGTGCAGCGGCAGAGGTTCCCGGCGAGGCCGAAGCGGATCTCCTCCTCGGTCGGATCGGGATTCTTGGCCAAAAGGTCCTTCGCCGCTATCAAAAAGCCCGGCGTGCAGACGCCGCATTGGAGTGCAGCGTGCTCCAGGAATTTCTGCTGCAGCGGATGCAGCCTGTCGCCATGCGCCATGCCCTCGATGGTCTCGACGCGCCGGCCCTCGGCCTCCGCGCCGAGCACCAGGCACGAGCACACCAGCCGATCGTCGAGGATGATGCTGCAGGCCCCGCAGTCGCCGGTGCCGCAGCCTTCCTTGGCGCCCGTCAGCCCCAGGCGATCGCGCAGGACATCAAGCAGCGTCTCGTCCGGCTGGCAAAGGAACTCGACATTGTCGCCGTTGATTGTCGTTGATACTGCCACACCAGCCATCATTTGCCTCCTGCGCGTGCATAGGCGGTCGTGGCGGCCCGCTTGGCCAGCACACCCGCGACTTTCCGTCTGAATTCGATAGTGCCGCGCTTGTCGTCGATCGGGCGGCAGGCACCCGAGCAGACCTTGGCGAGCCTGTCCAGCGTGGCTTCGTCCAGCTTGGAGCCGATGAGAACCTCGGCGGCCTCCTCGACCAGAATCACCGTCGGCGCCACGGCGCCCAACGCCAGACGGGCGGATTTGACGCGACCTTGCTCATCGAGCGTCAAGTTCACGCCGGCGCTTACCACTGCGATGTCCATCTCCGTGCGCGGAATGAAACGCAGATAGGCATCGCCCGAACGCGGTAGACGGCTGTCGAGCAGGATTGCCTCGATGATCTCGCCCTTGGCCAGCGACGTCTTGCCCGGCCCAGTCGGCACCGCTTGCACGGCAATCGTGCGCCTGGTTCCCGGGCCGACGACCACAGCCTTGGCGCCAGCGGCCACCAGCGCCGGCACGCTGTCGGCGGCCGGCGAGGCGTTGCACAGATTGCCGACGATGGTGCAGCGTCCCTGCACCTGCTTCGAGCCGATCAGCTTGGCCGCTTCGACGACGCCGGGCCATGCCTTCTGCAGGGCCGTGTTCTCGCCCAGCACGGCGCAGGGGACCGCCGCGCCGATGCTGAAGCCCTCGGCTGTTTCCCTGATCTCGCCAAGCCCGTCGATCGCCTTGATGTCGACGATCAGGTCGGGTTCGATAAAGCCGCCTTTCATTCTCACCAAGAGGTCGCTGCCTCCGGCGAGGATGGCGGCCGTGCCGGCTGAACCGGCCAACAGGCCGGCGGCGTCTTCAATTGAAAGCGGACGTATGTAACGCATCGTCTCCCCTTAGTGGTCATAGTCACACCAACTGATATAACCGTCTCTCCACAATGGCCATCCTGTTCGTGCATTCGCGGATTGGGCCAGGCGCCGCAAATTTCATTTTGCTCGTCCAACTGGACGCACCGCCAGCCCCTAATGCTCGATCGGTCCCTTCGGCATGACCAGCGCCGTGCCAGCAGTCGTCGGGCGCTCGATCATGCGGCGGACGCGCGCGCAGTCCAGCACCGCGCCGACCCATCCGTAAGTCATCCGTAAGTGCGCTCCCTCTACGTCCTGTTTCGAACCAGGCGACATGTCTGCGCCGTACAGAGAGGGAAACGAACATGAGCACGCTCCTTGCACCAATTGTGATTGGCCCCGTATCGGTCTTGAGTACCTCGGTCCGTATCGATGGGCCGCTTCCCGGCTCGAGCATTTCCCTCCTGGTAAATGGCGTACCCGTCCCTGCGGTAAATGCCGGCGCAACAACCAGTACCTTTGTGCCGGTCGCCGCAGGCTCCCTCAACGTGGGGGATGCATTGACCGCACGCTGGACGCTCGGCGCCGAAACCAGTGATCCAAGCCCGGTCCCGATCGTCGTGCTCGGGTATCCCTCGACGCTAAGCCCATTGGTGTATTTGAGTCAGGTGCACGAGTGCGTCGACTGGGTGCTGATAGGCGCAGCCTATCCTGGCGCCACGGTCGAGATTTTCAACGGCGGCGCATTGATTGGCAGCGATACTGCACGCGGAAATGTCGTACCAGTGCGCATTCGCGGGGCGATCCAGGCCAACGATGTGCTTAGCGCAGTGCAGTCCGTTCAGACGCCTGCCGGACAGGTGAAGAGCAGTCAGACCCCGAGCTTGCCCGCCGAACAGACGCCGTATCGGGAAAATACCATGCCGGCACCAGCAGTCGGCCCGGTTCCTGGGTGCGCGCAAGCAGTACCCGTCAGGGGGTTGGCTCAAGGCGCCACCACGAAGGTCCACTTCAATGGCGACGTGCTGGAATATCCTTTCGTCGGTGCCAACCTCCTGGCGCTGCTTGGCCGTGCCGCGCACAATCCGGATGTCTTCAGCGCCACGCAGCACTTCGAGCGCTGCAATGCATCAAGTCCGTCATCTGCCCCTCCGGTGATCGTCGACGAAACCTTGCCGGTTAGAAAGCCCGTAATCGACGCCTCACAGTACTCCTGCCCGGCAGCCCGTGCTTTGCCTATCTCCAATCTCGAGCCCGGCGCGACATTGACGATCCAACTTGTCGATCCGACTTCGGGTGCAGCTACCGTGCTCGGGAGAATCGGAGTCGGCGAGGATGTGAGTTCCGGCCAATACTGGATTCCCGACGTGTCGGCCCTGATCCCGGCCTCGCCGCCGTTTCCATCGCTCGTCGTCATCCAGGAGCTATGCGGCAAGACAGCCACATCGGATAAGTTGCTGGTGGTAGGGTCTTACCAGGGCAGCGTATTTCCGCCGACCGTCATGGAGCCTGCATTTGAATGTGCAAGCGGCGCTTTCGTCAACAGCGTCGACAACGCGCTCGTACGTTTGTACTCGGATGCGCCAGATTCTCCTGTAATCAGCAAGCCCGTATTCAGTTTTGGCGGCCTCGTCTGGGTCGAGACATTTCGGCCGTTGCGCGCCGGCGAGCACATTCACGCCGAGCTGGAGCTTACTTGTCAGCCCCTCGCGCTTCGGGTCGGGGGCCCGATCAAAGTGTCCGACCTGACCCCACTCAAGACCCCGGATATTCAACAGCCCGTCCGGGTCTTCCAGCGGTTAATTTACGTATCAGGCGTGATTCCCGGGGCGCGCGTGCATGTATTCGTGAACGGGAAGTGGCGCGCCAGCGATACGCCACTTGGTTGGACGACGCTCTTCTTCGGGATTTACGTGGGCGAGCTCAAGGTAGAAGACCAAATTACGGTGATGCAGACATTGTGCACGAAGATGTCTCCGCTCACCAGAGTTCCCGTCAATGTCACCCTCGGGGAAATGCTGCTCTCCGCGGCTCCCCCGTCCCTGATAGCGGGCCAGCCGGCGACGATAACCATCAAAGCAGTCGACGCCGATAACAAGTCCCAATCGGTTGGAGGGACCATATCGCAAGGGGGCGCGGTGGTCGGGGCCACCAACACAGCGTTCACGCTATCTCCGCCGACCGGCCAAGCATCGGTCAGCTTGCAAGTTGCAGCCGTTGGCTACAAGACCGAGACCATCAGTATTCCCCTTACTGCGGCGCCGGTCGTCAAGCCGGCGATGCTGACGATAGCAACGGGTCTCTGGTTCAACGCCACCAAGAAAGAAATCACTGAAATCACCTGGCACCTGCAGGGGCCATCCGGCAGCTTTTCAAAGACCGAAAAGCCGAACGCAGAGCCGGCGTTGGTTCAGTTCGCGTTGCCCAAGCCGGCCGGCGGCGGGTTCACGCCGTTCACTCTCAGCTGCGAGGTCACATTCCAGTTCCAGGATTTCAATTTCATCTCAGGCGTATCTGGGACGAGGTCGAGTGACTTTATCGAGGGAGGCCTCATAAAGCCGTCTCCATCAACCGTCGAGATGTATTGGAGCGGTACCGACCTGACGATTAACTTCCTGGTAAAGTGGATACAGCAGGGCGATTATTTCGTCATAGAGCTCATGTAGTCGAATCGCCAGCGGAAGGGCGTCAGGGTGGCTGGAGCGGTTCATCGTTTCACGGAAACGGCGAACCGCTCTGTCTCTTCCGGACGGAAACCGTTTCACACTTTTCCTGGAATTGCGCTGGAGCGGGATGCGTTCAAATTGAACGGTGCATCCCGCTTTATCTATTTGTTTTAACCGCATTTCTGCGACGTCAAGTGATTCCCTTGGCTGCAAAATGCTTTAATGCTCGATCGGTCCCTTCGGCATGACCAGCGCGGTGCCGGCAGTCGTCGGGCGCTCGATCATGCGGCGGACGCGCGGTGGCTCGTTGCCGCTGTGCAGCGCCCTTATACGCTCGCCGATGACCGCGTCGGCGTAGGTGGCGCGCCGATTGTGGCGGATATATTCGACCCAGGTCGGCGTGTGGTAGTGCTCGATCCATATCGACGGATTTTCGAGATCGCGCGCCAATGTCCAGTTGCGGGCGCCGTCACGGCGGCGGATGCGGCCGCGCTCGGCCATGGTGGCGAGGAATTCCGGCACGTCCTCGTTACGGATAACATATTCGATCATGATGGCGATGGGACCGCTGCGCGGCTTGAGATCAAGCGCCAGATGCGGCTCCCGGAAGCGGTTGAGCGGATCGAGGTTGAGCACAGCCTGCTGCGGCAGCGGCAGCAGCAGGCCGATGGCGCCTCCCGCCAGCATGGCGACGCTGGCCGCCATCAGGGCGGCTTCGGCGCCATGCGCGTCGGCAACGACACCCCAGACCCAGCTGCCGAGCGCGATGCCGCCGAAGGTCGCGGTCTGGTAGACCGAAAGCACGCGGCCGACCACCCAGCGCGGCGTCGACATCTGCACGGTGACGTTGAAGTGCGACAGCGCGGTCACCCAGCAGGCGCCGCCGAGCAGCAGACCGAGCGACGTCTGCCAGGCATTCTCGCTGAGCGCGGCATTGAAGGCGCAGAGCGCGAAGCCGGCGAATGCCATGCGCACCATGGTTTCGCTGGACAGCAGCTGCCGCAGCCTGACGCTGATCAGCGCGCCGCCGACGGCGCCGATGCCGAAGGCGCCGAGCATGATGCCGTAGCTCAAGGCATCGCCCTTGACGACGTCGCGCGCGACCAGCGGCAGCAATGCCAGAACCGCGCCGGCGCTGAAGCCGAAAGCCGAGCTCCTGACCAGCACCTTGCCGATATTGGGCGACATGGCGACGTAGCGCAGGCCGGCGCCCATTGCGGCGCCCAGCGTCTCGCGCGGCAAGGTCGATGCCGGCAGTTCCGGCTTCCAGCGGGCCAGCACGACGATGAGGCCGACATAGCTCAGCGTGTTGACGGCGAAGGCCGCGGCAGCGCCTGCCGCGGCAACGATGATGCCACCGATCGCCGGGCCGACGCTGCGCGTCAGGTTGAAGCCCATCGAGTTGAGCGCGATCGCCGCCGGCACCTTGGTGCGAGGCACCATGTCGCCGACCGAAGCCTGCCAGGACGGGCTGTTGAGCGCGGTGCCGCTGTCGATCAGGAAGGTGAAGGCGAGCAGCGTCCACGGTGTCATCAGGTCGAGATAGGTAAAGACGGTCAGAAGAGCCGAAACAACCAGCATGAAGATCTGCGCGATCAGCATGATTTTGCGCCGGTTGAAGCTGTCGGCGATGGCGCCGGCCAGCAACGCGAAGAGCATGATCGGCAAGGTGGTCGAGGCCTGGACCAAAGCCACCTGGTAGGACGAGGTGGCGATCGTCGTCATCATCCAGGCGGCACCGACGCCCTGGATCAGGCCGCCGAAATTGGAGACGAGGCTGGCGGACCATACCGCACGGAAGATGCCATGCCGGAACGGCGCCAGCGCCGAGACGCTTTCGCTTTCCGGTGTGTCGTCGTTCATAAATGCTTTCCCGGGCTCAAATGCGTTGGTTCTTCCGATGAATCGGGCCCTCAAGCCATGGATTCAAAAAATAGAACATCATTTCGCAAAGGGCGAACGCATTCTGGAAAAACATCATGGTCCAACAACAAGATAGCGATCGCGGAGCCGGTCAGCGCACGCCACTGCGTGCGCCGATTCAGATGCTGGCATGAAGGTAATTCGGCCCTTCAGGCTCCACAGCTCGGACTTGATCAAACTGCGGTCCGTACGTAGGAAAATTGCCAGAAGGAAATTACCGAGGGACTGAAATGAAAGCGCGAGCTCTCAAGGTGATGTCGATTGCCATTCTCATAGTGGCTATACCTCACGTATTTTTTAGACCGCTTGCGAGCATGAGCGACCTGGCTTTAATACAAATATTTACATGTGCTATTTTGTACACATATCTTGTGTTGAACATACTTGGTGACAAATTGTACGAAAAGAACGTAGTATTGTATATTATCGCTTGTCTAATAACTACATTTTACCCATATGAGAACGTATTTTTGATAGCCGGCAGCATATATGGATTTATTGTCCTATTTATTTTTCCTATATCTCTCCTTTTTATACTGAGATCCGTCCGAATCGAACTACGATGATGGTGCACTTTTTGCTGCCCAACCGACAGGCTCTGCGTTCGGATTGATCGCATGCCTCGCCTTGCCCGCATTGTCGTTCGCCGTCTGCCGCACCACGTCACGCAACGGGGTTACGGGCGCACCAAGGTGTTTTCGCGTACGAAGACTACGCACTCTGCAAGAGCCTGCTGGTGGAGCATTGCCCACTAGCCGATCTGATTCCGGAATAGTGGCGGACCATCAAGCTTTGGTGATTGCCGCGCCCCCCAAGGAACGGCTGATTCGGCTACAATCCAACTGCAGACGAATCTGACATCAACGCGATTTGACGGAAACGAATTCAATGAATTGGCGGTGAGCGATGGGCTTTACGGCCGCGAAACCGGGTCGGATCGCAACTGTGCCGTATCGGCGGCTCGCCGATTGCGATAAGCTCCCGGTGCCGGGACGGATGGGCGTCCGCCGGTTTGGGGTGACGCCGGTTGCTTGCCACTGCGCGGCAGAGCGCGGATTTCGCGAGACTGGTTTCGGGGGATGGGGAAATAGTGAGCGATTCATTTCAGGAAGTGACGTCCGTCTCGTGGTTCGGGCGGATCAAACGCGCGGTCGGCGGGTCGTCTTCGGGCTGCTCCTGATCGTGCTGATGGTGATCGGCCTGTTCTGGAACGAGGGCCGGGCCGTGCAGACGGCGCGCTCGCTGGCCGAGGGATCGGGCGCGGTGGTCTCGGTCGGCGCCGACAGCGTCGATGCCGCCAATGACGGCAAGCTCGTCCATGTCACCGGGGCGGTGACGGCGAGCAGCGGCCTTGCCGATCCGGACTTCGGCATTTCGGCGCAGGGGTTGCGGCTGTCGCGCGGCGCCGAGATGTACCAGTGGAAAGAAGAGGAGAAATCCGAGACGACGAAGAAGCTGGGCGGCGGCGAGGAGACGGTGACGACCTACAGCTATTCGAAGGTGTGGGACGACAGCCAGATCAATTCGTCGGAGTTCAAGAAGCCGGACGGCCACGAGAATCCGCCGATGGAGATCCACAGCAAGCAATTCCAGATTCCGGACGGCAAGCTTGGTGCTTTCACGCTCGACCGGCCCGTGCTGGACCTGATCGGCGGCGACAAGACGTTCTCACTGTCTGCCGATCAGTCGGCCGCCATAGACGCCGCCTATACCGGCACCAAGCGGGTCAACATCGTCGACGGAAAAATCTATCTCGGTTTCAACACCACGTCGCCGGCGCTGGGCGACTACCGCATCGGCTACGAACTGGCGCCGCTCGGCGTGGTCAGCGTCGTCGCGCGCCAGACGGGGGGCGGCTTCGAGCCATACCAGACAATCGCCGGCGACCAGTTGCTGATGGTCGACACCGGCAATGTTCCGGCGGAAAAGATGTTCGCCGAAGCGGTCAGCGCGAACACGCTGATCACCTGGCTGCTGCGCGCCGCCGGCGTGCTGCTCCTGGCCATCGGCTTTGCCCTGCTGCTCGGGCCGATCGGCGTCATCCTCGACGTCATTCCTTTGCTCGGCAGCATGGCGCGGATGGGTACCGGCATCATCGCGTTCTTCCTGGCGATCCTGGTCGGGGCGACGACGATGGCCATCGCCTGGTTCTGGTACCGGCCGGTGCTGGCGGCGGGCATCCTGGCAGCGGGCGTCATCGCAGCGGCGGCGGTCTATTACCTCGGCCGCTCGCGCAGGCCGGCTCCGCCGGTTGCGGCGCCGAGCGCGGCCACATGATTTGCAGGCGCCGGCGGTTCTAGCGGTTCATCGTTTCACGGAAACGACGAACCGCCCTATTTCCTGGAATTGCTTCTAGCGGTCCTCGAAGCCGGTCAGCACGCCGACGGCGTTGATGCCGATCTCCTCGACCGCGTAGCCGCCTTCCATGACGAACAGCGTCGGCAGGCCGAGCCTGGCGATGCGGCGGCCGATCCTGGGATAGTCGGGGGTCTTCAGCTTGAACTGGCTGATCGGGTCCTTCTCGAAAGTGTCGACGCCGAGTGAAACCACGACGACGTCAGGAGCATAAGCCGAAAGCCTCGTGCAAGCGTCCTCGAGTGAGGCGTTCCACACGTCCCAGCCGGTGCCGAAGGGCATCGGGTAATTGTCGTTGAAGCCTTCGCCGTCGCCCTCGCCGCGTTCGTCGGCATGGCCGAGGAAGAAGGGATATTCGGTCATCGGATCGCCATGCAGGTTCAGCACCTGAACGTCACCGCGGCGATAGAAGATCTCCTGGGTGCCGTTGCCGTGGTGATAATCGACGTCGAGGATCGAAACGCGCCCGGCGCCATGGTCGCGGAACCATTGCGCGGCGACGGCGGCGTTGTTGATGAAGCAATAGCCGCCCATGAAGGCCGCCCCTGCATGGTGCCCCGGCGGGCGGCAGAGGGCGAAGGCGGAAGGCTCACCGGCCTTGACCAGCGCGGCGGCGGTCAGCGCGACATCATAGGACGACTTGATCGCATCCCATGTGCCTTTGACGAACGTCGCGCCACCGTCGAAGGAGTAGAAGCCGAGCAGCGCATCGATGCCTTTCGGGCGCACGTCGCCGCGCAGGCCGCGCGTCGGCCAGGTGAAGGGAATGGCCGAACCGCTGCGGCCCGATGCTTCCCAGAGCGGCCACACGGTCGGCAGGAAATCGATGTAGTCGCTGGCATGCACCTTCCTGGCGGCGGCGAGGTCGTGGCTTTCCGGCGGCAGGATCGGACCGAGCTTCTCGCTCTCCACCCGCGCCCTGATGAACTCGGCGCGCGACGGCTTTTCAAAGGCCGGCACGATGGCGCCGGCGATCAATTCGACATTGCCGGAATGGCCGGCATGGAAAGGCGAAAAAACAGTCTTCATGAAATTGTTCCGTGGTGAGACGCGGCGACCCTAACCGTCCTGCACTGCCTTTCACAAGGCGCTGGGCCAACCAGCCATGGCTTGCTGGCCCGGCAGCCGGTCGTCTAGCCTGCCGGCAGCGCAACCGACCCGCGGGTAATCATGAGTTCAAATGCCGACCTGATCGTCACCAATGCCCGTGTGCTGACCATGGATGAAGGCAATCCGGCTGCCGAGGCGGTGGCGATAAAGGACGGCAATATCCTGGCGGTTGGCGATCGCCGGACCATAGAGGCGCTGAAAGGGCCGGCCACGAAGATCATCGATGCGCAAGGCGGTTCGGTGGTGCCGGGCTTCATCGAAGCGCATATGCATCTTTTCGGCGGCGCGGCCGAACTCGACAATCTGCACCTTCAGGGCGTGCATGGCTTCGATGCGCTGAGCGACGCGATCCGCGCCTATGCTGCGGCACGGCCGAACGCCAAATTGCTGCTTGGGGCCGGCGTCGACTACACTATCCTCTCCAAGGAAGAGCCGGTCACCCGCCATCATCTCGACCGCATCATCGCCGACCGGCCGTTCGCGATGTCGGCTTCCGATCACCACACGATGTGGGCCAACACCAAGGCGCTGAAGCTGGCCGGCATCCTGCACGGCAAGCAACTCGGCCCCGGCAACGAGATCGTCATGGGCGCCGACGGCCTCGCGGCCGGCGAATTGCGTGAGGGCGAGGCGTTTGGGCCGATCCTCGAGCTTTCCGGGCAGAACCGCGTGCGGCTCGGCCTTGCGACAGGCGGCGAGCCCGAGCCGTACCCTTCCGCAGCCGAAGTCGCGGCCGATCGCGACCTGATGCATCGCGGGCTGGAATGGTGCGCCCGCCACGGCATCACCTCGATCCAGAACATGGACGGCAATCTCTACCAGCTCGAACTGCTTGCCGGTTTGGAGCAGGTAGGGCGGCTGCTCTGCCGCACCAAGATACCTTTTCATTTCAAGAACTTCATGACGCTCGACAAGCTGGAAAAGGCATCGAGCATGGCCAACTCCTACCGATCGGAATGGCTGTCGTCCGGCATGGTCAAGATGTTTTACGACGGCGTGCTGGAAGGCTGGACCGCGGTCATGGTCGACGACTATGCCGACCGGCCGGGCTGGCGCGGTGAGCCGCTGTTCACGCCGGAGCATCTTGCCGAGGTGGCGGTGGAGGCCGACCGGCGCGGGCTGCAGGTCGCCGTGCATTCGATCGGCGACGGCGCGGTGCGCGCGGTCCTCGATGGTTACGAGGCGGCGCAGCGGAAGAACGGCAAACGCGACAGCCGGCACCGGGTCGAGCACATCGAGGTCACCACTGCCGCCGACGTGCCGCGCTTCGCCGAACTCGGCGTCATCGCCTCGATGCAGCCGCCGCACCCGCCCGGCGCCATGGACTTCCCGCTGGAGCCGACGCTTTCACGCATCGGCCGTGAAAGATGGCCGCTGAGCTATGCCTGGCGGACGCTGAAGCAGGCGGGCGCGCATGTCGTCTTCGCTTCCGACTGGCCGGTGTCGCGGATCGAGCCGATCCTGGGCATTCAGGCGGCGATGCTGCGCAAACCTTGGGCAGACGGCGTTCCCGACCAGAGCTTCTCGCTGTTGGAAGCGCTTGCGGGCTATACGGTCGAAGGCGCTTATGCCGAATTCATGGAACACCGTAAGGGCCGGCTGAAACCAGGCTATCTGGCCGATCTGGTGGTGCTGTCGGCCGATATCGAAGCAACTGAACCGGGTTTGCTGCACAAGGTGCATCCGGTCAGCACCATCTGCGGCGGCAAGATCACTTACCAGGGTTGATGGTGGCGCTGACCATGGCACGGAGCTTGCGTTCTGAACCGAGGCCCAGATGCATGGTTGCCAAGCCGACCGGCATATGCTGACAATCGAATGGGAACTGGATCCGCCTTTAAGAGCGGACATGAAAATGGGGTAATGCGTGCCGGATCAACCGGGTAAGAGTGCAATCGAGGTCCGCAGCGTCCGCAAGGTGTTCGGTACCGGGGACGCACAAGTCGCCGCTCTCGACACGGTTTCGGTGTCGATCCGCGAGAACGAGTTCTTCACGCTGCTGGGGCCGTCGGGTTGCGGAAAGACGACGCTGCTGCGGCTGATCGCCGGCTTTGACTTCCCCAGCGAAGGCGAAATCCTGCTGCACGGCCACGACATCGCGCCGCTGCCGCCGTTCAAGCGGCCGGTCAACACCGTCTTCCAGTCCTATGCGCTGTTCCCGCACATGACCGTGGCCGAGAATATCGGCTTTGGGCTGGAGATGCTGGGCAAGCCGAAAGCCGAAATCAAGGCGCGCGTCGCCGAGATGCTGAAGCTGGTCAAGATGGAGGCGCTGAGTGCCCGCCGCACCAGCCAGATCTCCGGCGGCCAGCAGCAGCGCGTCGCACTGGCCCGCGCGCTGGCGCCGCAGCCAAAAGTGCTGTTGCTCGACGAGCCATTGTCGGCGCTCGACTACAAGCTGCGCAAGGAGATGCAGATCGAACTGAAACGGCTGCAGCACCAGACCGGCATCACCTTCATCTTCGTCACCCACGACCAGGAAGAAGCGCTGACCATGTCGGACCGCATCGCCGTGATGTCGGCCGGCAAGATCCTGCAGGTCGGCACGCCCTGGGACATCTATGACAAGCCGGCCGAGCGCTTCGTCGCCGACTTCATCGGCGAAACCAATTTCCTGACCGCGGCCATCACCGGCATCGGCAACGGCAAGGCGCGCGCGACCCTCAAATCCGGCGCAACGATCGACGCGACCGTGGCTGACGGCTTCCAGCCGAAGGCGAATGCGACGCTGGTGGTCAGGCCGGAACACGCCAAGCTGACCGGCGGCAAGGGCGATCTTTCCGGAACCATCGAAAACATCGTCTATTTCGGCACCGACACGCATATTCATGTCCAACTGGACAGCGGCGAAGCCTTCACCGTGCGCCAGCAGAACACGCGCAGCGCAGGCTGCGGTTTCGAGCGAGGCGACAAGGTCGGCGTCTCGATCGGCAACGACGCCGCGCAAGTGCTGAGGGATTGATGGCGAGCGCGGAAGAAGTCGCCAAGGCGGCCGAGCGGCGCGACATCCGCGACCGCTGGCTGCTGTCGGCGCCGGCCCTGCTGATCATCTTCCTGGCAGCGACCGGGCCGTTGCTGATCGTGCTGGTCTATTCGTTCCTGACGCCCGGCCCCTATGGCGACGTGAAGTGGCAATTCTCGCCCGAGGCCTGGACATCGGTGTTCATGGAACGCGACATCTTCGACGACACGCTTTCGTTCGCCGCTGCCCATGTCACTATCTTCTGGCGCTCGATCAAGCTTGCCATCGTCACCACGATCGCCACTTTGGCGCTTGGTTTTCCTACTGCCTATTTCATGGCGACGCGCAGCGAGAAGACGCGCGATCTCTGGCTGTTCCTGATCACCATACCGTTCTGGACCAACTTGCTGATCCGCACCTTCGCGGTGCTGCAGATCATCCGCAACGAGGGGTTGATCAACACGGTGCTGCTCAAGCTCGGCATCATCTCGGCGCCGATCCAGATATTGTTCACCGATACGGCGATCCTGATCGGCATGGCCTATGTCTATCTGCCGCTGATGGTGCTGCCGATCTACGCCAGCATGGAAAAACTCGATTTCCGGCTGGTCGAAGCCGGCTACGATCTTTATGCGACACGCTTCCAGGTGCTCAGGCGTATCATTTTCCCGCTGGTCAAGCCGGGCGTCATCGCCGGCTCCATCCTGGTGTTCATTCCGGCGCTCGGCGCCTACGTCACACCGAGCCTATTGGGCGGCGGCAAGAACATGATGCTCTCCAACCTGATCGAGCTGCAGTTCGGGCAAGGCCGCAACTGGCCGCTCGGCTCGGCCCTGTCCATCGCCGTCATGATCATCGTCATGGTGGCGCTGCTCGCCTATGTTCGTAACACCGGCCGGTCGGAGATGCGTCATGGCTAGCAGCTTCGCAATCAAGCATCAGCCGGGATTCACCGCGATCGCCGCGACCTGCTTTGTCGTGCTCTATCTGCCCATCGTCGTGCTGGTCGTCTATGCCTTCAACGCCGCGACCTCGACGTCAGAATGGGGCGGCATCTCGCTCAAATGGTTCCAGTCGGCGTGGCAGAACACGCAAGTCATCGACGCCACCTTGCGCTCCTTTCAGATCGGCGCCATCGCGGCGATCCTGGCCACCGTCTTCGCCACCATGGCGGCGCTCGCCACCACGCGCACGCCGCCCTATCCCGGCCTGACCTTCAAATATGCCGCCATCAACCAGCCTCTGATGGTGCCGGAGATCGTCACCGGCGTGGCGCTGCTGATCTTTTTCTCGCGCATCAAGATCTTCACCGGCTATTCCGGGCTCGGCTACCTGATCGCGGCACATACGGCCTTTTGCATTCCGTTCGCCTACCTGCCGATCCGGGCGCGGCTGGAGAACATGGACCTGACGCTGGAACGGGCCGCCGCCGATCTCTATGCGACGCCGTGGAAGACGTTCCGCCGCATCACCTTGCCGCTGCTTTGGCCCGGCATTCTGGCCGGACTGATGCTGGCCTTCGTTATCTCGCTCGACGATGTCGTCATCACCGAGTTCGTGAAATCGGGCGGCCAGGACACGCTGCCGACCTACATGCTTGGCCAGATACGTCGAGGGATAACGCCGGAGATCAACGCGATATCGACCGTGTTCCTGCTCTTGTCGGTCGCCATCGTGACGTTGTTTTTCTTCATCAGCAGGAAACGGGACTAGACATGAAAATGGGAGCTAAAACCATGAACTGGAAGACATCGGCGACCGCCATCGGGCTGGCGCTGCTCGCCTCGACGAGCCTTGCTCGCGCCGACGGTGAACTCAACATCTACAATTGGGGCAACTACACCAGCCCCGACGTGATCAAGAAGTTCGAGCAGAAATACAACGTCAAGGTGACCATCACCGATTACGATTCGAACGATACGGCGCTGGCCAAGGTTCGCCAGGGCGGCACCGGCTTCGACATCGCGGTGCCTTCGCAAACCTTCGTGCCGATCTGGATCAAGGAAGGCCTCGTTCAGGAGACCGATCCCGGCAAGATGGAGAATTTCAAGAACGTGGCGCCGGAATGGGCCAATCCCGATTTCGATCCGGGCCGCAAATATTCCGTGCCATGGGCTTGGGGCACGGTGGGCATCGTGGTGAACACCGATGTCTACAAGCGGCCGTCGGACAGTTGGGGCATTATCTTCAACACACCCGACGAACTGAAGGGCAAGGTCAACGTCGTGCCGGAAATGAACGACGTCATGTTCGCGGCGACCAAATATGTCGGCGCCGCGCAATGCGCCAGCGATAAGGAAACGCTGAAGAAGGTGCGTGACACTCTGGTTGCTGCCAAGCCGAACTGGATCGCGATGGAATACAATACCATCGAGAAAATGGGCGCCGGCGATTTCAAGGCGACCAGCGACTGGAACGGCTCGGCCTTTCGCCAGCGGCTGGCGAACCCTAAGATCCACTATTTCTATCCCAAGGAAGGTTTTGGCCTCTGGAGCGACAATGTCATGGTCCTGAAGGACGCCAAGAATGTCGAGAACGCCAAGCTGTTCCAGAACTTCATCATGGATCCGGAAAATGCCGCCGGCCTATCCGCCTTCCACCGCTACGCCAACGGCATTGCCGGTTCCGACAAGTACATGCCGGCCGATATGAAGGATGCGCCGGAAGTCATCATCCCGGAAGACGTCAAGGCGCATGGCGAGCTGCAAAAATTGTGTTCCGAGGAAGTGCAGGCCATCTACAGCAAGATCTGGACCGAACTGCAGAAGTAATCCACATCCGGACGAAACCCGGCGGCAATTGCCGCCGGGCCTTTTCCCGGTGATCGGACTGCCTATGATTTCCTATCGCAACAGCGAACCGGCGCCGCCGATCATGCAGGGTTCGCCGCCGCGGATGGTGCCGCCGAAGCTCGACTGAGACCGGCCGCCATGGAATCGTTGGGCGTTCCAGCACATCCGCGAATTTCTGCCGACCGTCGAAGTCTGGCGCGGCAATGGCCATCGGCATCGCTTCGAGCGCGCCGAGGTCGATCTCGACGCGCTGCCGGTGAGCGACAGCATGGGGCAGCCGACGACGCTCGCCGGGCTGCTCGACGAGACCTATACCGACGGGTTCCTCGTGCTCAAAGACGGCAAGGTCGCCTATGAGCGCTACTTCAACGGCATGACCGAGCGCACGCTGCATTTGTCGCAGTCAATGGCGAAGTCGGTCACGGGCTCGGTGTTCGGCATATTGGTCGGGCGCGGACTGATCGATCCGGCCTTGTCGGCGACGGTCTATCTGCCGGAGCTGGAAGCGACCGGCTGGGCAGGCGCCAGCGTGCAGCATGTGCTCGACATGACGAGCGGGGTGAGCTTTTCCGAGGAATACACCGATCCCTATTCGGACATCGGCCAGGTCGATGTCGCCACCGGCTGGAAGCCGGTGCTCCCGGGCAGCGATCCGGCCTTCCGCTGGCCATCGCATATGTTCGAACTGATCCTCGGGCTCAAGGAAAAGAGCCGGCCGCACGGCGCTGCCTTCGAATACCGCTCGATCGAGACCGACGTGCTTGCCTTCATCATGGAGCGGGTGAGCGGCAAAAGGCTGGCGCAGCTGATTTCGGAAGAGCTCTGGCAAAAGCTCGGCGCGGATGAAAGCGCCTGCTTCACTGTCGACAGCGCCGGTTATGCGGTCGCCGACGGCGGCTTCAACGCCACGCTGCGCGATTATGGCCGCTTCGGCCAGCTGATCCTCGACAATGGAGGCGGCATCGTGCCGGCCGACTGGATCGAGGCGACGCGCAATGGCAGGCATGGACCGGATTTCAGTCCCAGCCTGCCGGAAGGCAGCTACCGCAACCAGTTCTGGATCGAGGACCCGCGCTCGCGAGCGCTGATGTGCCGGGGCGTGTTCGGGCAGCTGATCTATATCGACTGGGATACGAAAATGGTCGTGGTAAAGCTTTCGAGCTATCCGGATTTCACCAACATCGGCTATTCGGTGGCGACGCTGAAGGCCGTGCATGCCATTGCCGCGGCGCTCGCCTGAACCTCAAAGAAATCCGCAGGACCACCATGACCGGCAAGACCGCGTTCGAAACCAGATACGGCTTTGCCCGCAAGCAAGTGCTGCTCGGCAACTGGCGCGAAAGCCCGTTCAGCCGGTGGTCGTTCCAGAATGTCGGCGAGCTGGTGCCGAGCGCTGCCGTGGCGGCACAGCCGGGCAGCAGCGAGGCGCCGGCGCAGGATTTCGGCGGGCTACTTGGCGAAAAGGTCGCTCTTGCAGGCGGCGCGGAGACGGTCGCGGCTTTTCTCAGGCGCTCCGATACCGACGCGCTGACGATCATGAAACGCGGCAAATTCGTCGGCGACTGGTTCGCGCCGCATATGGAGTTTGGGGCGCGCCACATCGTCTTTTCGATCAGCAAGTCGCTGACCGCCATTGTTGCCGGCATATTGGAAGGCGAGGGGATTTTCGATCCGCAGGCACCGGTAAGCCTCTATCTGCCCGAAGCCGCCGGCTCGGCCTATGGCGATGCGCGTGCGCGGCACGTGCTCGACATGAGTGTCAGCCTCGATTTCGAAGAGGCCTATCTCGATCCGGAAAGTGCCTTCGCCCGCTATCGCCGCGCCATGCTGTGGAATCCGGGCGGGGGCACCGAGAGCCTGGCCACTTTCCTCATGACGCTGCAGGGTCTGGCCGAGCCGCATGGCCGGACGTTCCGCTACCGTTCGCCCAATTCCGACCTGCTCGGCATCCTGCTCGAACGTGCGTCTGGCCGGCGCTTCGCCGATCTGATGCACGACAAATTATGGGCGCCGCTCGGCGCCGTCAGCGACGCCTCGGTGACAGTCGACATGGAAGGTGCGGCGCGCACCGCCGGCGGTATTTCGGTGACACCGCGCGACCTCGCGCGCGTCGGCGAGATGATGCGGCAAGGCGGCGCAGCCGATGGCCGCCGCGTCGTGCCGGAAGCCTGGGTGCGCGACACGACCGAAACTGGCGGTGACGCCGAGGCCTGGCGGCGCGGCACGATGGCGTTCCTGTTTCCGCGTGGCCGCTATCGCAACAAATGGTACCAGACGGGCGCGGCAAGCGGCGCCTTCTGCGGCATCGGCATCCACGGCCAGTGGCTTTACGTCAATCCAAAGGCCGAAATTGTGATCGCAAAGATGTCGTCGCAGCCGGTACCGGTCGACGATCCGCTCGATCTGGATATGATTTCTTTCTTCGAGGCGCTGAGCCGGATGGTCTGATCCATCCAGACAGCCCGACCTTTCCTGTGGACCTCTCGCCGGGTTGAAAATGGCGCGGTTGGCGCAGCAGTGCTCTGCGCTTATGGTCGCTGCTCGTTTCGACTAGCGACAGGTACGACATGGCATCCGACATCAAACGCATCGCAACCATCATAGCCGCCGAAATCGGCGCGCGGCCCGAACAGGCTGCGGCGGCGATCGGCTTGCTCGACGACGGCGCGACCGTGCCGTTCGTGGCGCGCTACCGCAAAGAGGTCACCGGCGGCCTCGACGACACGCAGCTGCGCGACCTCGCCGAGCGGCTCGCCTATCTGCGCGAACTCGACGCGCGCCGCGATACCATCCTTGGTTCGATCCGCGAGCAGGGCAAGCTGACCGAGGAGCTCGAGGCAAAGATCGCTGCGGCCGGCACCAAGGCCGAACTCGAAGACATCTATCTGCCTTACAAGCCGAAGCGCCGGACCAAGGCCGAGATCGCACGCGAGCGCGGGCTCGGGCCTCTGGCGGAAGCTATTCTCGCCGACCGTACGGCTGTACCCGCCGAGCTGGCGCTGGCCTACATCAGCGAAGACGTGGCCGACGCCAAGGCGGCGCTCGAGGGTGCGCGCGACATCCTGTCCGAACAGTTCGCCGAGAATGCCGATCTGGTCGGCAGATTGCGGACCTACATGAAGGAACGCGCCTTTCTGCGGTCGCGCGTCGTCGACGGCAAGCAGGAGGCCGGCGCGAAATTTTCCGACTATTTCGACCATGTCGAGCGCTGGGCCAACGTACCGAGCCATCGCGCGCTGGCCATGTTGCGCGGCCGCAACGAGGAGGTTCTGTCGCTCGACATCGAAGTCGATGCCGATGACGCCTCGCCGGTGAAGCCGGTCGAACGGATGATCGCCGACGCCTACGCCATCGGCCGCCAGTTGCCGGGAGACCGCTGGCTGATGGAGGTCGCCGGCTGGACTTGGCGCATAAAGCTGTCGCTGCACCTGACGCTCGATCTGATGCGCGATCTGCGCGAGCGGGCCGAAGAAGAAGCCATCCATGTCTTCGCCCGCAATCTCAAGGATTTGCTGCTTGCCGCGCCTGCCGGCTCGCGGCCGACGATGGGGCTCGATCCGGGCATTCGCACCGGCGTCAAGGTGGCGGTGGTGGACGGCACCGGCAAGCTACTGGCGACGACAACGGTATATCCGTTCCCGCCGAAGAACGATGTCCGCGGCGCGCAGGCCGAACTGGCCAAGTTCATCCGGCTGCACAAGGTCGAGCTGATCTCGATCGGCAACGGCACCGGCAGCCGCGAGACCGAAAGGCTGGTGGCCGACATGCTGGCTGACATGCCTGCCGGGTCCGGGCCGAAGCCGCTCAAGGTGATCGTCAGCGAGGCCGGCGCCTCAGTCTATTCCGCCTCGGCAACGGCGGCGGCGGAATTTCCCGGCCTCGACGTGTCGCTGCGCGGGGCGGTGTCCATCGCGCGGCGCCTGCAGGATCCGCTCGCCGAACTGGTCAAGATCGAGCCCAAGTCGATCGGCGTCGGCCAGTACCAGCACGACGTCGATCAGTACCGCCTCGGCCGCTCGCTGGAAGCCGTGGTCGAGGATGCGGTCAATGCCGTCGGCGTCGATCTCAACACGGCCTCAGCGCCGCTTCTGGGGCGGGTTTCGGGTCTCGGCGCATCGCTGGCCGAGGCGATCGTTGCGCACCGGGACGCGACCGGCCCGTTCGCCAGCCGTCGCGAACTGTTGAAGGTCTCCCGCCTTGGACCCCGCGCGTTCGAGCAATGCGCCGGCTTCCTGCGCATTCCCGACGGCAGCGAGCCGCTCGATGCCTCCGCCGTGCATCCGGAAGCCTATGGCGTGGCCAAGAAGATCGTCGCGGCCTGCGGGCGCGACGTTCGCTCGCTGATGGGCGACAGCGCCGCACTCAAGGCGCTCGATCCGCGCGTCTTCGTCGATGAGCGCTTCGGCCTCCCGACGGTGCGCGATATCCTGGCGGAGCTGGAAAAGCCCGGCCGCGATCCGCGCCCCGGCTTCAAGACCGCGACCTTCGCCGACGGCATCGACGACATCAAGGATCTGAAGCCCGGCATGCAGCTTGAAGGCACTGTCACCAATGTCGCCGCCTTCGGCGCCTTCGTCGATATCGGCGTGCACCAGGACGGACTGGTGCACGTCTCGCAACTGGCCGATCGGTTCATCAAGGACGCGCATGAGGTGGTCAAGGCCGGCGACGTGGTCAAGGTGCGTGTCGTCGACGTCGATATCAAGCGCAAGCGCATCGGTCTGTCGATGCGCAAGGATGGCGACGGTGGCGCACCGAAGCCGCGCGACAATGGCAGCAGGCCGGTGCCGCGCGCGCCCGCGCCCCAACGCCAGCCGGAGCGGCCGGTGCAGCAGGGCGCGTTCGGCGCCGCTTTGGCCGATGCGTTGAAGCGGAAGTAATTTCGCGAGCCGGGCTGCGCCGCTAGGTCAGACGGCGGCGCTCGACATTGATGATCCATCACCAATGCTCATGGATCGGCGAAGCTATTTCGTTTGATTTTTTCAGGACGGGAGCCGATAAGCCGCGCGTTTCAAGATTTCTGTTTCGATGCATGTCGTTATCTCCAAGCTGCCGAACACCCTCGGGTCAGGCCCGCGGGCAAGCTTTGGGCGACATGCATGAGTTTGGGAGACCGAGAGCCATGGCCGCCGACAAGAACGCATTCGTCTGGGATGATCCTTTCCTGATCGAGGACCAGCTTTCGGAGGACGAGCGCATGGTGCGCGATGGCGCCGCCGCGTTTGCCGCCGACAAGCTCGCTCCGAAGATCGAGGAAGCCTATCTCGAGGAGAAGACCGACGCCGGGATCTTTCGCGAAATGGGCGAGGCCGGTCTGCTCGGCATCACCATCCCGGAAGAATATGGCGGGCTCGGCGCCAACTACATCACCTACGGGCTGGTCGCGCGGGAAGTGGAGCGGATCGACTCGGGCTATCGCTCGATGATGAGCGTGCAGTCGTCGCTGGTAATGTATCCGATCCATGCCTATGGCTCGGAAGAACAGCGCAAGAAATACCTGCCGAAGCTGGCGTCGGGCGAATGGATCGGCTGCTTTGGCCTGACCGAGCCTGACGCCGGTTCCGACCCGGGCGGCATGAAGACGCGGGCCGAGAAGACCGCGAGCGGCTACAGGATCTCCGGCTCGAAAATGTGGATTTCCAACGCGCCGATCGCAGACGTGTTCGTCGTCTGGGCAAAGTTGTCCGACGAAAGTGGGGGCGCGCATGACAACCAGATTCGCGGCTTTGTCCTGGAAAAGGGCATGAACGGGCTATCGGCGCCGAAGATCGGCGGCAAGCTGTCGCTGCGAGCCTCGATTACCGGCGAAGTGGTGATGGAAGGCGTCGAGGTCGGCGAGGACGCGTTGCTGCCCAATGTCTCGGGTCTCAAAGGGCCGTTTGGCTGCCTCAACCGGGCGCGCTACGGAATTTCCTGGGGCGCCATGGGCGCGGCTGAGGATTGCTGGCACCGCGCCCGCCAGTATGGCCTCGACCGTAAGCAGTTCGGCAAGCCGCTGGCCGGCACGCAGCTTTTCCAGAAGAAGCTCGCCGACATGCAGACCGAGATCGCGCTCGGCCTGCAGGGCAGCCTGCGCGTCGGGCGGCTGATGGATGAAGGCAAGATGGCGCCGGAGATGATCTCGCTCGTCAAGCGCAACAATTGCGGCAAGGCGCTCGACATCGCCCGCCAGGCCCGCGACATGCATGGCGGCAATGGCATCCAGATCGGTTACCACGTCATGCGCCACGCCCAGAACCTGGAAACCGTCAACACCTATGAGGGCACGCATGACGTGCATGCGCTGATCCTCGGACGGGCGCAGACCGGATTGCAGGCGTTCTTTTAGGTTCAGGTGTTCTCCGCTTCCAGGATGCCCGTGCCTGGTATCTCCGCTCGCAAAGCGGGAGATCGGCAATTTTCGTCGACGATGCCACATTTTGTTCTTGCTTTGTGCCGGCAGCTATGCTACTAATTTCGGTATGGTGCTAATTGGCTCCAACGACCCGTCCGCCGAGGCGGGTTTTTCTTTTCAGCTCTTTTCGACGAAGCATCGCCTGTGCTGCCGATCATCGATATCGGCGGGAAGCGCCCGGTGCTGACCCGCCGGACTTCGGCTCTGCAGCGTTGCAACGTTTTGCCGCCACACTGCGGAATCCCGGGGTCGGCGCTCCGTTTCGTGAGCTATGCAAGCTGCTTGATTTAGGTGCAGCGCAACATCTCTGCTTGGAGAATGGTCAGCATTCGTGTCAGGGTTCAGCGAACTCCTTTTGAAACGCCGACTTCAGGGGCACCATGGCAATTCTGGCAGCCGTCTATCACCTGACCCATTACAAATACGACCGGCCGGTCGTATTAGGCCCGCAAGTCATAAGGTTGCAGCCTGCGCCGCATTCCCGCACCAAAGTGCTCAGCCATTCGCTGAAGGTCGGGCCGGCAAACCACTTCGTCAATTTGCAGCAGGACCCCTACGGCAATTTCCTGGCCCGCTTCGTCTTCCCTGAACCGGTGATGGAACTGAAGATCGAGGTCGATCTCGTTGCCGACATGACGGTCTACAATCCGTTCGATTTCTTCGTCGAACCGTCGGCCGAGACGTTTCCGTTCGAATACCCCGAAG
Organism: Mesorhizobium sp. M0106; assembly: GCF_040322715.1. Taxonomy (NCBI): domain Bacteria; kingdom Pseudomonadati; phylum Pseudomonadota; class Alphaproteobacteria; order Hyphomicrobiales; family Phyllobacteriaceae; genus Mesorhizobium; species Mesorhizobium sp. M0106. The sequence goes on along the minus strand of NZ_JAMYUA010000001.1, from coordinate 64,299 downwards.
AGATCCGGGACGATCTGACCATCTACCGAACGCCGGAACCGGCGGGGCCGCTGTTGGAGGCATTCCTGAAAACCCTCGCGCGCCACCCGACCAACACCGTCAATTTTGTCGTCGACCTCAATGCGCGGCTGCAGCGCGAGATCGCCTATATCGTGCGCATGGAAACCGGCGTCTTCTCGCCCGAGGAAACGCTGGCCGCCGGCAAGGGATCGTGCCGCGATTCCAGCTGGCTCCTGGTGCAGATACTGAGGAACCTCGGCATCGCCGCGCGTTTCGTCTCCGGCTACCTGATCCAGCTCAAACCCGACCTCGTTGCGCTCGACGGGCCGCCCGGCACGGCGACCGATTTCACCGACCTCCATGCCTGGTGCGAGGTGTATCTGCCGGGCGCCGGCTGGATCGGCTTCGACCCGACCTCCGGCCTGCTCACTGGCGAAAGCCATGTGCCGCTCGCGGCAACGCCGCATTTCCGCAATGCCGCGCCGATCTCCGGCATGGCGAGCTTCGCCAATGTCGCATTCGGCTTCGACATGCGGGTAGACCGCATCGCCGAGCATCCGCGCATTACCAAGCCGTTCTCCGACGAGAGTTGGCAGGCGCTGGACGCGCTGGGGGTCCAGGTCGATGCTGCGCTCCAGGCCGGCGATGTGCGGCTGACCATGGGCGGCGAGCCGACCTTCGTCTCGATCGACGATTTCGAGGCTGCAGAGTGGAACACCGCCGCCGTCGGGCCGACCAAGCGGGAAAAGGCCGATGCCCTGATCCGCCGGCTGCGCGAACGCTTCGCGCCGGGCGGTTTCCTGCATTACGGACAGGGCAAATGGTACCCCGGCGAAAGCCTGCCGCGCTGGACGTTCTCGCTCTACTGGCGCGCCGATGGCGAGCCGGTGTGGAGCGACCCGTCGCTGATCGCGCATGAAAAGAGCGAGGCGGATGTCGGACCGATGCAGGCCGAGAGCCTGCTGACGGCGATTGCCGACGAACTCGGCATCGACAAGACGATGGTCAGCGAAGCCTATGAGGATCCGGCCGAATGGCTGCTCAAGGAAGGCAAGCTGCCTGACAACGTCGATCCTTCCAATTCGAAGCTGGAGGACCCTGAGGAGCGCAGCCGCATGGCGCGGGTGTTCGAACGCGGGCTGACCAAGCCGTCGGGCTATGTGCTGCCTGTCCAGCGCTGGAACAGCCAGGCGTCAGGACCGCGCTGGCGCTCGGAGAAGTGGAAGACGCGGCGCGGCAGGCTGTTCCTGGTGCCCGGCGATTCGCCGGTCGGCTACCGCCTGCCGCTCGGCACGCTGCCTTACGTGCCGCCGGCGCAGTTTCCCTATATCGTGCCGGTCGATCCATCGCTGCCGCGCGGCCCGCTGCCGGCGCGCGAGGCGATCTTGCCCGGTTCTGTTTCTTCGCCGGCTGCGGCCGAACTGGAAGGCGCCGACGAAATGGCGCGACGCCAGCAGGCCGTTTCCTTCACGGCCGCCACCGGCCAGCAGGACCGTGTCGAACAGGAGATCACCGAGATCGGCGGCGCCGTGCGCACGGCGCTTTCGGTCGAGCCGCGCGACGGACGGCTTTGCGTTTTCATGCCGCCGGTTGAAGCGCTGGAGGACTATCTCGAACTGGTCGCGGCGGCGGAGAACGCGGCAAGGGCGATCGGACTGCCTGTGCATATCGAGGGCTACGGCCCGCCGCACGATCCGCGCCTCAATGTCATCCGTGTTGCACCCGATCCCGGCGTCATCGAGGTCAATATCCACCCCGCCGCGAATTGGCAGGACTGCGTGGCGACGACCACGGCGATCTACGAGGAGGCGCGGCAGACGCGGCTTGGCGCCGACAAGTTCATGATCGACGGCCGCCATACCGGCACCGGCGGCGGCAACCACGTCGTCGTCGGCGGCGCAACGCCCAATGACAGTCCGTTCCTGCGCCGCCCCGACCTGTTGAAGAGCCTGGTGCTGCAATGGCAGCGGCATCCGTCGCTGTCCTACCTTTTCTCCGGCCTGTTCATCGGCCCCACCAGCCAGGCGCCGCGCTTCGATGAGGCGCGCCACGATACGCTCTACGAACTCGAAATCGCGATGGCGCAGGTGCCGCATCCGGACAAGGGCGCGGCACCCCTGCCGTGGCTGGTCGACCGGCTGTTCCGCAACCTTCTGACCGACGTGACCGGCAATACGCATAGATCGGAAATCTGCATCGACAAATTGTTTTCGCCGGACGGGCCGACCGGCCGGCTCGGGCTGGTCGAATTCCGCGGCTTCGAGATGCCGCCCAACGCGCGCATGAGCCTGGCGCAGCAATTGCTGGTGCGCGCCATCATCGCCCGGGCCTGGAAGAACCCGCTCGACGGCCGCTTCGTGCGCTGGGGCACTTCGCTGCACGACCGTTTCATGCTGCCGCATTATGTCTGGGCTGACTTTCTCGATGTGCTGGACGACCTCAAGCTGAACGGCTTTGCGTTCCGTCCGGAATGGTTCGACGCCCAGCTCGAATTCCGCTTCCCGTTCTGCGGCGAGGTCCAGCATGCCGGCGTCAAGCTGGAGCTCAGGCAGGCGCTCGAGCCGTGGCACGTGATGGGCGAGCAAGGCGCGATCGGCGGCACCGTACGCTTTGTCGATTCCTCCGTCGAAAGGCTGCAGGTGAAGACCGAGGGGCTCAACCCGGAGCGTCACGCCGTCGTCTGCAACAGCCGCGTCGTGCCGATGAAGGTGACCGACAACCGCGAGATCGCGGTGGCCGGCGTGCGCTTCAAGGCCTGGCAGCCGGCGTCGGGCCTGCATCCGGCGCTGCCGGTCAACACCCCGCTGGTCTTCGACATCTATGACCGCTGGTCGGGCCGCGCAGTCGGCGGCTGCGTCTACCATGTGGCACATCCCGGCGGGCGCAGCTATGACACCTTCCCGGTCAATGGCAACGAAGCGGAGGCGCGGCGGCTCGCCCGCTTCGAGCCGCGTGGCCATACGCCGTCCAGCTATGTGCTGCGCAACGAAGAAGCCTCTGAAGATTTCCCGATGACCCTTGACCTTCGGCGGCCGCAAAGACTCTGATCAGCCATGGCGAAGGGGAATCACAAAAGGCTGCGCAGCAAGCCGCAGACTCACAGTCTGCTGGAGCACTATCAGCCGATCGACGGCGTCGTCGACGAGATGGTCGATGCGTCGGGCAATCCGCGGCCGGCCTGGCGGCACTTCATCGAGGCGCTGGAGGACCTGGGGCCGGAAAAGCTTGCCCAGCGCTTCGCCCGCGCCGACCAATACCTGCGCGACGCCGGCGTCTACTACCGCGTCTATGACAAGGCCGGCGCCAACGAGCGGGAATGGCCGCTGGCGCATGTGCCGCTGCTGATCGAGGAGCAGGAATGGGCTGACATCAGCGCCGGCCTGGTCCAGCGCGCCGATCTGTTCGAGGAGACCATCGCCGACATTTACGGGCCGAACCGGCTGGTCGAGAAAGGCATTCTGCCGGCCGGATTGATCGCGGCCAGCCCGGAATATTTGCGGCCGGTCGTCGGCACCAGGCCGGCCAGCGGCCATTTCCTGCATTTCTGCGCCTTCGAGCTCGGTCGTGGCCCGGACGGCCGCTGGTGGGTGCTTGGCGACCGCACACAGGCGCCGTCGGGCGCCGGCTTTGCGCTGGAAAACCGCGTCGCCACCACGAGGGCGCTGTCCGACATCTACGGCGAGATGCATGTGCACCGCCTGGCCGGCTTCTTCCGTCGCTTCCGCGACGCGCTGATCGGCATGGCCAGGCAAGCCGGCGGCCGTGTCGCCATCCTGACGCCGGGACCGCTGAACGAAACCTATTACGAACATGCCTATATCGCCCGCTATCTCGGCATCATGCTGCTCGAGGGCGAGGACCTGACCGTCTCCGGCGGCAGGCTGATGGTGCGCACGGTTTCGGGGCTGATGCCGGTGAGCGTCTTGTGGCGGCGGCTCGACGCCGCCTTCGCCGATCCGCTTGAATTGCGGCCGGACTCGCAGATCGGCACGCCGGGGCTGGTCGAGGCGGTTCGGCAAGGGGCGATTTCGGCCGTCAATGCACTGGGCTCCGGCCTGATGGAGACGCGCGCGCTGCTCGCCTTCCTGCCCAAGATTTCGCGCGCCCTGCGCAACGAGGAACTGCTGCTGCCGACGGTCGCGACATGGTGGTGCGGGCAGGAGACGGAGCGTGAACATGTGCTCGCCAACATCGATAGCATGGTGATCGGCCCGGCGCTGTCGACGCGGCTTGCCTTCGAGGACGACGGCTCGACCAAGCTCGGGTCAGCGCTGTCGGTCGAGGAACGGGCCGAGCTCGTCGCCAGGATCGAACGGGACGGCGGCGACTTCGTCGGCCAGGAAGCGGTGACGCTGTCGACCACGCCTGTCTATGTCGGCGGCTGGCTGAAGCCGCGGCCGGCAAGCCTGCGCGTCTATCTGGCGCGGACGCCGGAAGGCTGGACGGTGATGCCGGGCGGCTTTGCCCGTGTCGGCTTTTCGCTCGACCCGACGGCCATCGCCATGCAGCGCGGCGGCCAGGCGGCGGATGTCTGGGTGGTCAGCGACAGGCCGGTCGAGCGCGAGACGCTGCTGCCGCAGGAGCACGACAGCTTTACCCGAACCTTGCCCGGCAGCCTGCCCAGCCGCGCGGCTGAGAACCTGACATGGCTCGGCCGCTATATCGAGCGGTCGGAAGACACGGTGCGCATCCTGCGCGCCTACCATGTGCGGCTGGCCGAGACATCCGATCCCGAGATGCCGCTGCTCGCGGATATCAGCGACTATCTCGCGCCGTTCGGCATCGACGTCGAGACGGCAATTCCACTGGGGCTCATCGGCACGCTGGACAGCGCCGTTTACAGCGCCGGGCAGATCCGCGACCGCTTCTCGCCCGATGGCTGGCTGGCATTGAAGGATCTGTCGAAGACCATCCATCAATTTGCCGCGACAGTGGCGCCGGGCGACGACGCGACAAGGGCAATGACGGTCATCCTGCGCAAGCTGGCCGGGTTTTCCGGCCTGCTGCACGAGAACATGTACCGCTTTGCCGGCTGGCGTTTCCTGGAAATCGGCCGCAGGCTCGAACGCGGCATCCAGATAGCCCGCACGCTCGCCCGGCTGACCAGAGCCCAGGCGCCGGAAGGTGCGCTCGACATGATGCTGGAGATCGGCGACAGCGTCATGACCCACCGTCGGCAATATCCGGTGCAGGCGGGACGGCGCACGGTGGTCGACCTTCTGGCGCTCGATCCGCTCAACCCGCGCTCAATCCTTTTCCAGCTCGAACGGCTGAAGGCCGAAATCGCGCTGCTGCCCGCTGTCGGCGCTGAAGGCCATATGTCGCCGGCGGCCAAGGAAATCCTGCAGCTCAACACGTCGATCGCCATCAAGGAGCCCTCGGACATGACGGCCAACGCCCTCGGCGATCTCGCCAATGAAATCGGCGGGCTCTACAACAGCCTCGCCAAAGCCTATTTCGGATAGAGACCGCATGCTCTACGACATCAGGCTTCACCTGCGTTACGACTATGATGCGGCGGCCGGCGGTGGCCGCCATCAGGTGCGCGTGCTGCCGCCGACCATCCCTGGCGTGCAGCGCGTCATCGCCGCTTCACTGTCTTTTGTGCCGGCGCCCAGCGAACGTTCCGACTTTTCCGACTTTTTCGGCAACAGTGTCACCTCGATCGCCTTTCGTGACGCGCATGATGCGCTCGACATCAGGATGAGCGCGCGTGTGTCGGTATCGCGGCCGGAGCCCGGGCTCGACGTATCGCCGGACATACGCCGGCTGAGGGAAGAACTCGGCGCCGTGCACTCGCTGGCGCCGGCTTCGCCGCATCACTTTCTGGCCGCTAGCGATCATGCCGGCATCGACGCGGCAATCACTGCCTATGCGAAAGGCAGTGCCGGCAGTTCGACAGTCGGCACGGCCATGGCTCTGTGCAACCGCATTCACCGCGATTTCACCTATGACGGCGAGGCGACCACCGTGCAGACGCGGGCCAGCGACGCCTTCGGCCTGAAGCGCGGCGTCTGCCAGGATTTTTCCCACATCATGATCGCCGGCCTGCGCGGCCTCGGTATTCCCGCGGGCTATGTCAGCGGGTTCCTGCGCACCATCCCGCCGCGCGGGAAGCCGCGGCTCGAAGGCGCCGACGCCATGCACGCCTGGGTCAAGGTGTGGTGCGGGCGCGATGCCGGCTGGCAGGAATTCGATCCGACCAATGGCATGCGGGCAAGCAACGACCATATCACGGTCGGCTATGGCCGCGACTACTCCGACGTGGCGCCGATCGTCGGCGTGCTGAAAACCACGGGCGGGCAGGTCGGCGAGCAGGCGGTCGACGTCATTCCGGTCGTGCTCGAAAAGGCGTGACGACTCACGTCTTCGTTGCACGGCGACGTCGATAGGCTGTTCTGAAACCAAGAGATCAAGAGGCGTTGGAACCCGCAGCCGGCAAGCGGCTTATCTACGGAAATTCCGTGGAGAGGACATGCTGGACAAATCCGGGTCGTCTGGCCGATCGGCTGTAAGGAAAGCTGCACCAAAAAACGCGGTGCCGCAGAACGGGGCACTGGAGAACGGCGCGCAAGCCTCGGCCGTTCGGGCCTCGCTCAACTATGTCACCGACACTGAACCCGGTATTCGCCGGCTGCGTTCGGGCAAGGGGTTCTCGTACAAAGGACCCGACGGGCGGATTGTCGACGGGGAGGCGCTGGTACGCATCAAGGCGCTCGCCATTCCACCGGCCTGGACGGATGTGTGGATCTCGCCGGATGCCGACGGTCACATCCAGGCGACCGGTCGGGACCAGCGCGGACGCAAACAATACCGCTATCACCCGTACTGGGCGGAGGAGCGTGACGGCGTCAAATATTCGAGCCTGGTCGCCTTCGCCGAAAGCCTGCCCGAACTGCGGCGGCAGATCGACGTCGATTTGCGCCGTCACGGCCTACCGCTGGAACGCGTCGTTGCGGCTATCGTCTGGCTGCTCGACAACACGATGATCCGTGTCGGCAATGCCGCCTATGCCCGCGACAACAAGAGTTTTGGGCTGACCACGCTGCGTGACCGCCATGTCGACATCAAGGGCTCGAGCCTGCGCTTTGCCTTCATCGGCAAATCCGGCAAGGAATGGAGATTGAAGCTTGTCGATCGCCGGATTGCCAAGGTCGTGCGTGGAGCGCAGGACCTGCCGGGCCAAAAACTGTTCCAGTATCTCGACGAGGACGGAAACAGGCATCCGGTGCGCTCAGACGACGTCAACCGCTATATCAGGGAAAATGCCGGAGCGGAGTTCAGCTCCAAGCACTTCAGAACCTGGGGTGGCACCATCCATGCAGCGTCGCTGTTTGCGCAAACCGAACGTCCGGAAAGCCAGGCGCAGCAAAAGAGGGTGATGAACAGTGTCATCGACAAGGTTGCCGATCGGCTTGGCAACACACGCGCGGTTTGTCGCCAATGCTACATCCATCCGGAAGTGTTTCGCGCCTGGTCCGAAGGACGGCTGCTGGACGAAATGGCGGATGCCAACAAAGGCAAGCGCTCGATCGCCGGGCTCGACGACGAGGAGGCCTTGGTCTTGAGATGGCTGAAGGCGAGGGAATGACGCCAGACCGGGGGCGTATTTTTTTTGTCGACGCCATGTCGGCATCGGTCCTAGTGTTTCGTCCTTTGACAGAGAAAAGGACGACCCATGCTCTACGCGATCCTCTGCTATGCCTCTGAAGACGTCGTCTGCTCCTGGAGCAAGGAGCAGGACGACGCAGTCATGGAAAAGCTTATCGGTGTGCAGGAAAAATATGCCCAGGCGGGCCGGCTTGGTCCGGTGGCGCGGCTCTTGCCGACGACCGCGGCGACGACGCTGAGGAAGGTCAAGGGCGAATCGATCGTCATCGACGGCCCGTTTGCCGAAACCAAGGAACAGTTCCTCGGCTTCTACACGCTCGAATGCGCCGATCTCGATGAGGCCGTCGACTTCGCGCGCGAGCTTTCCGAGGTCAATCCGAGCGGCGGCTCCTATGAAATCCGGCCGGTCTCGCTCTTCAATCCCGCCAAGGTTTCCGCATGACCGAACTCGCCTGGATCAGCACGGCAATCAGCACCGCTCGCCCGCAGGCGATGGGGGCATTGCTGCGCTACTTCCGCGACCTCGACGCGGCGGAGGAAGCATTCCAGGACGCCTGCCTGAGGGCACTGAACAACTGGCCGAAAAACGGTCCTCCGCGCGATCCGGCAGCCTGGCTGATTTTCGTCGGCCGCAACAGCGGCATCGATGCGGTGCGCAAGCGCGCCAAGCAGGCGCCGCTGCCGGAGGAGGACCAGATCTCCGATCTGGAGGATGCCGAGAGCGACGTCGCCGAGCGGCTGGACGGCGCGCATTACCGCGACGATATTTTGCGGCTGCTGTTTATCTGCTGCCATCCCGACCTGCCGGCCACACAGCAGATCGCGGTGGCGTTACGCATCGTCTCCGGCCTGACGGTCAAGCAGATCGCCCGCGCCTTCCTCGTCGGTGAAAGCGCCATGGAGCAGCGTATCACGCGCGCCAAGGCGCGTATCGCCGACGCCGGGGTGCCGTTCGAGACGCCGGGAGCGGTCGAGCGCTCCGAACGGCTCGCCGCCGTCGCCGCCATGGTCTACTTGATCTTCAACGAAGGCTATTCCAGCAACAGCGGCGAGGCTTCGGCGCGAGCGCCGCTTTGCGAAGAGGCGATCCGGCTGGCCCGGCTGCTGCTCAGGCTGTTCCAGACCGAGCCGGAGATCATGGGGCTGACGGCGCTGTTGCTGCTGCAGCATGCACGCTCGCCGGCTCGCTTCGACGAGAACGGCGAGATCGTGCTGCTCGAAGACCAGGACCGCAGTCTGTGGAGCCGCAAGATGATCGATGAAGGCCTGGCGCTGGTCGATAAGGCGTTGCGCCATCGCAAGCCCGGTCCCTACCAGGTGCAAGCGGCGATCGCCGCACTGCATGCGCGGGCGGAAAAACCCGAGGATACGGACTGGAACGAGATCGACCTGCTCTACGGGCTGCTCGAGCAGATGCAGCCGTCGCCGGTGGTGACGCTCAACCGCGCCGTCGCGGTCTCCAAGGTGCGTGGACCGGAAGCCGCACTCGCCATGATCGAGCCGCTGGAGGGAAGGCTTTCCGGCTATTTCCATTTCTTCGGCCTCAAGGGCGGACTGCTGATGCAGCTTGGCCGCGGCGAGGAGGCGCGTGTCGCTTTCGACCGCGCCATCGCGCTCGCCAATACGGCCGCCGAGGCAGCGCATATCCGCATGCATATCGACCGGCTGATGAAAGAAAGCGCCGTGCGGGAAACCGCCAAGACGGCACACTGATTCGCTCTATCTGGCTGGTTCAACAGTCGGACGCCGGCTTGGACCATGCCGGGGTGGCGATTTCTCCCTGAAACGCGTAATGCCACGCCATGACAGCGCCTGGTATGCCGACCGGCAGGGAACCGGTATGGCGAAAAGCTTGGACCGACGCCATATGAGCGACGGGATCTGAAAGGGACGAACGAAATGACGATTGCGAAGGAAACGCCCGGGCTTCTGGCGAAACTGGGCGTTGCCGAGGGCGCGCTTACGGGCGGCGACCTCATCGTGCGCAGCCCGGTAACCGGCGAGCAGATCGCCGCGCTGAAGACCATCTCGCCGGCCGATGCGGCAACGACCATCGACAATGCCCACAAAGCTTTCCTGGCGTGGCGGCAGGTGCCAGCTCCCAAGCGTGGCGAACTGGTGCGGCTGCTCGGCGAGGAATTGCGCACACACAAGGCCGAGCTTGGCCGGTTGGTATCGATCGAAGTCGGCAAGATCCCATCCGAAGGTCTTGGCGAAGTGCAGGAGATGATCGACATCTGCGATTTCGCCGTCGGTCTTTCCCGGCAATTGTACGGCCTGACCATCGCCACCGAGCGTCCCGGCCATCGCATGATGGAGACCTGGCATCCGCTGGGCGTCGTCGGCGTCATCTCGGCCTTCAACTTTCCGGTGGCGGTATGGTCGTGGAACGCGGCACTTGCGCTGGTCTGCGGCGACGCGGTGGTGTGGAAACCGTCCGAGAAGACCCCGCTGACGGCGCTCGCCTGCGAAGCGATTTTTGCACGCGCGGTAAAGCGTTTTGGCACGGACGCGCCGCAGGGCCTGGCGCCGGTGCTGATCGGCGACCGTGCCGTCGGCGAGATCCTGGTTGACCATCCGAAGGTGCCGCTGGTCTCGGCCACCGGCTCGACGCGCATGGGCAGGGATGTCGGCCCACGGCTGGCGAAGCGCTTTGCCCGTGCGGTGCTGGAGCTCGGCGGCAACAATGCCGGCATCGTCTGCCCGACGGCCGATCTGGACATGGCGCTCCGCGCTATCGCCTTCGGCGCCATGGGCACGGCCGGCCAGCGCTGCACGACGCTCAGGCGCCTGTTCGTGCATGAGAGCGTCTATGACCAGCTCGTTCCGCGCCTGAAGAAGGCTTATGAGAGCGTCTCGGTCGGTAATCCGCTGGAGACAAACGCTCTGGTTGGCCCGCTGATCGACAAGGCTGCCTACGAGAATATGCAGAAGGCGCTGGAGGAGGCGGCTTCGCATGGCGGTAAGATAACCGGCGGAATGCGGGTCGAGAACGGTCACCCCGAGGCCCACTATGTGCGTCCGGCGCTGGTCGAAATGCCGCGGCAGGTTTCGCCGGTGACGGAGGAAACCTTCGCGCCCATCCTCTATGTGATGAAATATTCGGACTTCGACATCGTGCTAGAAGAACACAATGCGGTGGGAGCGGGGCTGTCATCCTCGATCTTTACCCGCGACCTGCAGGAATCCGAGCGCTTTCTTAGCGTCGACGGATCGGACTGCGGCATCGCCAACGTCAATATAGGCACGTCAGGGGCCGAGATCGGCGGTGCCTTCGGTGGCGAGAAGGAGACCGGCGGCGGCCGCGAGTCGGGGTCCGATGCCTGGAAGGCCTATATGCGGCGCGCCACCAATACGGTGAATTATTCCAAGGCGCTGCCGCTTGCGCAGGGCGTGTCGTTCGACATCGATTGAAAAGCCAGATCTCCGTCGCGGCGGCGCGAAAGCCGCCACGACGGCGGTCGGCTCGCGGTTCAGCTGGCTTCGGAAGTTACAACACAATTGTCGAAGGCTGCATCGATGATGGCGAGCTTGACCGCCTGGGCGGTCATGTATTCCTGATAGAACTCGCTCGACACCCACATGACCGAGTGACCGCGCTGGCCCAGCCAGCCGATGCTGCCGAGTTCCTCGGCATCGCGCAATTTGCGTGACAGGTGAGTGCGGGAAAGCTTGAGCCAGTTCGCGAAATCCCCGATTGAGACGACACCGGTCGGGATTCGGTCCAGGTCGGCATGATCGGGGTCGACGCCGGACATCAGCCAATCCATGACGATGCCGCCATTGTCGAGCCAGGTGAACAAGGAAAAAGTCTGTCTTGGCTCGCGCACGGCATGCGACGAAAGCAGTCCGTCGGCCACCAGTGGCTGCAGTTTGGCGAGCACATCCGGTTGTGCGACGAATGCAGGCAGTCGAAATCCACCGTCCAGGCTGTCCAGCGTTTTCAGATGAGCCATGACCCAGCCGGCAACCGTCTCCAGAGTGCCCGCGGCCGGCTCAAACGGGCGGACGCGCCCATATTTAATCGGCAGATGCCGGATGAAACCGTAATGCAGCATCTCCTTCAGGAAGGCGTCGGCGGTGTTGCGGCTGGCCACCGAATGCCGGCAGATGTCGTCCATGAACCGTGCGGACGTAAGGCCCTTGCGATGATCGTCCGGCTCTCGATTGAAATACAAGCCAAGGCCGATATGGGCCATCAGCCAACGCTGTTGCGTGGCGAATACGGAAGCCAGCCGCGGGTTCGCTTCATAGGTCTGGAGAAGCGTCCGCGACTGAGCCTGGACATGGCGACGCAGTGCCGGATGGCTGGCAATGTCTTCAGAAACCAGCGCCATCCCCGCCGAGCCCAACCAAATTTGCAACTGGAAAATGCCGATCACAATTTCAGCCTTCGCGGGTCGTGTCCAGAGCCGGCGCATTACGATACGAGCTGAATCCCGCCGGCTAGTGGGCTGAATTCCGCGACTTGATCGCCGAGGCCACTGATTTCGCTGCAGAGGGCTAGCCCGCTCGAACCCACCAACGATGACTTCGCCTGTCCAGCCCGTGCTCCCGCCGATGGCGACGCGGAACCAACACAAGCTTTGCTCGTTGAAGAACGCTGATTGGACTGAGACAGTGAGGGACTACAAAATGGAGAATGGCCTTTTCGCCACGCCGCCTGCAGCTTTCCGGCAAACAGAGTCGGTCTGGCCACGGGCGCTCAAGTGGCTGTTGCGCCGAGTGCGCAGCGCCTCCGACAGTTCGGGAACCATGTTGAAGCCAATCCTCTCCGGACCCGAGGATGATAGCGGGCCCACTCCGCCTCGACGTGCTTGAGGCTGACCGCGCTGCGATCTTGACGTCAAAAATGACCGCTCACATATCATTTTAGGGCCGCGCCGCAGCCGACAACCATGACCGCTTCGAAGACCTCCCACGGCGGCGTGTCCGCCTGATGCAGCAGGCGAGAGCGGCAGTGCCGCGTAACGGCGGGAACCATCGGGCATGCTTGGCTATTAGATACAGGCGGCTGCTGGTCTGCCGGGCCAGGAGCCATTGCTATGATCATTAATCCCCCACCGGAAAGCGCGATCCCGGCATCCGTTCCGTCGGTCGATCCAAAAGCCGCCCCGACGCTTCGCAATGCCGAAGCGGAGGTCTTTTATATCGAAGCGATCCGCGAACTTGTCGCGACCGGCATCCCCTTTCTCGTCGCCGGCACCTATGCCGTAAGCGCCTATACCGGGATCATCCGCCAGACCAAGGATCTCGACATTTTCTGCAAGGCCGGCGACTGCCCGCGCATCCTCGCCCATTTCAAGCAGATCGGCTACGCCGTCGTGGTCGAGGACGACCGGTGGCTCGGTAAAGTGTTCAAGGGCACCCATTTTTTCGACGTCATTTTCGCCTCGATGAACGGCACCATGCCTGTCGACGACCAGTGGCTGGAGCACGCCCGTCAGGGCGAATTGCTGGGCAGCCAGGTGCGGATCATCGGGCCCACCGAGCTTATCTGGTCCAAAAGTTTCATCCAGGACCGCGGTCGCCACGATGGTGCCGACATCTCGCACACCATCCTCAAGGCCCACGACCAGATCGACTGGCAAAGGCTGCTTTCCTACATGGAAGTTCATTGGGAAGTTCTGCTGATGCATCTCTTGAACTTCCGATGGATCTATCCGACGGAGCGGGGCCGCGTGCCCGCCTGGCTGCTCGACGAGCTGCTTGACCGGCTGGCCAAGCAGCGCGAATTGCCACCTTCCCGGATGAAAATCTGCCGTGGGCGCATGCTTTCACGAACTGACTATGAGATCGACGTCAACGACTGGGGTTTTGCCGACGTCGGCGGTGAAGGAGAACATAGCAATGGCTGACGAGCTCGAAACTGCTTCGCCGAAGGCGGAAAACGGCAGCGCACTCAAAGTCGCCGCCATTGGCGATCTGCATGTCGGCAAGGAGGACCAGGCCTCGTACCGCGATCTTTTCGGCGAGATGTCGCGTGCAGCCCAGGTTCTCGTGCTGACGGGCGACCTTACCAATCTCGGCAAGCCTCGGGAGGCCGAAATCCTTGCCGAGGAACTGCGTGCCTGCACGATCCCGGTCGTCGCCGTACTTGGCAATCACGACTATGAGTCAGGCGCCGTCGAGCAGGTCACCGACATTCTGCGTCAGGCGGGCGTTCACCTGCTCGACGGCGAGGCGACGGAGATTCACGAGGTCGGGTTCGTTGGGGTCAAGGGTTTCGTTGGCGGTTTTGGATCGCGCATGCTCGGCTCCTTCGGCGAACCGGCGATCAAGTCAATGGTGGCGGAAAGCGTGAACGAAGCGATGCGGCTTGAAAACGCAATGCGGCAGGTCCGCGCCAAACGCACGCTTGTCGTTCTGCACTACGCGCCTGTCGTCGAGACGGTCGAAGGCGAGCCGCTGGAGATCTTCCCGTTTCTCGGTTCGTCACGCCTGGCCGAGACAATAGACCGGTTCCAGGTCAGCGCGGTGGTGCATGGCCATGCGCATCGCGGCGCCTACGAGGGCCGCACACCGGGCGGGGCGACGGTCTATAACGTTGCCATGCATGTCGCCAAGCCGACCGGCCGCCCCTACGCTGTGCTCGAAATCTAATAGGCTAGATGTTGAACGCCCGCTTCGGCGGAATGTCGTTTTCATCCGGATTGGGAATGGGGTCCTCGTCGGGGAGCCTGTCGGGGTCCGGCTCACGCACGGGCTTGGGATCGGGGATGGGAGGCGGCGGCACCGGGGTCGGCATTGGCTCGGGTGTGGGAATAGTGGCCATCGTGATCATCTCCTCTTGGCGCAGAACAACGCAATGGGTCAGCTGGTTCCCGCCTTCTGGTCAGCCCATCTCCGGATTCGCCTGTCTGCTGCCCGACTTGCTTGATCGCAGCAGCAGAGCAAGCGGAACGAGCAGGGCGGTTGCCACCGCGCAGTAGCGGAAGACATCGACATAGGCGAGCAGCGTGGCCTGGCGGGCGATCAACTGGCCAAGCCAGCCGATCGCCTGCTGCTTCGCCTCGACCATCGGCGAACCCTGGGCGACGAAATGCTCGGTCGCCTGCCGAAGTGCCTGCTGATAGGCGGGCGACGACTGCACGGTGTGGCCGACCAGATACGATTGATGGATCTGGGAGCTTTGCGCAATGACGGTGTTGGACAGCGAGACGCCGATGCTGCCGCCGATATTGCGTGCAACGTTGATCAGCGCCGATGCCTGGTTGGTCTTCTGCGGGGGCAGGCCGACATAGGCCGCGGTCGAGATGGGAATGAACAGGAACGGCAGCCCGACCATCAGGAAAACACGGGCAAAGGCAAAGAAGCGGAAGCTGGCGTCCGGAGTAAGCGAGGTCATATGCCAGAGGGCCACTGCGACCACCGACATGCCCATCATGATCAGGTATTTGGGCTGCACGATGCTGCCTACAAATCCGGACACCGGCATCAAGATCAGCATGGCGATGCCGCCCGGCATCATCGAAAGGCCCGAGAGCGTCGCGGTGTAGGCAAATGTCGTCTGCTGCAGCTGCGGCACGATCTGGGTGGTGCTGAACAGGATAGCACCGACCGCCATCATGACCAGGAAGGCCGTGCCGAACTGGCGCGTGAACAACAGACGCATGTCGACGACCGGATCGCTGCGACTGAGCTCCCATGGGATAAGCAGCAGGAACGCGATCGCGGAAATCACTGCGAAAGTGGTGATGAAATCCGAGGCGAACCAATCGTAGCGCTGGCCCCGGTCGAGAAAAATCTCCAGGCACCCCAAGGCCGTCGCCACCAGGACGAACCCGATCCCGTCGATCTTCAGGCCGCCCTTCAGCCGTTCCTTGCGTTCGCGTTCGAGTACGTCCGGTTCGACCAACAGCCATTGCACCAGGGCCAGCGACAGGATGCCGAACGGCACGTTGATGAAGAAGATCCAGTGCCAGGAGAAATGGTCGGTCAGCCAGCCGCCGATCGTCGGCCCGACCGTCGGTGCGACGATGACGGCAATGCCGTAAAGCGCGAAGGCCTGCGAGCGCTTTTCAGGCGGAAAGGTGTCGGCAAGGATCGATTGCTCGCTTGGCGCCATGCCGCCGCCGCCGAGGCCCTGAAGGACCCTGAACAGGATGAGCAGTTCCAGGTTGGGTGCCAGTCCGCACAGCAGCGACGCGACGGTGAAGGTCGCAACGCAGAGCATGTAGTAGCGCTTGCGGCCGATGACGCTTGCCAGCCAGCCGCTGACCGGAATGATCACCGAGTTGGCAACGAGATAGGTGGTAATCACCCAGGTGCTTTCGTCCATTCCGGCCGCCAGGCTGCCAGCGATGTTGCGCAGGGCGACATTGGCGATCGAGGTGTCCAGCACCAGCATGAAAGTGGCTATGGAGACGACGACGGCGATGAGCCACGGATTGTGTGTCCCGGCGGCGGATCGGCTTTCGCCCTGATTTCTGGCGGTTTCGCCGTTCATCGCACCTTGACCGTCGGCACCACCGACAGGCCTGGCCCGAGAAGCACATCCGGCGGCTTGTCGAAGACGATCTTGACCGGCACGCGCTGCACCACCTTGACATAATTGCCGGTGGCATTTTCGGCCGGCAGGAGGCTGAAGGCGGTGCCGCTGCCGGCCTGAATACTGTCGACGCGGCCGTGAAAGGACTTGTCCGGGTAGGCGTCGATGTCGATGTCGACCGGCTGTCCCTGCCGCATCAGATCGAGCTGCGTCTCCTTGAAATTGGCCTTCACCCAGACCTCGTCGGGAACGAACATCATCAATACCTGGCCGGGTTGGGCGTAGGTGCCGTTCGCGGCGGAAATGCTCGTTGCCCGCCCGGCTGCGGGTGCTGTGATAGTCGTGCGCGACAGCGTCGTGCGGGCTTGCTCCTGGCTGGCCTTTGCCTGCTCGAGCTGCGCCTCGACGCTCCTGGCCTGTGCCTGCAAGACCGAAACCTGGCTTTTTGCGGAGGCTACATTGGCCTCGGCGCTGTCCAGCGCGGCCTGATCCTGACGCAACGTCGATGCCGCCTGCTGCGCCTGCTGCTGCGTTGCTGTGCCCCTGGCCAGGAGTTCGCGATTGCGTTGATCCTCGGCCTTGGCGAAGTCCAGCGCTGCCTTGGCCTGTGCAACCTGCCTCTGGGCAGCGTTTACCTTTGCGTTTTGAGCCTCGATCTGGGCGGCGACATTGACGATTTCGGCCTCGGCCGCGGCGACGCCGGCATCGGCCTGCTTCAGGTTTGCCTGATAGTCGCTGTCGTCGATACGCAGGAGGACATCGCCCGCCTGTATATGCTGATTGTCGGTAACCGCCAGCTCGGTAATGCGGCCGGCTATTTGCGCACCGATCGTCACTGTGCGCGCATCTATGAAGGCGTCGTCGGTCGATTCGTACTGGCGAGCGTTCAGCCACCAGATCGCGATGCCTGCCGCGACGAGCAACAGCGCAAGCGCGATGGCTGCGGCCGCATAGGGATGGCGCCTGGGAAAGCCGAGCAGACCGGCCTTTCGTTGCGAGGCATTCCCGTCGGGTTTTTCCTGCCGGGGCTCTGCCGATCGCTCATGAGATTCTCGAACCGGGGCCGGTTGCTCCCGGGTTTCATTTACAGGCTCGACGTCTTGCTCGACGCGTTGAGGCTTCGTGTCCAACGGAATTGCTTTCAAGATTGATATTGCAGCCGCCGAAGCGGACGCAAAGCCAAACGGCAAGCTTCCGCAAAAGTTCCTGTCCGGAAACGGGTTCGGTTAACGGGTCGACATCGAACACAGGCGGGGGCGCGTCGGAATTCGAGCGCCGCTTCGACGGGGCAGGTGATCCGTACGCCTCATGTTGCGGCGGTCCGGCCTTGTCAGCGCTCCATGGCGCGATAATTGCTCATGTAGGCGTGGGCGAATTCACCTGTCGACAGGAGCCGACCATGAAACATCAAACACTCGACCAACTGCAGGCCGTCGCGGAAGTTGAGTCCTTCGCGGCGTATCCGGCGATGACTCGAACCCAGCGGATTGAACGTTGGGCGGAACTTCTCGAACAAAACCCGACGCGATGCCTTGGGGCGCTTCCAGGCACCGAATATATGAACAGGGAAGCGCGCGACAGATCGCGTGGCGCTGGCACGCCGCTCACTGTCGCCTTCGAGGATCCGGTTCTGCGTGCCATGGGCCTCAGCGATGATACCTATGGTGAGGCAAAGCGCTTCTTCGAACTGAGCGACCGGCAGTTGCACCAAATCGTCTGCCATTGCCATGTCGGCGCTACGATGCAAGCGAGATGGGCCGCTGCCAGGGTGCGCGGGATAGTTCGCGGCAACAGATTTGTTGCCTGGATGAAGGGCTTGATCGTGCATTGAGGCGGTACGAGGAACGGCGGAACACGCGTTCTTTCCGCGCCGTGGAGAGCGCTTCCGAACTTGGAAGGGCTCGTGCGCCGTCGGGCCGCGCAGATTGTGAAACTCCTCGACGCTTGGCTGCGCCTTGTCGCGGCCATGCGTCCGTCTTTGATGTGAGAATTTGAGCTGGCCCGCCGCAGGTGAGGGCCTTCGTCTGGCCGGCGGCCGAGCGCCGTCCAGGCCTGCCTGCGCGGCTACTAACGACACAAATGATCCTGCGATCGGGGAAGATCCTGCGACCTGGCTAAACTAGCGATCGATTTCTCCGAACACGATGTCGAGCGAGCCGATGATCGCGGCAACATCGGCGATCATATGGCCTCGGGACAGGAAATCCATCGCCTGCAGGTGGGCGAAGGAAGGTGCGCGGATCTTGCATCGGTAGGGAACGTTGCCCCCGTCCGACACGAGGTAGACGCCGAATTCACCCTTCGGCGCCTCGACGGCGGCATAGACTTCACCGCTCGGCACGCGAATGCCTTCGGTATAAAGTTTGAAGTGGTGGATCGTCGCTTCCATCGAGCGCTTCATCGTGGCACGCGGCGGCGGCGTGATCTTGTGGTTCGGAATCGCGACCGGTCCCTGGCCTTCGGGTGAGCGCAACTTTTCCAGGCATTGCCGCATGATCCGGACCGACTGGCGCATTTCCTCCATGCGTACGAGATAGCGGTCGTAGCAGTCGCCATGCTTGCCGACCGGAATATCGAAATCCATCTCCGAATAGCATTCGTATGGCTGCGCCTTGCGCAGGTCCCAGGACGCGCCCGATCCGCGTACCATCACCCCGGAAAAGCCCCAGGCCCAGGCATCATCGAGGCCGATCACCCCGACATCGACATTGCGCTGCTTGAAGATGCGGTTCTCGGTCAACAGCTCTTCGAGATTGTGGCAGACCTTGAGGAACGGATCGCAGAACTTCCAGATGTCGTCGAGGAGTTCCGGCGGCAGATCCTGATGCACGCCGCCGACCCTGAAATAATTCGCGTGCATGCGGGCGCCGGACGCGCGCTCATAAAAGACCATCAGCTTCTCGCGCTCGGCGAAACCCCAGAGCGGCGGCGTCAACGCGCCGATGTCCATGGCTTGCGTGGTGACGTTGAGGAGGTGCGATAACAGCCGGCCTATTTCGCAGAAAAGCACGCGGATGAGCTGTCCGCGTTTCGTAACCGATATTTGGAGGAGCTTCTCGGCGGCGAGACAGAATGCATGCTCCTGGTTCATCGGCGCGACGTAGTCGAGCCGGTCGAAATAGGGCAAGGCCTGCAGGTAGTTCTTGTACTCGATGAGCTTTTCGGTGCCGCGATGCAGCAGGCCGATGTGGGGATCGGCGCGTTCCACGATCTCGCCGTCGAGTTCGAGCACCAGCCGCAGGACGCCGTGAGCGGAGGGATGTTGTGGCCCGAAATTGATGGTGAAGTTGCGAACTGCAGCCTCGGCCATGACAGTCCTCCGCGATCGGGCGGCCTTCGTTTCCGTGCCGGAGCCGGCTTGTCCGCTTTCAGCCGCTCACGTCGTCGTCTGGATGATCAGCGTCAGCGTGCCGTCGCCGTCGATATTGGCCGCCACGACCTGCGTGGAATTAAGCCCGTTCGCCGCCAGCGCCGATGCCGCCTGCGGCGATGCGTCGATCGAACTTTGCAGGATGCGCAAATCCTCGGCGCTGGTCTGCGTGACGACGGCCTCCGCCTGTGCCTTGATGTCAGGAGGCAGATCCTCCATCGCCACGATTGTCACTGCGGTGAAATTCTGGGCGGAGAAGGCTTGGTCAGGTGTAGCCTGGTCGGGAGTGGTCCCTTCGGGGGTGGCTTGCTCCGGCAGGGTTTGCGGGGCCGTCGGCGGGACAGGGGCAAGCTCTGGTCCCACGGATTGCGCATAGACCGGCGAGGCAAGGGCCAGTGCCGAAAGTGTGGCAATTGTCGTCGATAGGCGCATGGCCGTTCCTTCCGTTTGCTCAGCGGACGATCAATTCGGTGACGACAAAACCATCGTGTCGAAATATGGTTCCGTGACCGAGGTGATGTCTTGCCGAAAGCCGTGATTGTCGCGGAAAGCAGGGCGCGAAATCCGGCGTTGCCTGTCTCAGGCAGCGGTGTGGCTGCGATCGGGCTGCGGCCAGCGCTGCAACGCCTCACGGCCCTGAGCGGTCAGTTCGTAGATCCCGCGATCGGTGCGTGCGAACCAGCGATACACATTGTGCAGCAGGATCTTAGGCGCGTTCGGCAGGTTGGGCTTCAAGTCACGCGGCCGCTTTGGGCCGTCGGCGAGGGCTGCGGCGCATGCCAGCGCCTGCTGGCGATAAGCGGTCATGATCGGCGCACGCGAGCCGCCGCCGGCGACAGGATCGCCCTGCCGACGCCGATGTTCGTCAATTAGCTTCGAGCGGCGCCGGGGATCGCGACGCGGAGCCAATGCCGTCGGGCTGAGCAGCACCTGAACCTCGCCGTTCGGTCGCACGCCAAGCAGGCCAAAGCCGAGCCGACGGCAGAGATTGCGGTATCTCACATCGCTCTCACGGCCCTTGCCACGGGCCGACATGCATGCCGCTAGCCAGACCTCGTCGCTCGCCGCCATACGGTCGATGCCCTGGAGGATGAGCTCGAGATTGAACTTCAGCTTCAGCTCGCAGATGACGACGATCGGTGGAGAGTCGGCACTCAGCGCCAGCAGATCGCAGCCGCCGATCTCGCCCTTGACTATAAATCCCAGGCCTTCGAGGAAGGCCTTGACCGGGCTGTAGAGTGACGTTTCGAGCATGGGCCTTTGTCGGCTGCGAATCATCCCGCCGATCGGCGGTTCAGCGCGATGATCGCTCCTTGCCGTTGAACAGGAGGTAAACGACGGCCGAGCAAGTGGTCAGAGCCGTGCCATGGCCGCTTGCCAATTTGGTATGCTGGTATAATGTGTACCTAAGGTAGCATGCTCCGCGTAGCTGCGCTGTGCTGGACATCCGGGCGCCCGAGACATCGTCCATGGCATCGTCATTTGAGCGGCGGCTCCCCCTGGGTTCTCTAATCCGCCAACCGGCGGCAATGTGCATACAAGTCAATGGGATGACGATCGGCAGGGCCGTCGTTGGAATTCAGGAGTAACGGACACATGACAACGATTGCGCTGTTTGGTGCGGGCGGCAAAATGGGTTACCGTCTGTCGACCAATTTTCGCGGATCTCCCTATACGATACGCCATGTCGAGGTCAGCGACGCCGGCCGCGAGCGGCTTAAGTCGGGCCTCGGCATCGATGCCGTCAGCGCCGATGTGGCGCTTGATGGCGCCGATGTGGTGATCCTGGCGGTGCCGGACACGCACATCGGCAAGGTCGCGGCGAGTATCGAGAGCAAGCTTGCATCAGGCACGATGATCGTCGTGCTCGACGCTGCGGCACCTTTCGCCGGGCATTTGCCGAAGCGGCCGGACCTGACCTATTTCGTCACCCACCCGTGCCATCCGCCGATCTTCAACGACGAGACCGACATGGCGGCCAAGAAGGATTATTTCGGCGGCGTCAAGGCCAAGCAGCACATGGTCAGCGCCTTGATGCAGGGACCGGAGGAAGATTTCGCCAAGGGTGAGGCGATCGCAAAAATCATCTGGGCGCCGGTCATGCGCTCCCATCGCGTCACTGTCGATCAGATGGCCCTGCTCGAGCCCGGCCTTTCGGAAACGGTATGCGCTTCGCTGCTCGTCATCATGAAAGAGGCGGTCGACGAGGTGGTGGCGCGCGGGGTCGACAAGCAGGCGGCGCTCGACTTCCTGCTTGGTCATATGAACGTGCTTGGCGCCGTCATCTTCGGCGAGACCAAAGGCGTGTTCTCCGACGCCTGCAACAAGGCGATAGAGTTCGGCAAGCCGGTGCTGATGCGCGATGACTGGAAGCGGGTGTTCGAGCCGGAGGAGATTGCCGCGAGCATTCAGCGCATCACTTGAGGGCAGCGACGCGTTCTCCCCGGAACATGTCACCTGAAATTGTCATTGACTCATTATACCAGTTGGCTTAGCTGTTCGATGGATCGGACAGTCAAGCTTCGCAGCAGGATCAGGCGCTGGATGAATGGAGGATAGGGGGGAGCGATCCGTCGAGGTGAAGCCGGCCAAGGGCTTGTGAATCTGACGCGACCCGCCGCCTACGGCCGGCTAACGAAATCGAATGCATATAGCCTTGGGACAAGGCACGGATTTTCAACGGGAGGAATACATGAAACTGACACGCAGAATGACGCTTGCGGCTTTTGCCGGCATGCTGGCGCTTGGCACCGCCGCACCCGCCTATGCGGCGGATTTGATCGCCATCATCACGCCCTCGCATGACAATCCGTTCTTCAAGGCGGAAGCTGTCGGCGCGGAGGCCAAGGCCAAGGAACTCGGTTACGAGGCGTTGGTGCTCGTCCATGACGACGACGCCAACAAGCAGTCCGAATTGATCGACACGGCGATCGGCCGCGGCGCCAAGGCGATCATCCTCGACAATGCCGGCGCCGACGCCACCGTCGCCGCGGTGCAGAAGGCCAAGGACGCGGGCGTTCCTTCCTTCCTGATCGATCGCGAGATCAATGCCACCGGCGTTGCCGTCGCGCAGATCGTCTCCAACAATTATCAGGGCGCCCAGCTCGGCGCACAGGAATTCGTCAAGCTGATGGGCGAGAAGGGTAATTTCGTCGAGCTCGTCGGCAAGGAATCCGACACCAATGCCGGCATCCGCTCCAAGGGTTACCACGACGTCATCGACGACTATCCGGACCTGAAGATGGTGGCGCAGCAGTCGGCCAATTGGAGCCAGACCGAGGCCTATTCAAAGATGGAATCGATCCTCCAGGCCAATCCCGATATCAAGGGCGTGATCTCCGGCAACGACACAATGGCGATGGGCGCTTACGCGGCACTTGCCGCTGCCGGCCGCAAAGACGTCATCGTCGTCGGCTTCGACGGGTCGAACGACGTGCGCGACTCGATCACCTCCGGCGGCATCAAGGCGACAGTCCTGCAGCCGGCCTTCGCGCAGGCGCAGATGGCGGTCGAGCAGGCCAACGACTTCATCAAAAACAAGAAGTCTCCCGCCGAAGAAAAGCAGCTGATGGACTGCGTCCTGGTCAATGGCGACAATGCCGCCAAGCTGGAGACATTCGCGCTCACCAACTGAGCCGGTGTAACATCAGCAGCAAGGGACGAGCCTCCGGTTCGTCCCTTGCTTCCATTTCGCCCTTTCTTCCATTTCTTTGGGTGCTCCTGACTGCCATGCCGAACGAGCCGACATGTTCAACAAGCTGACCCGGCCGATCCTTGTCGCGTCGTTCCTTGCAGCTATAGTCAGCCTGACCGCCTGCAAGATCCTGCCGACGCCGTCAGCGGAAAACGGCGGCACTGGCTCCGCATTCAATCCCGACAAGATGGTCGAGGACATCTGGGCGGCGAAAGTCATACCCTATCTGCAGCAGAAGGCCGGGCCGTTTGCCGAGGTTCACACCTTGGCCAAGACCGATCCCGCCGCTGCCGGCGCCAAATACGGCAACCCGAAGAAGCAGGCGAATTCGCCATGGACCTTCGCGGTTCGGCTCGAGGGCAAGGTCGTTGCAGCCAATACACAGTCACGCGCGGCGACGATGGACATCGATGCTGACGGCGACGGCAAGGCGGACGCGCGGGTGCAGATCGGACCCGCCATGCGCGGAACCGCGCTGCGCGACAGCCTCGACTTCATCCAGTTCAACGATTTCACCAACCAGATCGACTTCGCCCAGTTCGGCAAGGCTTTCAACGCCTATGCCGACAAGACCGTGCTTTCCAAGCTGCCGCGCGAGGCACTCGAGGGCCGCAGCGTCGAGGTACTTGGCGCCTATACGCCGGGCAGTGGCCAGGACCTGCCGCTGGTGACGCCGGCGGAGGCAAAGATCGGGCCGAAGCCATGACCGGCGATCAAGATGTCATCCTGAAGCTGGAGGACGTCTCGAAAGTCTATTCCGGCACCGTCGCGGTCAAGCGGGCGAATTTCGAGGTGCGCAAAGGCGCGGTCAACGTGCTGGTCGGCGAAAACGGAGCCGGCAAATCGACGCTGATGAAGATCATCGCCGGCGTCGAGCAACCGACGCTCGGGCGCATCCTTCTGGACGGCGAGGAGGTTTCATTCTCGTCTTCCGGTGATGCCGTGAGCCGCGGCATCGGCATGGTTTTCCAGGAGCTGAATCTGTTCGGCAATCTGACTGTCGCCGAAAATATTTTCGCCACCCGCGAGATCACCAACCGCTTCCGCAAGATCGACCGCAAGGAGCAGGAGCGCCGCGCGGCGGAGTTCCTTGAACGCCTGGAAGCCGGCATCCAGCCCGACATGCTGGTCGAGGATCTGCGCATCGGCCAGCAGCAGCTGGTCGAGATCGCCAAGGCGGTTTCGCTCGATGCGCGCATCCTGATCATGGATGAACCGACCTCGGCGCTCAGCGCGGCGGAAGTCGAGATACTGTTCAAGGTGATTGCCGACCTCAAGGCACGCGGCGTGGCAGTCGTCTACATCTCGCACCGGCTCGAGGAGCTGATCCGCATCGGCGACACCATCACGGTGCTGCGCGACGGCCGCATCACCGGCCAGGCGGAGATGAAAGACGTCGACACCCAGTGGATCGTGCGGCAGATGATCGGCTCGGACGCCAAGGACTTCGCCAAGGCCGACGGCCATGTGCCGGGCGAGGAAATATTCCGCGCCGAGGACATCTGCCTGCCGCGCGTCACCGGCGGGCTTGCGGTCGATCACGTCTCGCTGTCGCTGCGCGCCGGCGAAATTCTCGGCATCTATGGCCTGATGGGCGCCGGACGCAGCGAGCTGTTCGACTGCATCATGGGCCGCCACGGCCATTCGACGGGCACGATATTCATTGCCGGCAAAAAAGTGCACGAGCGCGACACGACGCGGCGCATCCGGCGCGGCCTGGCGCTGATTCCCGAAGACCGCCAGCGCGAAGGGCTGGTGTCGATCCTCTCCGTCGCCAGCAATCTGACGCTGGCCAGCCTGTCGCGGTTCGTGCGCCTGTTCCACATTCGTGGTGCCGCCGAACGACAGGCGGTGACCCAGACGGTGCGCGAACTGGCCATCAAGGTCGCCGATCCGGCGCAGGAAGTCTCGTCGCTGTCAGGCGGCAACCAGCAGAAGGTGGTGATCGGCAAGGCGCTGCTCACCGGCCCGAAGGTGCTGTTGATGGACGAGCCCAGCCGCGGCATCGACGTCGGCGCCAAGGCCGACGTGTTCCGCACCATGCGCAAGCTGTCGCGCGACGGCCTGGGGATTCTGTTTGCCACCTCCGATCTCGACGAAGTGATGGCGTTGTCCGACCGTATCGCAGTGATGAGCAATGGAAAATTGACCGGCATGTTCGATCGCGCAGAGGCGACGGAGGCCGCGCTCGTCGCTGCCTCGGCCTTCGGCCACGGACCGGTCCCGCACGGAGAGCAAGGCGCATGACTGACATCCCAGCCAAGGCGGCGGTCGACTCCATGTCGGGCGGCTCGGTCCTGCTGACGCTGATGAAGGCGAGGACGTTCATCGCGCTGATCGCCGTGCTGTTATTCTTCTCGATAGCCGCCCCCAATTTCCTATCGGCCGCCAATCTTATCCTGATGTCGAAGCACGTGGCGCTGAACGCATTCCTCGCAATGGGCATGACCTTCGTCATCATCACCGGCGGCATCGACCTGTCGGTCGGCTCAATCGTCGGCCTGTGCGGCATGGTGGCCGGCTACCTCGTGCTCAACGGCATCGACCTGCAGGTCGGCTACACCATCTATTTCAACGTCTTCGAGATCGCGCTGATCACGCTTGCCGTCGGCATATTGATCGGCGCCGTCAACGGCTTGCTGATCACCAGGCTTAATGTTGCGCCTTTCATTGCCACGCTCGGCGTGCTCTATGTCGCACGCGGCCTGGCGCTGCTGTCGTCGGACGGCCGTACTTTCCCCAATCTCGTCGGCAAGCCGGAGCTCGGCACCACCGGATTCGGCTTTCTCGGCGCCGGCCGGTTGCTCGGCCTGCCGGTCGCGCTCTGGATTCTGCTCGTTGTTGCGGTAGGGGCGGCCTATCTCGCCAAATACACCCCGCTCGGCCGCCACATCTTCGCCGTCGGCGGCAATGAGCGGGCGGCGCGGATTTCAGGCGTCCGCGTCAACATGGTGAAGATGTTCGTCTACATGTTCTCCGGCTTCTGCGCGGCGATCGTCGGGCTGATCATCTCGTCCGAACTGATGGCCTCGCATCCGGCGACCGGAGAGAGCTTCGAGCTCAACGCCATTGCCGCGGCAGTGCTCGGCGGCACCTCGATGTCGGGCGGACGCGGTACCATCGGCGGTACCATTGTCGGCGCCTTCGTAATCGGCATCCTTTCCGACGGGCTGGTGATGATGGGAGTGAGCTCGTTCTGGCAGATGGTGATCAAGGGCCTCGTCATCATCGTCGCCGTCGTCGTCGATCAGGCACAGCGCCGGCTGCAGAGCCGTGTCACGCTGATGCAGATGGCAAAGGCCGGCTGACATGGCGGAGCTGCGGGGAGCGCTGATCGGCTGCGGCTTCTTCGCCGTCAACCAAATGCATGCCTGGCGCGACATAGAGGGCGCCTCGATCGCCGCCATCTGCGACCGCAATCCGGACCGGTTGAGGGTCGTCGGTGACCAGTTCGGGGTCGCGCGGCGCTATACCGATGCGGCCGCGCTGTTTGCCGGCGAAAGGCTGGATTTCGTCGACATCGCCACCACCGCACCAAGCCACAGAATGCTCGTGGAGATGGCAGCGCAGCACGGCGTTCCGGCAATCTGCCAAAAACCGTTTGCGCCGACGCTTGCCGATGCCAAGGCGATGGTAAAGGCCTGTGCTGACGCCGGCGTGCCGCTGATGGTGCATGAGAATTTTCGCTGGCAGTCGCCGATCCAGGCGGTGCGTACCATGCTCGACAGCGGCGAAATCGGCACCCCCTTTTTCGGACGGATCTCGTTCCGCTCTGCCTATGACGTGTTTTCCGGCCAGCCTTATCTGTCGACGGGAAAGCGCTTCATCATCGAGGATCTGGGTATCCACATCCTCGACATCGCCCGCTTCCTGCTGGGCGACGTCTCGACCGTCACTGCGCGAACGGCGCGCATCAATCCCGGCATTGCCGGCGAGGACGTTGCGACGATGCTGTTGGACCACACGAGCGGCGCCACTTCCGTGGTCGACTGCAGCTACGCGAGCAAGCTTGCTACCGAGCCGTTTCCGGAGACGCTGATCGAGATCGACGGCAGCGACGGCACGATCCGGCTGGCGCAGGGCTACCGGCTCACCGTCACCGGCAGGAGCGGGACAGCCGTGAGCAACGTCTCGCCACCGCTGCTGGCCTGGGCATCACGGCCGTGGCACAACATCCAGGAAAGCGTCGTCGCCATTCAAAAGCACTGGGTCGATTGCCTGACCAACGGAGCCGAGCCCGCGACCTCGGGCGCGGACAACCTCAAGACATTAGCGCTGGTCGAGGCAGCCTATGCCGGCGCCGCAAGCCGGGAGCCGGTGCAACTCGACGCCTTGCTGAAATGACAGCCGACGCCTTCCTCCTCTACGGTACACGTGCAGTTGAAGCCGAACCGGTCAGGCTGCGCGCCGGCGCGCTGACGGCGGACTTCGTCAACGGCAATCTGCGCAGCATCCGCCACGGCGGCACCGAAGTTCTGCGTGCCATCGCCTACATCGTCAGGGATCGCGACTGGGGCACCTACGAGCCGACACTGGCCGACCTTACCATCGAGCAGGATGCCGAGGCTTTTTCCGTCAGCTATTCGGCAAGTTGCCAAGCACCGGACGGCAGCCGGCTCGACTTCCGTGCGACCATCAAGGGCTCGGCCGATGGCCAGCTGATCTTCGACGTGAGCGCTCTTCCCGACAACGATTTCGAGACCAATCGCTGCGGCTTCTGCATCCTGCATCCGATTGCCGGCCTGGCCGGCAGCCCGGTCACGGTCGAGCATACCGATGGCAGCGTGGTCGCGATGCGGCTTCCAGAGCTGATCGATGCCTGGCAGCCTTTCAAGGATCTGCGGGCGATCACCCATGAGGTCCGGCCGGGCGTCACCGCCGAATGCCGTATGCAAGGCGATACTTTCGAGATGGAGGACCAGCGCAACTGGTCGGATGCCTCCTACAAGACCTATGTTCGGCCGCTGGCGCTGCCGTGGCCCTATGTGCTGCCCGCCGGCAAGACCTTCCGTCAGACCATCAGCTTGCGGATAGAGGGTCGCGGGAAAGTGCCGGCGGCTGCGGCAACCGTCGAACCAATTCGCGTCACGCTCGGCAAGGCCGGACCGGGGCTGCCGGATATCGGCGTGATCGTCTATCCGGATGAGGTCGAGGCGGCGCTGGGCAAGCTACCGATGCTGTGCGAGCTTGGTCCGCAGCAATTGATGTTCCACTTCGACCCGACGCGCGGCCATGGGCTCGACGCCTTGCGATCCTACGCCCGGCTGGCCGCCGCCTATCCGGTCCGGACAACGCTCGAATGTGTCATTGCCGGCGACGGCGATCTCGACGCCGAGCTTTCAGGCGTCGCCGACAGGGTGCGCCAGGCCGGGCTCAAGCTTTCGGCGATTGCCGTCTCGCCCTCGGTCGACCGGCAGTCGACGCCGCCGGGCAGCGCATGGCCGCAATGCCCGCCGCTCGAAGACGTCTACGCCGCGACGCGGCGCGCCTTTCCCGACAGCCGCCTCGGCGGCGGCATGTTCAGCTATTTCACCGAACTCAATCGCAAGCGTGTGCCGGCCGACCCGCTCGATTTCGTCACGCATTGCACCTGCCCGATCGTGCACGCCGCCGACGATCTCAGCGTCATGCAATCGCTGGAGGCATTGCCTTTCATCACGGCGTCAGTACGAACGATCTTCGGAACAATACCTTATCGGATCGGGCCGTCGACCATTGCCATGCGCCAGAACCCTTATGGCGGCGCGACCAAGGCCAATCCCGACAATCAGCGCATTGCCATGGCCGACCGCGACCCTCGCCATGCCGGGCTGTTCGGGGCCGCATGGACGATCGGCTATGCCGCGCGCGTTGCGCCGGCCGGGCTCGAAATGCTGACGCTCTGCAGCTTCACCGGACCATTCGGCGTGCTGGCTTCGTCGGGCGAACCTGTCAAAGAAGGTACACCCCGGCCGATTTTCCACGCAGTGAAAGGACTTTGCGATCTGGCCGGCCATGCGCATGTGGTGGCGGCGACAACGACCGATGAGACGCGGGTGCTGGCACTGGCCGGCCGCTCCCAGACAGGCAGGATCATCGTCTGGCTGGCGAACCTTACCCCGGCCGACCTTCCAGTCGATGTTTCCGGGCTCGGTTCCGATCAGGATTTTCTGAATATCTGGGATGGACGAACGTCACGCCAGATTCAGCGCGACGCGTCGGGCCGAGACCGTCTTGTGATGACGCCCTACGCAATCGTCCGGATTGGCTGAAGTCACGCCGGGGTTCATGAATCGCCGCAGTTCCGCAGCGGTTGCCCGTAGCCGCAGTACTTCCGCTGCCGACTTGTCACCGGACTTGCTTTCGAAACTCGCCTGGTGCCATTCCAGTTGTCTTGGAAAAAAGACGGCTGAACGAAGCGACGTCCTGATATCCCACCCGACAGCAAATTTCTGAGACGCTCAGTTTCGTTTCCTCAAGCATGGACCTTGCCAACTCCAGCCGCCTTTCCTGGATCCATTTTCCCGGCGTTGTCTGGAGCTCGTCGAAAAACCTGCGAGACAGGGTTCGCGAAGACATCGCCAATTCGGTTGCAAGAAATTTCAAATCGATTTCTGACATCTTGTCTTTCGAGAGCTCGCGCAGCTTTTTCTCGAATGGGCTGGCGTCGTTCGAAATTTTGTCGAGAGGAAATTCGTAGGGACTCTGGAATTTGCGCGGCGGAGGAAGAACCAAAAGTTTTCGAATGATCCGCTCTTCCTTCTCGAAGCCCAGATCGATCAGCAAAGCCCTGGCGAGTTCGAGTCCGGAAAACCCGCCTCCACATGTGTAAAGGCGGTCCTGGCGAATGAGCAGGCGGGAAGCGTCCCATCGCACTTGCGGAAACCGGCGGCTTGCCTCGGCTTTCAGCCACCAGGATATCGTTGCGCGTTTACCGTCCAATAATCCCGAATTGGCGAGCAGATAACACGCGCCGCAATGTGCTGCGATGATTGCGTCCTGCTGTTGCGCGAGCGCGATCAGCGGTTTTGAATGTTCACACTCCTCGTCGAGCGAGCGCAGAAGCTCCGGAATCTCGACACCCGGCATCGCAATGAGAATCAGGACATCCATTTTCCGGGATGATTGAGCCTTCGTCGGGAAGGAAATTCCTGTGCTTGATGTCGACGGCGCGCCCCTTGAAACGAACTCACAGGAGAGAACCTGTGACCGGCAGACGTCATTCACAAGCTGAAACATTTCCACGAGCGTCGAGACGACGGCCGAATAGAAATTCGACGGCAGCCAGATCACGACGTGGAGGCTCCTGTCAGCCATTGCGGTTCTCCCGGTGTCGTTCTCGCCGAGCGGCAAATCTAGCATAGTCTTTGCAAGAATTGCCAATTCAAGAAGAAGCCAGGCGCCTCCAAGACGGGCCTATGCGGGCCTGCTGACGAAAGCGGGCGGCGGAAATCCACGGCTGGGAAGATGCAAATGCTGAAATCGCTGAATGAAAACAACGCGGCACATACACCGGATTCAGACGGCAACATAAAACTGCGTCGGTCCGGGCTCAGGCTGATCTGTGGTCAGCCAGTAGGCCGAGAACAAGGTTCGACCGCGACGCCGGTCGGGACCTGCACTTGATTTTCAGTTGCCGGAATTCATCACGTAGAGCGCGCGCGAGCGTTCGAGGTGCTTGATCATCGCCTTCTCGGCGCCATCCGCATCCTTGGCTTCGATGTGTCCGACGATCTCTTCGTGCTCGGACAGCGTGAACTTTTCCTTGCCGGTCCAGATCAGCATTTCGGTGTGGTATTCCTTTAGCCAGCCTAGCATTGCCTCGCTGACGGCGACATAGATCGGGTTACCGGATATTGCCGCGATCTGTGTGTGGAATTTCATGTCGGCGGATATGAAGGCTTCCGAATTGCCACGATGGCTGCGCTGCTCGGCGACCGTTTCCCGCAGCCGCTGCACGTCCTCGGCGGTTGCCTTCTCCGCGGCTTCCCTGACCATGCCGCGCTCGAAGAAGATGCGCGCGTTCTTGAGGTGCTCGAGCGTGTCCTTCGATGACGACAGGATGATCTTGGCTGCGCCGTCGACCTGCTTGATGATCGACTTGGCGGTGAGCTGCAGCACCTTGGCACGCTCACCATGCGAGATCGCGACCAGCCCCATATTGCTCAACGCCTGCATCGCCTCGCGGATCGCCGGCCTGCCGACCTCGAAACGCTCCATCAATTCGCGCTCCGACGGCATGTCGTCACCCGGCAGCAATTCGCCGCTGGTGATCAGGCGCTTCAGTCTCAAGAATACTTCGTCGGAAAGCTTGCGCCGGACGATCGGCTCCGAACGGTTCATCGTCGCGAATCACTCCTTTAACCGGCCTATACCTAGCATTTCCGCCGTGAATTCCGGAACGCCAGTTGCGGGCTCGCCCTTACCGCCAAGCCGGATAGGGCTTGCAATGCTTATGTACTCATTATACCAGATTCGAGGGCCAAGGAACCTTTTTCGAAACCTCCCCGGCAGGCCGCGCGAATATGATTGTTCTTACCTATCGCATCGAAACGCCCGGCAATATCGAGGCGCTGGCGGCCAAGATTGCAAGCGACCAGTCGACCGGAACCTTCGTCGCGCTGGCCGGCGAGACCGAAGAGCTCAAGGCCAGGGTCGCAGCGCGAGTCCTGGCGATACGGCATCTGCCGGACGCGGACCGGCCGTCCCTTCCCGAAACCGGTTCCGGAGCAAGCCCCGAAGCACGCAACGGCCCGGTCAAGCGCGCCGACATCGATATCGCCTTTCCGCTGGACGCCATCGGCACCGACCTGTCGGCGCTGATGACCATCGCCATCGGCGGCACCTTTTCGATCAAGGGCCTGTCCGGCATCCGTGTCGTCGACATGAAGCTACCCGAGGAGTACCGGGGCGCGCATCCGGGCCCGCAATTCGGCGTCACAGGCAGCCGCAGGCTGACCGGTGTCGCGGATCGTCCGATCATCGGGACCATCGTCAAGCCGGCGCTGGGACTCCGCCCGTACGAGACGGCCGCAATGGTGCAAGAGCTGATTGCCGCCGGCGTCGACTTCATCAAGGACGACGAGAAGCTGATGAGCCCGGCCTATTCACCGCTGTCGGAGCGGGTGAGGGCAATCATGCCGCTGATCCTCGACCACGAGCAGAAGACCGGCAAGAAGGTCATGTATGCCTTCGGCATTTCACATGCCGATCCCGACGAGATGATGCGAAACCACGATCTGGTGGCAAAGGCCGGCGGCAATTGCGCGGTGGTCAACATCAATTCGATCGGCTTTGGTGGCATGGCTTACCTCCGAAAGCGCTCCAGCCTGGTGCTCCATGCCCACCGCAATGGCTGGGACATTCTCACCCGCCATCCCGGCCTCGGCATGGATTTCAAGGTCTGGCAGCAGTTCTGGCGGTTGCTCGGCGTCGACCAGTTCCAGATCAACGGCATCGCCTCAAAATACTGGGAACCCGACTGGTCCTTCGTCGAATCCTTCAAGGCGGTGACCACGCCGATCTTTTCGCCGGCCGATTGCGCATTGCCGGTCGCCGGCTCCGGCCAGTGGGGCGGGCAGGCGCCTGAAACCTTCCAGCGAACCGGCCGGACGGTCGATCTTCTCTATCTCTGCGGCGGTGGCATCGTCAGCCACCCGGACGGGCCGGGCGCCGGCGTGCGCGCCGTGCAGCAGGCCTGGCAGGCGGCGGTCCAAGACATTCCGTTGGCGGATTATGCCTTGAGCCATGTCGAGCTGGCGCGGTCGATCGAGAAGTTCGGCGGCGGCGAGGCGGCCTGACGCCATGCAAAACCTGCTTCTGAGTTACTATGGCGACGATCTGACCGGCTCGACCGACGTTATGGAGGCGCTCGAGCTCGGCGGCGTGCCGACCGTCCTGTTCATGCGCCAGCCGGACGAGGCGCTGCTTTCGCAATTTGCGCATTGCCGCGCTCTCGGGCTGGCCGGCACCAGCCGCAGCGAGACGCCGCAGTGGATGGACACGCATCTGCGAGATGCCTTCGCCTGGCTGAAGACCCTCAACGCCGAGATCTGCCACTACAAGGTCTGCTCGACCTTCGATTCCAGCCCGGCAATCGGCAGCATCGGCCGGGCGATCGAAATCGGCCGCTCGGTTTTCCGGCAAGACGGCGTGCCGGTGGTGGTCGGCGCGCCGCAGCTGAAGCGCTACACCGCCTTCGGTCATCTGTTCGCGGCCTATCGCGAAAAATATTTCCGCATCGACCGCCATCCCGTGATGAGCCGCCATCCGACCACGCCGATGGACGAATCCGACCTGCTGATCCATCTGTCGCGCCAGACCAGCCTCGCCTCGGGCCTGGTCGACCTGGCGACGCTGCAGTCCGCGTCGCGGTCGAAAGCATTCGACCGGCTTGTGGAGAATGGCTCAGGTATCGTGCTTGTCGATGTCGATAGCCTGGAAACCCAGGCACTTGCCGGCAAGGAGATTTGGCGCGCTCGCAAGCCGGGCGGTTATTTCGTCGTCGGCTCTTCAGGCATCGAATATGCCTTGCTGGTCGAATGGGCATCGAACCGGATCGTGGATGCCAAATCCGCCTTTTCGCCGCCGGGCGCTGCCGACAGGATCGCCGTGGTCTCGGGGAGCTGCTCGCCGACGACGGAACGACAGATCCGTCATGCTCTGGCCGACGGCTTCGACGGGATCGAGCTCGATCCGGTCGAACTGGTTTCTGAGGCTTCGAACGACGCGATTGCGCGCGCGGTGGCAACCGGCCGCTCCAGGCTACGGGCCGGGCGCAGCGTCATCCTCTACACCGCGCTCGGACCTGCGGCCGACCGCGGTGCAGAAATCGATCTCCGGGAAGGCGCCCGCCATAAGCTCGGCCGCGGCCTTGGCGAGGTTCTCCGCGAACTGACGCTTCAAGAGAAGCTACTGCGCGTGGTCATCGCCGGCGGCGACACGTCGAGCCATGCACTTGGCCAGATGGGCGTCGACGCGCTGACTGTGCGAATGCCGCTGCCGGCATCGCCGGGCTCGCCACTTTGTGTGGCGCATTCAAGCATTAAGGCGATCGATGGGCTGGAAATTGCCCTCAAGGGCGGGCAGGTCGGAACCGACCGCTATTTCTCCACTATTCGCGATGGGGTCGGCGGTTGAGAGCGGGGAATGTCAGGTCAAATCGGTGATGCTCGATCGGGATCGAGGATAGTCACTAGCCGGCAAACCAGAAATCTCAGGCGTTCAGATCAGCGGCAATGCCACTCATCCCGCTATCTGCCCATTGTCCTGCCTGGATGATACTGACGGGCGTAGGCGACACAGGCGTCTACCGTGCTGACACAGAGCGCATCGCGGTTGTTCGGCAGGTTGTTGTCGCCGGCGTAGGCAACCTCGGCAACATGACCGTCAACCATTCGAATTTGCGTGTTGCAATAGCCGCCGGGGGCGACGTTGACGGAACCTCCCAGCGCCGGGACGGGGCCAATGGCCACGGTCGGAACGACAATGTTGAGATTGCCGCGTTGAACGACGCGCTGATAGGTCCAGATCTGGCCGGATTTGCCGACATCGGCAGTGGCGGTCGGAAAGCCGGCGCACATTCGAACGTCCGCCTCGCTAAGGCCGACCATCTCCCTGCGGGCTGCCGCCGCCGTGGCGTCTTCCTTCGCAGTGCTCGACGTGTCGTCGGGCATGACGCAGGAAGACAGGATAGGGGCGCTTGCCGATAGAAGGAGAAAGGCAAGCTTTCGGGTGTGGAAAGATGTCATACCAACTTCGGATTGCACGGGAGCCCCGAATGCCAACCTAGGAAGTGGGCCAATCGAGTCAACCGGCAGAAAATTCACGAAGTCGTTTGGTCCGCCATTCCGCCGCACGCATCTGCTGGAAGAGGTTAAGGCTGCCGCCGTGACCCTCGCGCCCTATCTTCCGCCCTGGGCATCGGATTTCCAAATCCGACCCCTCTTCTTGTCAGATGTACTGGCGCACGGTGCTGTGACTTTGGTTCGGCCGACGGTGTGCTAGTTTCCAGCCAATTGCTCCGGAGACGTCATGCCTATCAAGCTGCAAGAAATCGCCCTCGCTCTTCTGCTGTTGGTTGCCGGAGTTGGGGTGGGTCACGCGGAGACGGCCCAGCGGCCGCCGCCCACAGGCGGGGTTCTCTCGCTCCTGCCACCGCCGCAGACTTCCGATCATTCGATTCTCATAGCCGGACGCACGCTCGATTACGAGGCCAAGGCCGGCACGCTGTCATTGCCGTCCGGCAAAGGCGATATCACCGCCGAGATTTTCTACGTCGCCTATGCACTGCATTCCGGGAAAGAAACGGGACCGGATCCGCGGCGCCCGATCACCTTCGTGTTCAATGGCGGTCCGGGAGCAGCTTCCGCTTATCTTCATCTCGGCGCGCTCGGTCCGCGGGTCCTGGCGACGGCGGCCGATGGAAGTTTCCTGCCGCCGCCGCAGAGGCTGTTCGACAACCCCGACACTTGGCTCGACATGACCGACTTGGTCTTTGTGGACCCTGTCGGAACCGGTTACAGCCGTGAAGCGCCCGGCACGGAAGTACACAGCTTCTGGGGCATCAGCCAGGACGCCGCGTCGATAGGCGCGTTTATCCGACTCTATCTGGCGCAGACGAACCGTACGGCATCGCCTGTCTTCCTGGCTGGCGAAAGCTATGGCGGCTTTCGAGCAGCATTGCTCGCCAGGAAGCTTCAGGAAGACATCGGCATCAGCCCGAGTGGCGTCGTGCTGATTTCGCCGGCGCTCGAATTCACGCTGGTGCGCCCGGACGAGTTCCAGCCGCTCCACTGGGCGCTGGAACTGCCGTCGCTGGCGGCAGTGCGCCTACACAGCGAAGGCGTTTCCGGCCCAGCCCTGCAGGAGCGGCTGGCGGAAGTCGAACGCTATGCGCTCGGCGATTATCTGTCCGCGCTGGCAGGTGGGCTGGAGCAGGGTGGACGCCTGGCGAGCCAGCGTGTCGCCGCAATCACCGGTCTGCCGCTCGATCTCGTCCAGCGGCACTTTGCACGCATTCCCATAGGGCTGTTCGCCAAGGAGTTTGCACGGGCAAAGGGCAATGTTCTCAGCGCCTATGACGGCAACATCGCGACAGCGGACGTGGCGCCAGAGAGCCTGGGAGTCGAGGGTCCCGATCCGGTGCTCGACCGAAGCGTGCCGGCGCTCACCTCCGCTTTCGTCGGCTATGTTCGTGATGAATTGAACTTCCGCACGGATATCAGCTATCGGCTTCTCAACCGTGAAGTCAGCGGCAATTGGGACTATGGGACGAGCGCGACGCGTCAGGGCTATGCGGGTGTCATGGACGACCTTCAACAGGCGCGCGTGCTAAACCCCAGCCTCGGCGTGCTGATCGTCAATGGCTACAGCGACCTGGTGACGCCGTATATGGGCTCGCGCTACCTGCTTGGTCAAATTCCTTCGCTTGCCGGCGCAAAGCCCATTCGCACCGAGGTGCTGGAGGGCG
Organism: Mesorhizobium sp. M0106; assembly: GCF_040322715.1. Classification (NCBI taxonomy): domain Bacteria; kingdom Pseudomonadati; phylum Pseudomonadota; class Alphaproteobacteria; order Hyphomicrobiales; family Phyllobacteriaceae; genus Mesorhizobium; species Mesorhizobium sp. M0106. The sequence continues at coordinate 27,683 of NZ_JAMYUA010000001.1, read as the reverse complement.
GGCACATGATGTATCTGAGGCCGGATGGACGGGCGGCACTGAAGCAGGCCGCGTCCGAGCTTTACCGAACGACGCAATGAGACGGTTTGCCCAAAAAAGCGCCGGATACGCTGTTCGCCCTCTCATCAGGCCCTAGTTCCATCGCGATTGATCGGTTACACACCTAGGATGGCGTCTTTCAGCGACGTTCGACAACGGATTAGCCGGCTCTCCAGAATCGCGCCACTGGTGCGGCGTGCTGCCGAGCGGGCCATTCGGAACACCAAGCCACACAGGCTGACAAGCCTTGTTGACCGTTGGAATGCGCTGTCGCTGGCAACGCAGTTCCTGCTCGCGGGCGGCCTATTTTCCCTGTCAGCCATGGTGGTGGTGGGGATTTCCGTCACGAACCATATAGAAACCGTGGTCACGCAGAATTCGGCATCCGCAACGGCTCTTTACGTGGACAGCGTTATCGCGCCGCTGCTTCCGGATATGCGCAAGAGCGAAGTGCTCGACGAGAGCGTCGCCCATGCGCTCGATGAAACGCTGGGACAAGGGGCACTCGGCACAAGGCTCGAATCCTTCAAGCTCTGGCGTCGCGACGGAACCATCCTGTATTCGACCGACAAGACATTGATCGGCAAGCGCTTCGAACCCAGCGACAATCTCCGGGCGGCATTCGCAGGCCAAATGGTCTCGGAGTTCGACAAGCTCGACGATCCGGACAGCGAGGCCGAAAGAGCCAGCGGCTTGCATCTCCTCGAGATCTACAATCCGGTGCTGCAGCCATGGTCGGGGGAAGTGGTGGCCGTTTCGGAATTCTACGAGGTCGCCACTGATTTTGAAAGAAACCTGCATCAGGCGCTCATTCGAACCTGGCTGGACGTTGCCGTCGTCACAGCGGCCTTCTTTCTCGGGCTGTCGGCAATCGTGTTCCGTGGCAGCCGCATGATCAGTTCGCAGAGCCGCTCGTTGAAGCAGCGCATTGCCGAGCTTTCCGATCTGCTTGCGCAAAACAGACTGTTGAGGCTGCGGGTGCAGCGTGCCTCGCAGCGTGCCACCGCACTTAACGAACGCTATCTCAGGCGCATCGGTGCGGACTTGCACGATGGCCCCGCGCAATTGGTTGCTCTCGCGGCGCTGGGGATCGACAGCCCCGTCATTGCCGATCCCGCTACGCCGCAATCGAAGCGTGCACAGGAATTGCTGGCCATCAAAGCACATCTGGACGATGCCATGCGCGAGATCAGGAGCATCAGCAAGGGCCTTGTCCTGCCGCATATCGAGCATGCCGAACTGGGTGAAATTCTCCAGCTAGCCGTACGGGCGCACGAAGAACGAACCGGCGTCAAAGTGAGATTATCGATGACCGGCGGCCATGCGCCGTTGTCGCCGGCGGCCAAGATCTGCATCTTCCGCTTCGTCCAGGAGGCGCTGAACAATGGATTCCGTCATGCCGGAGGTGAAGGTCAGTCGGTCGAGAAACATTTCGACGGCGAGCGCGTTTGTATCGAAGTGGCCGACGCCGGCGCTGGCTTTGACCCGCAAATCGTGCGTCCCGAGAGGCTGGGACTCATTGGGCTGCGCGAGCGGGTGGAAAGCCTCGGGGGCCAGTTTACCGTGACTTCCTCACAGAGTGGCACAGTCGTAAGAATGGCCCTCAACATCGTTGAAATGGGGCAGACATGACAGTAGCCATCAAGCTCGCCATCGTCGACGACCACCCGCTGTTCAGGGAAGGCGTTGTGCGCACGCTCGATCAGATCGGCGGGTTCGAGATCGTCGGTGAAGGAAGCAGCAGAGACGATGCCCTGCGGATAATCGAAGACCAGCGGCCCGACATTCTGCTGATGGACATCTCGGTTCCTGGAGGTGGCCTTGGCGTGATCGGACCGGCCCTTGAGCGGCATCCGGCACTGAAAATTGTGATGCTGACCGTTTCGGAAGAAAACCAGCACGTGATGACCGCGTTGCAGAGCGGGGCAAGGGGCTATGTTCTGAAGGGGGTCGGGTCGAGGACGTTGGCTGCGATCCTGCGCACGGTAGCGTCGGGCGAACGATATGTCTGTCCACAATTGTCGGCGCGCCTGTTGGCCGATCTCTCGGCTCAATCAAAAGAGCCGGCGAAAGCTGACGGACTTGCCGACCTCACCAGCCGCGAAAGGGAGATCCTGACGCTGGTTGCCGCGGGACTGAGCAACAAGCGGATCGGGCTTCGGCTGAACCTGCATGAAAAGACGATAAAGCACCACATGACGCGAATCCTGGCCAAGCTCAACGTCAGCAACAGGACCGAAGCCGCCATGACCTTGCGCGATGCGACTGAGCGCCGGCATCCGCCTGTTCGCGATCATGCTTGAGCCGAAATTGCCGCACAGCGCGGCCATGTGAACTGGCCCTCAGTTGATCATTCCAAGCAACCTGTCCCGATCGGAACGCGTCGCCAGGCGCCGAATGATGGTGCGGCCCTCGGCATCCCGCATTTCATATTGGTCGCTGTCGATGCGCTCGCTGAGGCCGTTCGAATGCACCACGCCAATGCTCGGGCCGCTCACCTCGACCCGGTCTCCTGTGGATGCGTTGACAAAGAGTTTTGGCTTGCTATCGGGGTTTACCGCAGGGGCGGGATCAGGGAGATTGTCGTCCTGCGACTTTGCTTTGCCCTTGCCGGCACCAGCGTTCGAGTTCGAATTGCCGGAGTTTCCACCCGAATTGCCCGAATTGCCGTTCCCATTCCCGTTCCCGTTCCCGCCATTGCCGTTGCCGTTCCCGCCATCTTTGGCCCAGGCAGCCTGCGGGCCGAGCGGCTGCGATGATCCATCGAACACGACGCGATAGGGGCTTACGACGAGAATGAAGGTCAAGACGACTACAGAAATGCCGACACGACGTCCTCGTGAAGATCCGGTCCTTCGTTTCCGGGTCGTCATCAATGAACTTGCCAGTCGCATGTCGGAACTCCCCTTAATCATACGGCTCTGTCGTACTGCCTCCTGTTCGAATTCGTGTGATGCTTAAAACAATGGTTTGCGTCCGGAACGTCAAGGCCCACCAGTCCCACGATGGTAACTGGTGGGTCTCGCTAGCGCAGGAAGGGACTATTTACTGCGCAAGCCTTTTGCCTTCCCGTGGTTGCGTCTCTCCGCGATAGCGCCGAGTTCCCACTGTCAGCCAACAATAAATCCAATGGCCGCGATCCCGAAACACAGGCCAAATAACGGAAAAAGCAGCCAACGTGCCTGGTGAATGCTCGGGTCCATGGCGGCCTCCTGTAACAGTCGGCATCGCAACGGGGCTCCTCGGAACTCAGTTCCTGAAACTCTCGCATTTCGGGCTTTTGCGATAGCAGCCTCGGACCAAAGTTTGGCTGTGCGGGTCCTTGGTCGATAGGCCTACAGACTGAAGTCCCTATGCCAGGAGCCACCCTGCATTCGGCGACCTTTGTGTCCAACTGGCAGCTGCGATCCACCGCCCCCTTCGAATGCTTTGCGTTTCTGGCTCTATGGCAGCAACGCCGTTGGTCTACTGCCGCATCGTTGAAACGCCACCAATACAGACCCATATGCGAATTGCGCCGGATGTCTCCTCCCATTGCGTCCGGCGCGTTCCCCTCTGGAGGTTATAGACCTTCACACTTGGCCGGGCTTAACAGTCCGGCCTTTTCTTTTGGCATTTTGCGCAATCCGCCTGACGGCCCTAATTTGCGAGACACCGGTAAAATCGATTTGCAAATGCATTCATGTGCTCATAACCTGTCACCATGAGCACGATTTCCAAAGTTGCTACGCGAGCGGGCGTGTCGCGCACGACCGTGTCGCATGTCATCAACCATGCGGACCGGGTATCGAAATCGCTGCGTGAACGCGTACAAGCGGCGATCGACGAACTCGGCTACACGCCGAACCCGCAGGCGCAAAGCCTGCGCACCGGCCGCACCAACATCATCGCGATGCTGATCCCGGACATCCGCAACCCGTTCTATCCGGAGCTGGTGAAAACGGCGCAGTCGACGCTCGAAATGGTCGGCCTCGACATGCTGATCTTCAACACCGACGTGCCGGGCGGACATTCACAGGATCACGGCCGCGAGTATTTGCGCCAGATAGGGCGCAAGCGGGTCGACGGCGTCATCGTTGCCGACTTCGCGCTGCACGGCATGCACAGCGAACTGCTCAGCCTCGATCTGCCCGCCGTCTTCATCGGCCATCTGCCGAACCATGCTGTCGACAGCGTCCAGCTGGACGATTTCGGCGGCGGCTATCTGATGGGCGAGTATCTGGCGAAGAGGGGCCATCGCCGCGTCGCCCATGTCACCGGGCCAGCCTTTTTCAAGGAGGCGATGGCGCGTGCCGCCGGCTTCGAAAAAGGGCTCGCCGACAATGGCGTGCCAATCTCCGCCGATCTGCGGTTCGAGGGAAGCTATCTTGCCCCGTCAGGGCGGGAAGCGGTCACCTGGCTCAGGGAGAAGCACGGCGGAAACCTGCCGTCGGCGATGTTCTTCGCCAATTATCTGATGGCCTCCGGTGCGCTGACCGAATTCTACGACCATGGGATCAATATCCCTCAGGATATCGCCATCGCAGTCTTCGATGACCTGCCTCAACTGGAATATGTCAGGCCGAAGCTGACCCGTGTCGGCAACAGTCCGACAATGCTTGCCAAGCGCGCCACGCAAATGCTGCTCGAGCGGCTGGGTGGCAAAGTCGAGGGCGCGCCGCGCACCGAAGTGATCCCATGCGTGTTGAGCCCATTCGACAGCGCGTGACGCCAGATGCCGGCAAAGGGAACGGAGGTCCCTTCGCCAACGTTCGACCGAACAACATCCAAGGGAGGAATTGATGACTGACAAAACGACCCGCGACCGGCCATTGGCCAGCCTGAACCGCCGTCGGCTGATCCAGGGCGGCGCCACTTTCGCTGCCGCCGGCCTCACAGGCTTCCCGTTCATCAACAGGATGGCCGTGCGCGCTCAGGAAGCGCCGCTGAAATTCTGGCAGTTCTATGCGCCTGGGGGAGACGTGAAGCCGCAGGTCCAGTGGTTCGAGAAGCTGGTGGCCGACTGGAACGACGGCCACGACCAGAAGGTCGAGCTCGAATATGTCGTCAACAGCGAATACATCTCCGGTTCCAAGCTGGCAACGGCCTTCGCGTCGGGCGAGGGCCCTGACATCTTCCTCATCAGCCCCGGCGATTTCCTGCGTTATTACAATGGCGGCGTACTTGCCGACCTGACGCCGCATATCGAGGATGCCGCCAAAGCCGATTTCCCGGAAAGCGTCATCGCCAACCGCATGGTGGACGGCAAGATCTACGGTGTGCCGATGGAAGTCGAGCCGATGGCCTTCTACTATTCGGTCAAAGCGTTCGAGGATGCAAAGCTCAACGAGAACGACGTGCCGAAGACCTGGGACGAGCTGTTGGCGGTCGCCAAAAAGCTGACGACGCCCAGTCGCTACGGCGTGCTGTTCGAAACGACTCCCGGCTATTACCAGAACTTCACCTGGTATCCGTTCCTGTGGCAGGGCGGCGGCGAATTCCAGGGCAAGGACGGCAAGAGCGCCTTCGATTCGCCGGCCACCGTCCAGGCGCTGAAACTCTGGCAGGATGCCATCAATACCGGCGTGGCGCCGCGTCAGGTGGTCGGCGGCGGCTTCGACATAGTCGCCAATCTCGGGGCAGGGCTGTGCGCCATGCAGAACTGCGGCATCTGGGGCATTTCGGCGATGGACAACAACGCCAAGGACGTGCCCTACGGCATCTTCAAATTGCCGACACCGGCCAATGGCAAATACGTCACCGTCGGCGGTGGCTGGGCCTTTGTCGCCAATGCCGGAGGCAAGAACCCGGATGCTTCCGCCCAGTTCTGCGCCTGGGCGCTGGCCTCAATGGATCCGGCATCGATCGACCGGGTCGTCAACTGGTGCACTGTCGCCAAGAGCGACATGCCGCCGCGCAACAGCGCGCTGAAGGCCGGCGCCGATGTCTTCAGCACCGGCAAGTTCGGCACCTTCGCCAAGGAGATCCATCCGGGGACGCGCGCCGAGCCGCGGGTTCCGCCGGAGGCCTACAAGATCATCTCCGACGCCATCCAGTCGGCACAGCTTGGCGGGGTTGATACCCAGCAGGCGGCGACGACGGCCAGTCAGCAACTCGATGCGTTCCTCGCTTCCTATTCCGGCGCGCCGATCCTTTAGGCCCTTTCCAGCATGGATCAGATGAAACCGCCAGCCGCGGGCGCGAATTCCGCCCGCGGCCTCACCGCCAAGCAAAGGGAGCGCTGCGCCGCATGGCTGTTCGTCCTGCCCGATGCGGTTGGCCTGCTGGTGTTCGTCGGCGTGCCGATGCTGCTGTCGCTCGCCGTCGGGTTCTTCGAGGTCAACGGCTTCGGCGGCTACAGGTTCGTCGGGTTCGGCAATTACAGGCGCATGTGGGGCGACCCGCTGTTCTGGTCGTCCGTGAAGGTGACGGTAGCTTATGCCGTCATGCTGGTGCCGGCGCTCTACGTCGCCGGACTGGGACTGGCGCTTCTGGTGCAGAAGACCAACCGCTTCAACGCGGTCATGCGCTCGATGTTCTTTGCGCCGCAGATGGTCAGCCTGGTCGTGGTGGCGCTCGTGTGGCAGCTCATGCTGGTCGAAAAGGTCGGCATCGTCAGCCGGCTGGCGCCGCTCGTCGGCCTCGGCGGAATTTCGCTGCTCGGCGATCCAAATCTGGCGCTGTTCACGCTGGTGCTGGTCAGCGTCTGGTTCCTGATGGGTTTCTACATGCTGATCTTCCTCGGCGGGCTCCAGGACATCCCGGCAGAGTACTACGAAGCCGCAAAGATCGACGGTGCCGGGCCGGTGACAAGCTTCTGGTACATTACTTTGCCCTTGCTCAAGCCGACCAGCTTCTTCGTCCTCCTGGTCTCGCTCGTCGCGGCTGTCGCCGGCGGCCAGGTCTTCGACCTGATCTATGTGATGACCAAAGGCGGGCCGGTCAATTCGACCTCGGTGCTGATCATCTACATCTACAAGCAGGCGTTCCAGTTCGGCGCCTTCGGCTATGCGTCGGCAATGGCATCGCTGCTGGTGCTGGCGCTGATGCTGGTCACGGTCTTCTTCTTCGTGCTGACGCGCGGCGGACGTTTCGAGCATGACTGACGGCCGAACTCCTTCCGGCCGTTCGCAGATACGAGCGGCGAGACTTGCCTGGATGCTGGCAACCGCCGCACTTGGCCTGATGACGGTATTCCCGCTTGTCTGGATGCTGGTCATCTCGCTCAAGCCGGCGAGCGACGTCTTCACGCCGAGCCTCATTCCGGAACGCCCGACGCTCGGCAATTTCCTCTATGTGCTGACCGAGGTGCCGTTCCTGCGCTATCTCTTCAATTCGTTCTTCGTGTCGGCGACGGTGACGGTTGCTGCGCTGTTCTTCCATTCGATGGCGGGCTATTCGCTCGCACGGCTGCGTTTTCCGGGCCGCGACATTCTGTTCCTCGCCATGTTCTCGACCTTCCTGGTGTCGCTGCCAGTCATCATCGTGCCGCTGTTCATTTTGACGCGGACGCTGCACATGCTGGACAGCTATGCCGGGCTGATCATTCCGGCGATCTTCAACGCGTTCGGCATCTTTCTGCTCAGGCAATATTACCTGTCGCTGCCCAGGGAACTGGAAGAAGCCGCGATCATGGACGGCGCCGGCTACTGGCGCATCTATTGGAGCATCATCCTGCCGCTCAGCCGGCCGATCCTGTCGGCACTGGCGATCCTGTTCTTCCTCGCCAACTGGAACGCTTTCCTGTGGCCGTTGACGATCACATCGGACCTCAACCTCTGGGTGGTGCAGGTAGCCATTGCGAACTTCAAGAGCCAGTACGCCGCCGCCTGGAATTATGTCATGGCCGCCTCGACCATCGTCGCCGTGCCGATGCTGGTCCTCTTCGTGATCTTCCAGCGCCAGATCATGGAATCCATCAAGACAAGCGGCCTGAAATAACCGCTGAAGCAAGAGGAGAAACACATGGATAATGCCGGCCTGTCGCCGCTTCGCGGGCTCGCCAAATTGCGCGACGCCAAAACCCGCCGGTTCTCAAGCTACGACCGCACCGGCGGCAATGACGACCGGCTGCACATTGAACCCGGCCAGACGGTGGTGATTGCCGAGCATGACGGTGCCGGCATCGTCACGCATATCTGGGCGACGCTCGCCTGCGAGAGCGAGGCGTTCCTGCGCAAGATCGTATTGCGCGCCTATTGGGATGGTGAGGCACATCCGAGCATCGAAACGCCGATCGGCGATTTCTTCGGCATGGGCCATGCCCGCACCCGCAATTTTGCCAGCCTGCCGGTGCAGGCAAGTCCAGAGGATGGCAAGGCCTTCAACTGCTACTTTCCGATGCCGTTTGCCAGCCACATGCGCTTCACCGTCACCAATGAGGCTGAGGACGACCTGCTTTTCTATTACTATGTCGATCTCGAACTGCATGAGGAACTCGAGGAAGGCCTGGGCCGCTTCCACGCCCAATACAGGCAGCAGCGACCTGACGGCATAGACGAGACGGGGCTGGCCAACGAGCAGGTCCTGTTTGGCGGGGAAAACACCGACGGGAACGGCAACTACACCATCCTGGAGGCGGAAGGTCACGGCCACTATGTCGGCGTGCTCTATTCCGTCTATTCGCGGCGGCGTTCCGCACTATGGGACTGGTATGGCGAGGGCGACGACATGATCTTCGTCGACGGCGAGCCGGGCATTTCCGTGCCGGATACAGTGCGCAAGCCCGATCCGCGCATCGGACCGAAGGCCGAACTGATCGACGATCGCGGCGAGACCGGCCCCGGCGTCAACGATGCCTGGCCGCCGACGCTGCACGGCACCGGCACGGAAGATTATTTCAATACGGCATGGTGCCCGACACAGGACTACAGCGCGCCCTATCACGGCATCATCGCCGCCGGCGGGCCGAACTGGACCGAGCCGGTTACGCTCTATCGCTGGCACATAGAGGACCCGGTCATCTTCCACAAACGCATCCGGGTGACCATCGAGCACGGTCACGCCAATCGCCGCTCGGACGACATTTCGTCGGTCGCCTTCTGGTATCAGGCCGAACCGCACAAACCGTTCGAAGCGCTTGTCGATGTCGAGGACCGCATCCCCACCTATCGCGCGCCTTATCACAATTGGAATGCCGCCTTCGACGAGAAGAGGCGTTAGGCCGGGATGCGTTCGAATTGAACCGTGCATCCCGCGCTATCTGTGTCGGGGCACGACCCTGCCGCAGCGTGCCGCCTCAGCTGCGAGGTGGAAGTTGCTGGACAGACCAGGTGTTGTCGTCGGGATCCTCAAAGAAGACAAATCTGCCCCAGGGAAAATCCTTGATATCGCTGACCTCGATACCTTGAGCGGCCAGGTACCGGTGAGCCTCATCGATATCGGGCACGACGAGTTGCAGGCCCTTATGGATCCCGGGGGGCTGTCGACGAGGCCCTTGCCCATGGCAATCGAACAGGCCGAACCGGGCGGCGTCAATTGCACGAAACGTATCTCGTCGCTTACGGTGTGGTCGTGATCGAGATGAAAGCCGACCTTCCCAACATAAAAGGCAATTGCTCTATCGACGTCCGATACGGGGACCGGGACCAGCTCCAGCTTCCAATCCATGACAGCCCTTTCGCAGCTTGATCGCCAAGTGGTGCCGAACACCGTGGGCGCCATCCCGCCATCTTCCCAATGCCATTGTCGGCGCGGGCCGCTCAGTCAGTCAAGAGATACCCGGGCTCGGGCAACGTGAGGACTGGTCTCATTGCTGAGACGGCGTTCGGAACCGATGAGCACAAGCTCAGTTAGGCGGAGGACAACCACCTTTCGGATCAGCAAGGCCGACTTTAATGATCGGAACGCAGGCGCCGAATACAACTGTGGGAAGGTTGAACGGGCGTCGTTGACGCGCGAAGGGATTGCTTGGAAGCGACGCTCGCCGAAGCTGGCGAGATCGTCGGACGGCGAAGCCGAAGCGCAATTATGCCGTGAATGCCTACGATTCGGCCTGCCTTCTCCTTGCCGCGATCAAAGACGCCAGCACTGTATCCAAGGGGACATCCGAGCCGGCGCGACGTTCTGGCGGCGGTGCACAATATCCGTTTCAAGGGAATCGCTTATCGCGAGCCCGTTCGGTGGGATGAAAAGGGTGACAATCTGGCCGCTGTGACTGCACTCAACGGGGTGGAAAACGGCCGCTTCCGACAGATCGCCGAAATCCAGCAGATGCAGAGTGTCGAGCAGACCTGACGCCGACAGGCTCTCCGACCGAACCGGTTTCCGCCGCTTTGCCAGGACGATTTTCACAGGACCACGAAACAATAATCTCCGGTCGCCGTTTCGCCCGCAGAACCTTTCGAGGAGGCGACGATGAGCGCAACCGGCTTGGACGTTTTCGACAAAACGCTGCAAATAACAAACATCTGGCTTGACGAGATCATGGCGGATCTTGGTCCGGATCGACACGTCGCCTGGCATACATTGGGCGCCGTTCTGCGAACCCTTCGCGACAGGCTGCAGATCGGACTGGCGGCCAAATTGGGAGCGGAACTGCCGCTGCTCGTGCGCGGCGCCTACTATGATCGCTATCGGCCCGCCGACATGCCCGACAAGACACGCTCGCTCGAGAAATTCCTGCAACACATCGCCGATGAATTGAAATCGACCCGTCCTGTCGATCCCGAGGATGCGGCACGCTCTGTGCTGCGTGTGCTTGCACGGCATATCGACCTTGGCCAGTCGGCAAAGGTGCGGGATGCGCTGCCAAAGGAAATCCAGGTCCTCTGGCCTGAAAGCGTGGGCGTCAAATAGCGGCGATCCTGCTCATGCGGACGCGCGACGGACCAACTGCCACGAAACGCTGAAAAGGGTAGGTATTGCGCCCGGTGTTGCCGAGATCAATGAGATCAGATGATCGGCAAGATGGTCGTAGTGGGCAGTTTCGGGGCCGATTGTCGTCAATGCCGGATGACTGAATTCGCCCTCGTCGATATTGCCGCAGCCGATGACTGCAATGTCGCCGGGCACGGAGAGGCCGGCCTCCTCGAATGCGTGCAGGGCGGTCACGGCGGCAAGATCGGATTCGACGAAAAGGGCGGTCGGCCGATCCTTGCGGGCGGCCAGCGCCGTAGCATTGGCAAACGCAGCCTTGCGCGCCTCTGCACCGCCGATCACCAGGTCGTCTCGCAGCGGAAGGCCGCGTGCTTGCAGGAAGCTGCGATAGGCGGCGAGACGGCTCCCGTCCACAGCTTGCTCATGCACCATATAGGCGATGCAGCGATGGCCGGCTCGGTAGAGGTAGTCGAGTGCCTCGAAGACGGCCCTGCCGGTATGCTGGCGCACAACCGAGAAGCCTGCCGGCTCGATGGTCGGATGGAAGATCACCGCTGGCCGGCCCGCGGCCGCCAGGCGCGCGGCCAAGACCATCACCTCGGGCTCGGAGAGATGCTGCCAGTCGGCGATAATGCCGTCTGCCAGCCCGCTCTCGATTTCCCTCACGATCCGGTCGGTTCGCTCGAAGGTGTCTCCCGCGGTGATAATTGTCGAAAATCCCCTCAGCGCCGCTGCAGATTGGATATCCTGCGCGATCCGGTCGCTGAACGGCACGCCGAGACGAGGCAGTACAAGGCAGATTCGCTCGGCCTGCTGGCGGCGCAGCTGCCGCGCGGTGCGGTTTTGCACGTAGTTGAGCTCAGCGACGGCCTCGAGGATGCGCTGCCGCGCCTCCTTGCCGACGAACTTCAGGCGCGTGCTGTCGCCGCTGAGCAGGTACGACACGGCAGCGGTCGATACATTGGCGCGCCGGGCGACATCGGCCATGGTCGGCGCCTTTCTGCGATCGGAACTTCTCTCGTGCATTGTTGGATCCGCTGCGCGACATGACATGATCAGCTGTCGCTCAGCCGGATTTCATTCCAGCTTCCATGCCCGGCGGCAAGGATCTCGGGCCTTGCCTCGCCGGCCTCCTCCATCAGGGCAACGATGCGGCCTCGCAGCCATGCACGCGTCTCTGCGTGATCGGGCGAAGCTATGAGATTGGTTAGTTCGTTTGGATCGGCATCGAGGTCGTAGAGCCTCGCCTCGACATAGAAATCGCTGCCGGAATCCCGCCAGCCGTCTTTTCCCGGCGCCTCGACCTCATATTTCCACCGTCTGGTGCGCAACGCGCGGCCGACATGGTGCTCGCTGATTTGAATGAATATCTCGTCGCACGGCGGCCGTTCGCCCTGCAGCGCGTCGAGCAGCGAGACGCCCTGCATCGAATTGGGCACTTTCAGGCCGGCCGCGGCGAGCAGGGTCGGCGCGAGATCGACGAGGCTGACTAGGCCTTCATATGTGCCGATGCGCTGGAAGCCGGGGCCGTGGAATAGCGTCGGCACGCGGATCGACGCCTCATGACAGGAACGCTTGTATTCGTTGTTGCGGGTCTTGAAGTGACATCCGTGGTCGGAGGTGAAGAGGATGATCGTGTCGTCAAGCCGGCCAAGGCTGTAGAGCGCCTCGATCAGCCGTCCAAACGCCTCGTCGAGGCGCGCGACCATGCCCAGATAGCCGGGGAAATGTTCTGCTGTCGTGCCGCCAAGTGCGGCGAGATCGCCGGGAATGGCGAGCTTCTTGCGGATCCTGTCCTCGTATCCGAGCGGGGCAGGGTAGTTGTCCGTCTGGTTCTGGTGATGCGGCTCGAGGAAGGACAGGAATAGAAAGAACGGCTCGTCTTCCCTCGATGCGACATAGCGGATTGCAGCGTCGGTTAGGGCATCGACGCGGTATCCCGGCAGCTTCACCGCCTTGCCGTCATTGTCGTGGACGACGGTGTCGAAGGGGCCGGACGTGAACTCCAGGATGTTGGAGGCCAGCCAGTAGCGATAGCCGCCGCGTTGTTCCTGGGTGACCGGCTCGGCGGACCCCAGGTGCCACTTGCCGATGTAGGCGGTGTCATAACCTGCCGCGGTGAAATGATGCGCGAGCGTGCGCTCGCTCTTAGGCAGCGGGATGTCGTTGCGGTAGCAGCCGGTGATGGTCGGGTACCGCCCCGTCTGAAAGACGGAGCGGGCGGGGCCGCAAACGGGCTGGCAGGTAAACGAATTCGCCAAGAACGTGCCGGTCCCGGCGAGGCGGTCGAAATTTGGCGTAAGCTCGAGCGGATTGCCATGGACACCAACGGTATCCCAACGCTGCTGGTCGGTGAAGAAGACGATCACGTTCGGTCGGCGGGACGTCATAGGGTGCAATAACTCCGAATGGTCATTTCATGCCTGCCAGCATCACGCTGCGGACGAAGTAGCGCTGCGTGAAGAGGAACAGCAGCAGGCTCGGGATGAAGAGAATGATCCCGCCCGTCGCCGTCAGGTTCCACTGGGTGAAGAATTCCTGGTTGAAAAGCGTCAGTCCCGTCGTGATCGGCCGCATTTCGGTGGTGTTGACGGCGACCAGCGGCCAGAGGAATTCGTTCCACTGGAACACGAAGGTGAGGAGGGCCAGCGTCGCCAGTGCCGGACGGACCTGCGGCAGCACGATGCGCCAGTAAAGGCCGAGTTCCGAGCAGCCGTCCATCCGTGCAGCGTCAAGCAACTCGTCGGGAATCGGACGGATGAACTGCCGCATCAGGAAGATCCCGTAGGCGCTCATGGCGAATGGAAGGATAAGGCCCTGATAGGTGTTGAGCCATCCCATCCGCGCGGTGAGCACATAGAGCGGGATCATGCGGATGAAGAATGGGATCATCAGCGTCGATAGCACCGCGACAAACATGACGCGCTTACCGGCGAATTCCATCTTCGCGAAGACGTAGCCGATCAACGGATCGAAGATCAGATGGAGGAAGGTAATCCCGCCGGCGATGATGAAGCTGTTGAGCGTGAAACGCGCGAACGGCGCCTTCTGCCAGATGTCGATGTAATTCGTGAATTGCCACGTCTCGGGGATCAGAATCGGAATGCCGCTGAAGACGTCGGCATCGCTCTGCAGCGACAGCGAAAGCATGTAGAGGAACGGAAAGATCGACAGCGCCACGCAGAAGAGCAGCAGTAGGTAGGACGGGAGCGTTTTTGCGAATGTCATGCCAACCTCAATAGGTGGTTTCGCGGTTGAGCAGGCGGAACTGAACGAAGGTGATGGCCAGGATCAGCAGGAACATCAGGAAAGACAGCGCCGAGGCGTAGCCGATGTTGAGCTCGAAGAAGGCTGCCTCGAACACGTGTAGGCTGAAGAACCGCGTCGCGTCGGCCGGTCCGCCCTTGGTTATCAGGTAGGCCGGCGCCAGCTCCTGCAGCTGGCTGATCGTGCTGACGACCGCGATGAACAGCGTGGTCGGCGTCAACAACGGCCAGGTCAGATAGCGGAATTGCTGCGTCGGCGTGGCGCCGTCGATGGATGCGGCATCATAGAAGTCGGACGGGATCGACTGCAACGCGGAGAGGTAGATCAGCATGGCATAGCCGACATCCTTCCACACCGTGATGGCGATGAGGGTCGGCAGCGCGGTCGAGGTGTCGCCGAGCCAATTCTGGGTCGGCAGCCCAACCTCGGCAAGGAAGCTGTTCAAGATGCCAGTGTAGGGATCGAGAATTGCCTGCCACATCAACGCGACGATCACGAAGGAGGTGATGTAGGGAAAGAAGATGATTGCGCGGATCAGAGTGCGCCCCGGGATCGGCCGGTTGAGCACGACCGCCAGTCCGAGGCCAATGGCGATGCTGGCCGCGGTGACGCCTATCGCGAAGGCCAGCGTCACGAAGAGCGACTGCCGAACGCGCGCGTCGCCGAGGGCAGCAACGTAGTTGTCCAGTCCGGCGAATCGGCTCTCGCCGATCAGCGGCTGGCCGCTGTACAGGCTCGCCCAAAACTCCAGTCCTATCGGATAGAAGAAATAGACCGAGAAATAGAGGATTGCTGGCGACAGCAGCAGGTAAGCGAGAAGCGTTTGTCTGGTGCGCCGGCTGAGGCGGGCAGCTCGCCGGGTCGGCATCGCGCCGACGCGAATGTCCGTATCGGCCGTATCGGTGCTGCCGCTGACGATCATCGGCCTAGTTGTTGGCCAGGATGACGTTGGCCTCGGCCGCGAATTTCGGCATGATCTCGGCTGCTGGCTTCTGATTGTAGATGATATCCTCGAGCGCACTTTGCAGAAGCTTCTCGATTCGCGCGTGCTTGCCGGTGAGGCGCAGCTCGGCGGTGACGTCTTGCGCGTAAGGCAGGCATTTGCTGAAGCTGCCGATGACCGGATCGGCCTGAACCTCGGCGTTTTCGGCCCAGGATTTGCGCGGCATCGTCATGCCCGCTTCCTTGGTAGCCGCTAGTTCCGTGTCGAGCGCGACGAGCCGCTTCAACAACTCCCAGGCCTCCTTCGGGTGCTTGGCGTCCTTAGGGATCATCACGCTGACGCCGCCCGCGAACGTCGCCTGCACCTTGTGCTTGAGTGATGGCGCAACCGCCCAGTTGAGCTTCGGGTTGCCCGAGCGGATCGGCTTCACGTCCCACGGACCGGTTATGATCATTGCGACCCGGTTGGCCGTGAACAGCTTTTGCGGACCCTCATAGTCAGCACCCGCCGCCGGCTTGGTCGCTGCTTTTTCCTTGTGGATCAGGTCGGCGAGGAACTGGATCGCTTCGATCGCCTCAGGACTGTCGAGATTGACCTTGTTTGTCTTGGGATCGTAATAGCTTACGCCGTTCTGCAGCAGCCACGACGAATAATATCCGATGCTGGGGTTGGGAGCGAAGCCGAAGCGGGCGCCGGTCGTCGTCGCCTTGGCAACCTTCAGGAACTCCTCCCAGGTCGCAGGCGGCGCGTCGAAGCCCGCCTGCTTAAGCATATCGACGTTGTAGACGAGGGTGGCGCAGGTGAGGTGGATCTGGACGCCATAGTACTGGTCGCCAAGTTTGTTGCGCTCGACGGAATAGGCTTGCCAGTCGTCGGGATAGCCGATCGCTTTGCCGTCTTGTTCGATGAAGTCGTTCAGCGGCCGCAGCAGATTCCGCTGGCCGAATTCCTGCACCCAGCCGCCGGATTCGGCGACGAGATCGGGCGGGCTCTTCGCAGCAAAATCCGCCACCAGCTTGGTGCGCATATCCGGCCACTGGAATTTCTCCCACTGCACCGACCATCCGGTATGATCGGCCTCGAACTTTGCTATTGCATCGGCATAAGCTTGATAGGCGTGGCCGGCGTTCCAATAGAGCGTCAAGGTCTCGGCATGGGCCGCAGTCGCGGTCGTCAGGGCCACGCCCAAAACCATGCCGTGCAGGAATCCGACTGACTTGTAGCGGCTCATCTTGGTCTCCTCCTTGGTTTGCCAACCGCCTTCCTCACCAGGGATGGCGTCATATTATTCGATTAATATACCCGCTATACCGCAGTTTTTGTCAAGCTCCGACTGTAATGCAGTGCATAGTTCTGGCCGAACTCGGGCGGAGCTATCTACAGCGCGCGATGCCGAAGTTGCTTCCGGTACCCGGTATGGACGATCGCGGCCTAACCTGGAAAGATCGTGAAACCGCCATCGACGCGGATTACCTGCCCGTTGATGAAGCGCGCGCGCGGACCGGCGAGGAAGGCAACCGCTTCGGCGATCTCTTCAGGCTCCGCATACCGGTTCAGCGATTTCTTGCTCGAATCCATGCGCTGTGGATCGACCACGCGGCTCGCCTGGAACCGTGCCGTCTTGGTGGCGCCGGGGCTCACCGCATTGACGCGTACGCCATCGTCGATCAGTTCCTTGGCGAGGCAGCGCGTATAATGGACGACAGCCGCCTTGAGCGTCGAGTAGACCACCTCGGGCGAGCATCCGATATGCGCTGCCGCCGAGGCGATGTTGATCACCGAGCCTGAGCCACGCTTGACCATCGGCGGAACGAACGCCTGGCAGACCAGCATCGTGCCGATGAGGTTGTTCTCGGTTAGAACCTTGATGTCTTCGTAGTCGATGTCCAGTGCGTTGTTGGGATTGGGCTTTACGCCCTTGGCGCCGATGTCGCCGCCGGCGCAGTTTACCAAGACGTGCACGTCGCCGAGCTCCGCCTCGATCTTCCTCTTCATTTCCGCGACAGCTTGCTTGTCGCCGATGTTGCCGGTGACCGCGGTGATGCGCGTCCCATGCTTCTCCAAGCCCCTGGCAGAGTCGCCGAGGTCCGCGAATTCGCCATATTGAGATGGCCGGGCCCAATCGAGGTCGTGGACCGCGACGTTTGCGCCAAGTTCGGCCAAGCGGTCGGCCATCACGCGGCCGAGGCCGCGTCCCGAGCCGGTGACGAAGGCGGTCAGGCCGCTGAGTTCTCGGGCAGTCATGCTGATTTCTCCATTGCAATGAAATCGAATTTCATCATGTTGGCGGCGCTGCGCCGGATCATGTCGAGCTCGTACGAAACGAGCGCACCGTCATCATCGCGCTCCCATGGCGTGCGGTAGTCGGCGTCGTCCGCAAGGCGGTTCAGGCGCGCAGCACTCAGGCAGGCCGCGAATTCGCGGGCGGTCTTCGGCGCATATCCGTTCCACCAGTCGTCGGTGAGACAGCGAACGTGACGGGCCTCCAGCGCGCCGGGCTCAAGCACCGCCGTCAGCGTGTCGTGGTGCTCGCCAAGGATGGCTGCCAGTTCGGCGAAAGGCACGGCGCCGTCGCCGATCGCGCAGCGGACCAGGCGGTAGCCCTCATCCGTGAACTGGACGCGATAGTCCTTGAGGTGAACGTGGCGGACATGGGGCGCGATCCGGCGCGTGAAGGCAAGCGGCGCCTCGCCGACAGGAAAGGTGTTGCCGGTGTCGTAGGTGATGCCGACACCCGGCCCGCCAAGTTCGCAGAACGCAACCAGTTCGTCGCTGCCGAAGTCCTGATGGTTCTCGATGCCGAGCACGCGTCCCTCGGCCGCCGCACGCGGCCCCCATTCCGTCAAGGCAGCGCGAATCGTTGCGTTGAACTCGCTCCATTTCGGACCCCACGCATTGCGGTCGCCGCACAGGACAGGCGTCAGTGCGATACGGATCGTCGTCGCCTCGAGCAGGCGCGCAGCCCGAAAGGCGTTGTCCAGCGGACCTGCCACTAGAAGTCCGCCGCTCACCACCGGGACGATGTCCAGCGCGGCAAGACGCCTGCGCAGGGCGACGATTTCGGCGTCAGTCAAGTCGGTCAACCAGGGTTCGTAGATCTCGAGCGTGCGTGCGCCCAGTTCCTGCGCCAGCGTGATGAAGCCTTCCAGCCCCACGCCGTCCGGATTGTGCCGCGGCGTGCCGCGGCCCTGCAGGCCGAGATAGTAGGTCAGTCCGTAAGGGTTGAGGCCGAGACGAAACATCAGCTTGGCGGTTCCAATGGAGAGCGGAGAGGCGTCACTAGCGCAGACCGGCATCGACGGTTATGGACTGTTTGGTGATCATGCGGCTGTCGTCGGCCGCCAGGAAGAGCACGGTGCGTGCAATCTCCTCGCCCAGCAGGACGCGGCGGATCAATTGCCGCTGCACCGTCTGGTCGACTGCCTCCTGCGTCTTGAACCACAGCTCGCGCTGCCGCTCGGTCATGACGGCGCCGGGTTCGATCGCATTGACGCGGATGTTATCCGGTCCGAACGACCGCGCCAACGCACGCGTCAGCGCCACCACGGCCCCCTTGGCGGTGGCATAGGCCACCATCTGGTCCGCTCCGAACCGCCAGGCAATGGAGGAGAAGTTTATGATCGAGCCGAAGCCGAGTTCCTTCATATGCGGATGCACTGCCTGCGCGGCGAAGAAGTGATGCCTCAGATTGACGTCGAAGCTGCGGTCCCAATAGTCGGCCGTTACCGCGTCGATGGGATGGCGCTGATCATTGGCTGCGTTATTCACCAGGACGGCAACCGGACCAAGCCGCGCGCGCACGCCTGCTACCGACGCCTTTAGCGCATCGACGTCGGTCACATCGCAATGGAGATATAACGGAGCCTGCCCGGCGGCACCAGCGAGGTCGCGCACCAACGCCTCCGCTGGTTCGTCCTGCACATCGAGAAAGGCTATCCGGGCGCCGTTCGCCACGAAGGCGCGGACCATATCGGCGCCAATGCCGGAGGCGCCGCCGGAGATCAGCACGACCCGATCGGTCAAGCTCGGATAAGTCGCGAATTGTACGGACATCAAACTACAGAAGCGCCTTGGTTGTTGGATCGAACAGACAGGCGCGCGACATGTCGATGCCGAGCGTTATCGTCTCGCCCATGACGGGAGCGTCATCCGGCTCGAAACGGCCGGTGATCTCCAGGTCACCCAGCCTGAGCACGGCAAGCGTCTCGGCCCCGGTAGGCTCGACCAATTCGACCGGCGCCTGCATGGACGCTACAGCAGGTTTGCGCGACTTCAGATCGGTCGTGAAACGGTAGATGTGTTCCGGCCGGATACCGAGCACGACGTCTTTTGGCGCGCCGGCGGGCATCGGCGCGGCAAGGGCGAGGCTGACGTCGCTGCCGTCAGCGGCGCGTACCGAGATGCTGGTCGAGCCCGTAAGCCGGGCGGGAATGAAATTCATCGCCGGCGATCCCATGAAACCGGCAACGAACATGTTGGTCGGCCGGTCGTAGATCCGTTTCGGCGTGTCGAACTGCTGTACCGAGCCCTGGTTCATCACCGCAATGCGGGATGCAAGCGTCATCGCCTCGACCTGATCGTGGGTGACATACACCGTGGTCTTGCCGACGCGATGGTGAAGCTTCTTGATTTCGGTACGCATGTCGACGCGCAGCTTGGCGTCGAGGTTGGACAAGGGCTCGTCGAACAGAAACAGCTTCGGGTCGCGCACGAGGGCACGCCCCATCGCAACGCGCTGCCGCTGGCCTCCCGAGAGCTGGCCGGGCTTGCGTTTAAGCAGCTGTTCGATCTGCAGGAGTGCGGTAACCCGCTGGACAGCTTCCGCCTGCGCCGCTTTTGGCACGCCGCGGCTCTCCATGCCGAAGGTGATGTTCTGGCGCACCGTCATGGTGGGATAGAGGGCGTATGACTGGAACACCATCGCAATATCGCGGTCCTTGGGTTGCACCGAGTTCACCAGCCGGTCGCCGATCCATATCTCGCCCGACGTGACGGTTTCCAGTCCGGCGATCATGGCGAGCAAGGTTGATTTGCCGCAACCCGACGGGCCGACAAGGGCGACGAATTCTCCGGTCTTAGCCTCGAGATCGATGCCGGCAAGAATCTCGAGCGAGCCGTAGCTCTTGTGAAGGTTGCGGATCATCAACGCGGACATGGGCGACGCCTCATTTTATGGCGCCCTGGGTGAGGCCGCGCACGAAGTATTTTCCACCAAACAGATAGATCAGCAGCGGAGGCAACGCGCCGATCAGCACGGCTGCGCTCATCACATCGTAAGCACGTGCGGTCGTGCCGCCGGCCGTGAGCGCGACCAGTGCCGCTGTGATCGGCTGCTGCTGGCCCGATGTGAAGACGACGCCGAACAGATACTCGTTCCAGATGCCGGTGAACTGCCAGATGACGGTGACGATCAGGATGGGCGGCGACAGGGGCAGGATGATCTTGCGGAAGATCCGCCAGAAGCCGGCGCCGTCGATGCGTGCCGCCTTGATCAGGTCGTCCGGTATGCTGACGTAGAAATTGCGGCAGAACAGGGTGGTGAACGAGATGCCCTGGACGACGTGGATCAGCACCAGCCCATATGTGGAATTGGTCAGGCCGAGCTTGCCGAGCAGAAACGCCCACGGCATCAGCGAAATCTGGCCGGGCATGAATACGCCGAGCAGCATCAGATTGAAGATCAGTTCAGAGCCCCTGAAGCGCCATTTGGAGAGGATGTAGCCGTTCATGGCGCCGAGAATGGTCGAGATGATGGTGGCGGGGATCGTCATGGCCAGGGAGTTGAAGAAATTGCGCTTCATTCCCTCGCAGGTACCGCTGACGCAGTAGGATCCCCAGGCCTGCGCCCACGCATCGAACCGGAAGCTGCGCGGTACGGAGATGAGGCCGTTGCGGGCAATCTCCGACTGCTCGCGCAACGAGTTGAAGATCACCACCAGCAACGGCACGAGATAAACGACCGCGAAAAGCGTCAGCACGGCATAGACAAGGAAGCGGCTCCAGAAATGCCGGCGCGTGGCAGCGGCTTCTTCCGGATCAAAACGGGCATTAGGGGCAATTTCAGCCATTGCGGCCCTCCGCTCGCCGGCGCCAGACGATCCACAAGGAATACGGCACCAGCACCACCGCGACCGCAGCGAGCATCATCATCGCCGCGGCGGCACCTTCGCCGATTTGGCCGCGCTGGAACATCAGGTCGTAGACATAGATGGCGGGGAAGGTGGTGGACACACCTGGGCCGCCTCGCGTCAACGCCGCCACCAGGTCGAAGGTCTTGATGGCGAATTGTATCTGAATGACCGCCACCGCCAGGAATATCGGGGCGATGGTTGGCAGGATGACCCTGCGATAGGTCCGGAAAACCGACGCGCCGTCGATTTGCGCGGCCTTGACGAGATCCGGATCGACCGACCGCAGACCGGCCAGGAAAAGTGCCATTGCGAAGCCGGACGACTGCCAGATACCGGTTATGATCACAGCATAGATCGCCGTATTGCGGTTTGCCGTCAGGGCGAAGCTGAAGTCGGTCCAGCCAAGCCCGCGAACGAAGGCCTGGATACCGTCGACAGGATTATAGAGCCAACTCCACACCGTACCGGTGACGATGAAGGACACCGCCAACGGGTAGAGGAAGATGGTGCGCCAAGCCGCCTCGCCGCGGACGCGCTGGTCGATCGCGATCGCGAGCAGCAGGCCAACGGCCATCGAGCCAACGATATAGAAGCCGCTGAACAGGAAGAGATTCGTATAGGCGATGTTCCAGCGCCGGTTTGCCCAGAGCGAAGCGTAATTGTCCAGGCCGACGAACCCATAGGTCGGCAACAGCGACGAATTGGACAGCGAGATGTAGAGCGTCCAGAGCGTGAAGACGAAAACATAGATGAAACTCGCCGCTATCGACGGCGCCAGCACCAGAATGGGCACCATCGTGCCCAGGCGCTCGCGCCACGGACGGGCCGCGGCAGCTGCAGCTGGTACCATCAGATCATGGGTGGACATCGGGCTGCTCCGGCGAAGTCTGGCCGGGCGCTTCGCCCCCGGCCATCATCGGCAGCGTCACTTCTGCGCTTCGGCCGCATCCGCCATCGCATTGGCCGCGTCCTGCGCACTCATATCCGGCGTCGCTACAAACTCGGTGATGGTATCCATCATTGCGCCGCGGACTTTTTGCGGCACCGTCATGTTGTGCGCCATCGAACGGACGAGCGTTCCGGCGGCGATCGAGGCTTGCAGATCCTTTTGCGAGAGTTGCTGGCAGGGATTGAAGCCGTTCGAAAGATCGACGTCGAGGCGGGCCGGAATGGACCCTTTGGTCTGATTGAAAATGGTCTGGAATTCGGGCGACAGGATGATGCTGGCAAGCAGCTTCTGTCCCTCGATATAGTCCGGGTCCTTCTGCTTGAAGAACACGACCGAGTCTGAATTCAGGATGAAACCGGGCTTGCCCCAATCGGTCGGCGCCTGAGCGCAGACATAGTCGGTGCCCTCCTTGAAGCCGCCGGCCGTCAGCAGGCCGATCGTCCAGTCGCCCATGATGTGGAAGGCGGCCTCGCCGCGGCCAACGAGATGCGACATGGTATCCCAGTCACGCCCGTTCATGCCGGGGTCCATGTACTTCGAGGTCATGGTGCGAAACTGCTCGAAGGCCTTGACCATGCCGTCGCTGCGCATGGCGTCGACGTCGCCCTCGACGAAAGCTTTCTTGTAGAGATCGAGGTCCTGACCGTACACGACCACTTCGAAGACGGTCGAGTCGGTCCAGTCGGCGGTCGAGTGCGAAATGCAGATCTTGCCGCTGGCCACGATCTTGTCGCAGGCGGCGTTGAATTCCGCCCATGTCTTCGGCATCTCGGTGACGCCCGCGTCCTTCATGACCTTCGGCGATGCCCACAGCCAGTTGATGCGGTGGATGTTCATCGGCGCGGCCACCCAATTCCCGGTCGGCTTCATCACCGGCAGCAATTCGGGAGCGACGACTTTCTCCCAATTTTCCGCCTTCGCCAGGTCGTCGAGATTGGCTGTCATGCCCGTCTCGTTCCATTCGGCGATCTCGGGGCCCTTTAGCTGCACAGCGGGAGGTGCGTTGCCAGCGATCACATCAGCACGCAGTTTGGCCAATGTATTGGCCGTATGGCCTGCGATGGAGGTCTGCTGCCAGGTGCCACCCTTGGCGGTAAACATCTCGCCGAGCTTGGCGATAGCCTGGGCGTCCGATCCGGTGGCCCATTGATGCAAGAGGTTGGTCTTCGGCTCCGCGAGGGCTGTTCCGGTAATCAAGGTGAAGGCGGTAGCGGCCGCAAAGGCCGTCCTCAGGTATTTCATCGTTTCACTCCCATATGTGATGCACGGTTCGTATCGACCGCTTGTGGCCCGCGATTTGAGGTCGTGGCCGGCGAGATGCAGTAATCTCCGTTCTTTCCAAGATGACATATTTGGGCTATCAGTCAACGTGCTTTGTGCTCATCATGAACAAACCTTCGCTTAGAAATTGGCTGATCGACAGGCCGTCGGCGTCGCCGGAGAGCCTGATCGTCCGATGCCTGCGCGAGCGCGGCGTGCTTTCTGCGTCGCAAATTACCCGCATTACCGGTTTGGCGCGGTCGACGGTTTCAACCGCGCTCAACGGCTTGAGAAAGTCAGGGATGGTGATCGAATCCTCGGCCCATCATGACGCGGCCAGGGGTATCGGCAGGCCTGCCACGACATTGACGCTCAATCCCGCTGCGGGCACCTGCGTCGGCATCCATCTGGGCCTCGACGAGATGCGGTGTGTCGTCGCTGACGTCTCGCATTCTTTCGTTGCCGAACAAACTATCCCCATGGGTCTGGACTACCAGCCGCAACAGGCGGCCCAGCTCGCCAAGTCAGTAATTGCCCGATGCTACGAAGAGAACGGTCTGCCGATGGCGGGGCTCCTGGGGGTTGGGGTCTCCGTCTCGGGCCCAGTCAGCCGCGAAGGAGTGGTGCTGCGCGCGAGTATCGTTCCGACCTGGGCCGGGGTCAACATCCGCGATGTGTTCGGGCCGGTCCTTGAACAGCCGATCTTCGCCGACAATGAGAGCAACTGCTCGGCCATTGCCGAGCTGATGTGGGGTGCGGCCGTCGGCCAGGACGATTTCGTGCTGTTCAAGGTCGATCTGGGCGTCGGCGGGGCCATTGTCCAGCACGGTCGGCTGGTGAGCGGCATCGCCGGCGGCGCCGGCGAATTCGGGCACATCAGCATCGATCCCGGCGGCGACCTTTGCCGGTGCGGCAATCGAGGATGCCTGGAGCTCTATGCCAGCTTTGCCGGACCGCTCGAGCAGATTTCGCGCATCGTGCGGCGGCCGGTCACGATGGACGACGTGATCATGATGGCCGAGGAGGGCGACGTGAGGGCGCTGCGGATGATCGAGGACACCGCCGAGTTCGCCGGCCGTGGCCTTGGCCTGATCGGTTCGGTTCTCAATCCGCCGCTCATCATCATCAGCGGCCGCATGGCCCTGGCGGGCGACATTCTCCTGGCGCCACTGATCGCATCATATGAACGCCACACGCTCATCAAGTCCCGCGATGTGGCGCCTGCGCTGCGCACGCGGATAATCGTTGGCAAGCACACGGAGAACGACGCATTGCTCGGCGCGGTCGGCCTCGTGCTGCGCCACAACAGCCGGCTTCAGTGACCCGGCTTGCTTCGGGTGGCGCTCTGATTTTGCGAGCTGCTCGCCGAAGCAGCGGAACTGATGTTTGCCTACGCGACACGCACCGTGCGCTGCCTCGGCTTGATCGCGGTGGCGAGCAGCAGGCCGGCGATGATGAAGGCGGCGCCGGCGAGATCGTAGTCGTGCAAGCTTTCGCCAAGGACCAGATAAGCGAGAACGGCGACGAAGGCGGTCTGGAGATAGAGCAGCATGCTGGCGCGCCCCGCACCAAGTGTCTCGACGCTACGGTTGTAGAGATAGTACATCAGAGCGCCGCCGGGGCCGGCAACATAGGCGAGAGCCAGAAGGCCGTTCGCATGCAGCGCCGAACGATCCCCGGAAAACAGTTCCCAGAGATAGAAGGGCAGTGCGGCCAGCGCGCCGGCTCCCAGCAGCAGGACCACCATCGGCAGAAGCTCGATAGCGAATTTGGCGCGACGCAGCAGCACGGTGTAGAGGCCCCAACAAAACGCGCTGCCGACGATCCACAACTCGCCGGGATTGAACTGCAGCTGCATCAGCGCGGCAAGGTCGCCGCGCGCCACGATCACCACCATCCCGGCCAGAGCGACCAGCGCTCCAAGCGCTTTCCAGATACCGAGGGGCTCGCCGAGCACGAAGCGGGCAAGCACCATAGTCATGATCGGCGACAGCGCCATGATGATGCCGGCGGTTGTCGCGTTGGTGTAGTTGAGGCCCGTGTAGATCATGCCCTGACACAAGGTTAGCCCGATGGTGCCGATGACCAGCACCTCGATCACCCGGGATTGGATCAGCACGAGCATCGCCCCGTGATGACGATGGACGATAGGCAGCAGGATCGCGCACGCGAGCGTCAGCCGCCAGAAGCAGAGCGCCCAAGGCGGCATCTCGGGGGCAACCCACTTGGCGGCGATATAGACGCCGGCCGACAGGAGCCAGCAGAGCGTCGCGAGGGAATAGGCGAGCGGAAGTGATGCGCCGGGTGTCGCCTTCGCTACACTTGGATGTGCTATCGGCAGCGATTGGATATCCGTCTCCTCCCACCGCAGACTTTAGCAGATTTGCGGCGTCTTGCTAAGCAGCAACAACAGCTGTTTCACCAGCTGGTGCAATCGGTGGGTCGTTGTGGGTCCCGCCGTTCACGGTCTCCTTCCATTCGAACGCATGTTGGCCCATGAGCAACTCGATACCGAAAAGCGCAAGCCGTACCGATTTCGCGCGATACAAATGTGAGATGCATATTGCGCGACAGATATTCGCGCGGTTGCCACAATCTTCTCGCGCCATATTTCTACCGAGCGCAGATCTGTCGCGAATTCCTGGCCCTCGGATTACGAGCGCCGCTGTTTCGAAGCAATTGGAAGAATAAGCCACTGACTTCCGTTTGCACAAAGAGCGCGACACAAATCCATGCGGAGGACGTCCGATGCATGCCGGCTTCCCAGGAAGCGTACTCGTAGCGGTGTTGGGCACCGTCATGGCAAGCTGCGCTGGCATTCCGGCGCAAAAAACCGGGGCAATATCCGGCTATGGCCCCAACCCCACATTACCGAAACCAAGACCGACGCTGATCCCGACTGTTAACATCGCCGAGGCGAAAGGCTGGCAGAAAGAAGGTATGCCGACCCCGGCGAAGGGGCTGACAGTGAACGCCTTCGCCACCGGCCTCGACCATCCGCGCTGGCTACATGTGCTTCCGAACGGCGACGTGCTGGTTGCTGAAACCAATGCCCCTGCCAAGCATGACGAAGGCTTCAGTCTTAGAAAGGTCTTCATGGACCTGGCTATGAAGCGGGCTGGCGCCGCGACCAAAAGCGCCAACCGCATCACGCTCCTGCGCGACACCGATGGCGACGGCATTGCGGATGTGCGCACGACGTTCGCGGAAGGCCTCAATTCGCCCTTCGGCATGACGCTGTCCAAAGGCAAGCTCTATGTCGCGAATACCGATGCGCTCGTCGCTTTCCCCTACTCCAATGGCCAGACCCGAGTCAGCACGTCGCCGGAAAAGATCATCGACTTGCCGGCCGGGGACCTCAACCATCATTGGACCAAGGACGTGATCGCAACTCCGGATGGACGCAAGCTCTATGTCACCGTTGGTTCCAACAGCAACGTTGGAGAAAACGGCATAGCCGCGGAGAAGAACCGCGCCGCTGTCCTTGAAGTGGATCGGTCTACCCGCCGCACTCGGGTCTTCGCCTCGGGCCTGCGCAACCCGAACGGGCTCTCCTGGAATCCTGAGACTGGCCAGCTTTGGGTCGCCGTGAACGAGCGTGACGAGATCGGCGACGACCTTGTGCCGGATTACATGACCTCGGTTCGTGACGGCGCTTTCTACGGCTGGCCCTACAGCTACTACGGACAGAACGTCGACAAACGCGTCAAGCCGCAGCGCCCCGATCTCGTGGCGGCAGCGATCAAGCCCGATTACGCCCTGGGCTCTCATACCGCCTCGCTGGGACTGACCTTCTCCAAAGGCGCGCAACTCGGTCCGGCCTACGGCAACGGCGCCTTCGTCGGCCAGCACGGCTCGTGGAACAGGAGTGTGCGCAGCGGTTACAAGGTCATCTTCGTGCCGTTCCGTGGGGGCAAACCGAGCGGTCTCCCGAAGGATGTGCTCACCGGCTTCATCGGGCGGAATGGCGAGGCGATGGGCCGTCCGGTCGGCGTCGCTATCGATCAGACTGGCGCACTGCTCGTCGCCGACGACGTCGGTAATGTCATCTGGCGGGTCCGCCGGGCGAACGGCCGTTGAGCGCAGGTGGCCTTTCTGATTCCGATCTCACCAGCCTTCGGCTACAGCGCCACGCCCGATATGGCTGCATTCGGCGGAGACGGATATCCTAAACAATTAGCTAGAGCGGTTCCTGATTTGACGGAATCGAAGGGGATTGAACGAAGCCGCTGACGCGTCATTTGGTGCGTGGGTTTGCGGATGACGCTTCTGTTTTGAAGGATTGCGGCTGTTGAAG